>NZ_CP048833.1:2482892-2793253 GCF_012971725.1 Pseudomonas multiresinivorans
CGCGCGCTTCTACCCGACCCAGGGACGCGCCACCGGGGTGTCCTGGATGCTCGGCATCGGCCGCTTCGGCGCCATCCTCGGTGCCTGGATCGGCGCGACCCTGCTGGGCCTGGGCTGGAACTTCGAGCAGGTACTCACTGCGCTGATCGTGCCGGCCGCCATCGCCACGGCGGCGGTGGTGATCAAGGGGTTGGTGAGCCACGCGGACGCTACCTGATCCTCAGGGCAGTTTCGCGCCGATCAGTTGCAGGCAGCGTTGCAGCGGAGCGCTGACATCGCCGCGGCGCAGGCTCAGGATGATCGGCGAGACTGCCTCTGCGTCGGTCAGCGTGGAGTAGCCGATGTCGGCGCGGTGCTGTTGCTGCACCGACGCCGGCACCAGTGCCACGCCCAGGCCGGCGGCGACCAGGCCGATGGCGGTCTGCAGTTCGTTGGTCCACTGCGCAACACGCACACTCAGGCCGTGGTTGGCGAACAGCGCCAGTACGTGGTCGGCATAGCTGGGACGCGGGTTGGCGGGGTAGAGGACGAAGTCCTCGCCGGCCAGTTGCTCCAGGCTCACTGGGTGACCCAGCAGACGGTGCCCGGCGGGCAGCACGGCGACCATCGGCTCCTCACGCAGGACGATCTGGCTGATCGCCGGGTCGTCGATGCGGATGCGCCCGAAGCCGATGTCGATGCGCCCGCTTTTCAGCGCCTCGACCTGCTGCACTGTGGTCATTTCCTGCAAACCCAACTCCAGCCCGGCATCGCCGCGCAGCTCGCGGATCAGCTCGGGCAGGCCGTCGTACAGCGTCGACGGCGCGAAACCGATGCCGAACCACTGGCGCTCGCCACGACCGATGCGCCGGGTGCTTTCGCAGATGCCCTCCAGCTGCGCCAGCAGGGTGCCGGTCTGCTCGTGGAAGTAGCGCCCGGCGTCGGTCAGGCGCAGCGGCCGGCCGCGTTCCAGCAGCGGCACGCCAAGCAACTCCTCGAGCTGCTGGATCTGCCGGCTCAGCGGTGGCTGGGCGATGTGCAGGCGCTCGGCGGCGCGGGTGAAGTTGAGGGTGCCGGCCACTTCGCGGAAGTAGCGCAGGTGTCGCAGCTCCATGATACCTCCAGGGTATGCAACAAGACGGCATCGATATTGGACTGCCTGTGGGGCCCGGCGCAATCCTTCGTCAATCGCGAAAAGACCTTCCGGGTATCGCTAATTGACTGCCCGGCCACCCCAGAAATCCCAGCCCGGAACGCCGTCCATGAGTAGCCCTGTCATCGAACGCATCGAGTCGATCATCGTCGACCTGCCGACCATCCGCCCGCACAAGCTGGCCATGCACACCATGCAGCGGCAGACGCTGGTGATCATCCGCCTGCGCTGCTCCGACGGCGTCGAAGGCATCGGCGAGGCCACCACCATCGGCGGCCTGGCCTATGGCAACGAGAGCCCGGAAAGCATCAAGGCCAATATCGACACGCACTTTGCGCCGCTGCTCCAGGGCCAGGACGCGAGCAACATCAACGCTTGCATGCAGCGCCTGGACAAGTCGATCAAGGGCAACACCTTCGCCCGCTCCGGCATTGAGAGCGCGCTGCTGGACGCCCAGGGCAAGCGCCTCGGCCTGCCGGTCAGCGAGCTGCTCGGCGGCCGCGTACGCGACAGCCTGGAAGTGGCCTGGACCCTGGCCTCCGGCGACACCGCCCGCGATATCGCCGAAGCCGAACAGATGCTGGAAATCCGCCGCCACCGCATCTTCAAGCTGAAGATCGGCGCCAACCCGCTGGAGCAGGACCTCAAGCATGTGGTGGCAATCAAGAAGGCCCTGGGCGAGCGCGCCAGCGTGCGCGTGGACGTCAACCAGGGCTGGGATGAATCCCAGGCCATCCGCGGCTGCCAGGTGCTCGGCGAGAACGGTATCGACCTGATCGAGCAGCCTATCTCGCGCATCAACCGCAGCGGCCAGGTGCGCCTGAACCAGCGCAGCCCGGCGCCGATCATGGCCGACGAGTCCATCGAGAGCGTGGCCGACGCCTTCAGCCTCGCCGCTGACGGCGCGGCCAGCATCTTCGCCCTGAAGATCGCCAAGAACGGCGGCCCGCGCGCCGTGTTGCGCACCGCGCAGATCGCCGAAGCGGCCGGCATCGCGCTGTACGGCGGGACCATGCTCGAAGGTGCGGTCGGCACCCTGGCCTCGGCCCACGCCTTCATCACCCTGGAAAAACTCACCTGGGCCACCGAGCTGTTTGGTCCGCTGCTGCTCACCGAGGAAATCGTCACCGAAGCGCCGGTGTATCGCGACTTCCAGCTGCAGGTGCCGCGCACGCCCGGCCTGGGCCTGACCTTGGACGAAGAGCGCCTGGCGCGCTTCCGCCGCACCTGATTTTTTCGATTGAGATAGAGGAGAAAAACCGATGCTGTTCCACGTGAAGATGACCGTGAAATTGCCCGTCGACATGGACCCGGCCAAGGCCGCCCAGCTCAAGGCCGACGAGAAGGAACTGGCCCAGCGCCTGCAGCGCGAGGGCAAGTGGCGTCACCTGTGGCGCATCGCCGGGCACTACGCCAACTACAGCGTGTTCGACCTCGCCAGCGTCGAGGAACTGCACGACACCCTGATGCAGTTGCCGCTGTTCCCCTACATGGACATCGAGGTCGACGGCCTCTGCCGCCATCCGTCCTCGATCCACGCCGACGACCGCTGACTTTCGCTCCGTACGACTCAACAAGAACAAGACTTGAGGATCGCACCATGACCGTGAAGATTTCCCAGACTGCCGATATCCAGACCTTCTTCGAAGAAGCCAGCGGCGCCTTGAACGACCAGGGCAATCCGCGCGTGAAGAGCCTCGTCCTGCGCATCCTGCAGGACACCGCGAAGCTCATCGAAGACATGAACGTCACCCCGGATGAGTTCTGGAAAGCCGTGGACTACCTCAACCGCCTGGGCGCGCGTCAGGAAGCCGGCCTGGTGGTCGCCGGCCTGGGCATCGAGCACTACCTCGACCTGCTGCTGGACGCACAGGACGCAGCGGTCGGCATCGAAGGCGGCACCCCGCGCACCATCGAAGGCCCGCTGTACGTGGCCGGCGCGCCGCTGTCCGAAGGCGAAGCGCGGATGGACGATGGCCAGGATGCGGGCACCGTGATGTTCCTCTCCGGCCGCGTGTTCGACCTCGACGGCAAGCCGCTGGCCGGCGCCGTGGTCGACCTCTGGCACGCCAACACCAACGGCACCTACTCGTACTTCGACAGCACCCAGTCCGAATTCAACCTGCGCCGGCGCATCGTCACCGACGCCGAAGGCCGTTACCAAGCGCGCAGCATCGTGCCCAGCGGCTACGGCTGCCCGCCGGACGGCCCGACCCAGGAGCTGCTCAACCAGCTCGGCCGCCACGGCCAGCGCCCGGCGCACATCCACTTCTTCATCTCCGCGCCGGGCCATCGCCACCTGACCACGCAGATCAACCTGGCCGGCGACCAATACCTGTGGGACGACTTCGCCTACGCCACCCGTGACGGGCTGATCGGCGAGGTGCGTTTCGTCGAGGACGCCGATGCGGCCAAGGCACGCGGCGTGGAAGGGCGTTTTGCCGAGATCGAGTTCGACTTCCAGCTGCAGCAGGCGGTTTCCGCCGACGCGGAAGACCGCAGCAATCGCCCCCGCGCCTTGCAGCAAGCCTGATTCCCCAACCGCTCCGATCCTGCTGGTAACCCCGCCGTAGGATGGCGTGGAGCGAAGCGATACCCATCAATCCGTGCAACGACCGCATGGGTATCGCTGCGCTCCCCCCATCCTACGCAGAGCACTGCAGGAAGCCTGATGCTGAATCTGTAGGAGCGAGCTTGCTCGCGAACCCGCTCGGCGCCGGATCAGCCGGGAAACTCAGTTCGCGAGCAAGCTCGCTCCTACAAAAAACCGCTTGCCGGGCATTACCTCGCTTGCTGGAAGCATCTGCAGGCGTGGCCCTTTGCCTGTGACGCTCCTGCGATTTCGGGCTGTCGCCGAGCAGCCGTTAGCCCCCTAAGAGAAGTGTTCGATATTCGCACCAATAGTCGATTATCGCATTGTTCGCCCATCCCCCCGGCGGTACCTTTTTCCCACCTGCACCACGCCTACAACGAGACCGACCATGGCTGAACTCCTGACTCTCCGCGAAGCGATCGAGCGCTTCGTCAACGACGGCGACACCGTCGCGCTCGAAGGCTTCACCCACCTGATCCCGACTGCTGCCTCCCACGAGCTGATCCGCCAGGGCAAGAAAGACCTGCACCTGGTGCGCATGACGCCCGACCTGGTCTACGACCTGCTGATCGGCGCCGGCTGCGTGCGCAAGCTGACCTTCTCCTGGGGCGGCAACCCTGGCGTCGGTTCGCTGCATCGCCTGCGTGATGCGGTAGAGAAGGGCTGGCCGCGCGAGCTGGAGATCGACGAGCACAGCCACGCCGACCTGGCCAACTCCTACGTCGCTGGCGCCTCGGGCCTGCCGTTCGCCGTGCTGCGCGCTTACGCCGGTTCCGACCTGCCGAAGGTCAACCCGAACATCAAGTTCATCAACTGCCCGTTCACCGGCGAGCAACTGGCTGCCGTGCCTTCGGTTCGCCCTGACGTCACCGTGATCCACGCGCAGAAGGCCGACCGCAAGGGCAACGTGCTGCTGTGGGGCATCCTCGGCGTGCAGAAGGAAGCCGTCCTGGCCGCCAAGCGCTGCATCGTCACCGTCGAGGAAATCGTCGACGACCTGAACGCGCCGATGAACTCATGCGTGCTGCCGACCTGGGCGCTGTCTGCCGTCTGCCACGTGCCCGGCGGCTCGCACCCGTCCTATGCCCACGGCTACTCCGAGCGCGACAACCATTTCTACCAGGCCTGGGATCCGATCGCCCGTGACCGCGACACCTTCAACGCCTGGATCGATACCTACATCCGCGGCACCAAGGATTTTGCCGAGTTCCAGACCAAGCTCGCGGAGGCCAACTGATGAGCGCCTACAGCACCAATGAAATGATGACCGTGGCCGCCGCCCGCCGATTGAAGAACGGCGCCGTCTGCTTCGTCGGTATCGGCCTGCCGTCCAAGGCGGCCAACCTCGCGCGCCTGACTGCATCCCCTGATGTGGTCCTGATCTATGAATCCGGCCCCATCGGTGCCAAGCCCAGCGTGCTGCCGCTGTCCATCGGTGACGGCGAGCTGGCCGAGACCGCCGACACCGTGGTGCCCACCGGCGAAATCTTCCGTTACTGGCTGCAGGGCGGGCGCATCGACGTCGGCTTCCTCGGCGCGGCCCAGGTCGACCGCTTCGGCAACATCAACACCACCGTCATCGGCGACTACAACAAGCCGAAGGTGCGTCTGCCGGGCGCCGGCGGCGCGCCGGAGATCGCCGGCTCCGCCAAGGAAGTGCTGATCATCCTCAAGCAGTCCCACCGCACCTTCGTCGACAAGCTGGCTTTCGTCACTTCGGTCGGCTTCGGTGAGGGCGGCGACCACCGCAAACAGCTCGGCCTGCCGGGCAAAGGCCCGGTGGCGATCATCACCGACCTCTGCATCATGGAACCGGAAGCCGGCAGCAATGAATTCATCGTCACCTCGTTGCATCCGGGCGTGACCCGCGAGCAGGTCGTGGAGGCAACCGGCTGGGCGATCCGCTTCGCCGAGAAGGTGTCAGAAACTGTCGCGCCGAACGATGTCGAACTGACCGCCCTGCGTGCCCTGGAAGCTCGCACTGCCGCCGCCCACGGTCAGCTGGGAGGTGAGGAATGAGCCGCGAGGTCTTCATCTGCGACGCCTTGCGCACGCCCATCGGCCGCTTCGGCGGCGCGCTCTCCGGTGTGCGCGCCGACGATCTCGCCGCCGTGCCGGTGAAGGCGCTGGTGGAGCGCAACCCGCAGGTCGACTGGGCCGCGCTGGACGAGGTGTACCTCGGCTGCGCCAACCAGGCCGGCGAGGACAACCGCAACGTGGCGCGCATGGCGTTGCTGCTGGCCGGCCTGCCGGAGAGCGTGCCGGGCGTGACCCTCAACCGTCTCTGCGCCTCGGGCCTGGACGCGGTGGGCACAGCCTTCCGCGCCGTCGCCAGTGGTGAGGCCGAGCTGGTTATCGCCGGTGGCGTGGAGTCCATGTCCCGCGCGCCCTATGTGATGGGCAAGGCTGACAGCGCTTTCGGTCGTGGCCAGAAGATCGAAGACACCACCATCGGCTGGCGCTTCATCAACCCGCTGATGAAGGCACAGTACGGCGTGGATGCCATGCCGCAGACCGCCGACAACGTGGCCGACGACTACAGCATCAACCGCGCCGACCAGGACGCTTTCTCCCTGCGCAGCCAGCAGCGTGCCGGCATCGCCCAGGCCAACGGCTACTTCGCCGAGGAAATCGTCCCGGTGGTGATCAAGGGCCGCAAGGGCGAGACCGTGGTCGACACCGACGAACACCCGCGCCCGGACACCACCCTGGAAGCACTGGCCAAGCTCAAGCCGGTCAACGGCGAAGGCAAGACCGTCACCGCCGGCAACGCCTCGGGCGTCAATGACGGCGCCGTGGCGCTGATCCTCGCCAGCGCCGAAGCGGTGAAGAAACACGGACTGACGCCTCGTGCGAAAGTACTCGGCATGGCCAGCGCCGGCGTCGCGCCGCGCGTGATGGGCATCGGCCCGGTGCCGGCGGTGCGCAAGCTGCTGGAGCGCCTGAACCTGTCGATGGATCAGTTCGATGTCATCGAGCTGAATGAAGCCTTTGCTGCACAGGGGTTGGCAGTCACTCGTGATCTCGGCGTCGCTGATGACGATGCACGGGTGAACCCCAACGGCGGCGCCATCGCCCTCGGCCATCCGCTGGGGGCCAGCGGTGCGCGTCTGGTGCTGACAGCGGTGCATCAGCTGCAGAAGACTGGCGGCAAGCTGGGCTTGTGCACCATGTGCGTGGGCGTAGGGCAGGGCGTGGCGCTGGTGGTTGAGCGCGTTTAGCTCTTGTAGGAGCGAGCTTGCTCGCGAACCGCATGGCACCGGATTAACTGGCGTGAAGTGGGTTCGCGAGCAAGCTCGCTCCTACAGGTAGCAACACTCCGGTCATACTGTCCCGCATACGCCCGCCGATCTCCGGAGCCAACCCGTGAGCACCAATCTTCTGTTCGACGCCTACTTCACCCAGCCTGCCATGCGCGCGATCTTCAGCGACCACGGCCGGGTGCAGGGCATGCTCGACTTCGAGGCCGCTTTGGCCCGTGCCGAGGCCCGCGTGGGCATGATCCCGGTGAGCGCGGTGGCGCCCATCGCTGCTGCCTGCCGCGCCGAACTCTATGATTTTGATGCTCTGGCCCAGGCCATCTGCAGCGCCGGCAACTCCGCCATCCCGTTGGTGAAGGCGCTGGGCAAACGCATCGCCGCCGAGGACGCCGAGGCCGAGCGCTACGTGCATCTTGGCGCCACCAGCCAGGACGCCATGGACTCCGGGCTGGTACTGCAACTGCGTGCCGCCATCGAACTGCTGGAAAGCGACCTTGCCCAGCTGGCCGACGCGCTCGCCGTTCAAGCACAAGCCCACGCCGGTACGCCCATGGTGGGCCGCACCTGGCTGCAGCACGCCACGCCGGTCACCCTCGGCATGAAGATCGCTGGCTGGCTGGGTGCGATCACCCGTCATCGCCAGCGCCTGAACGAGCTCAAACCGCGCCTGCTGTGCCTACAGTTCGGCGGCGCTTCCGGCAGCCTTGCCGCCCTTGGCGAACACGGCTTTGCCGTGGCCGAAGCGCTGGCGGAAGAACTGAACCTGCAACTCCCCGAACAACCCTGGCATACCCAGCGCGACCGGCTGGTGGAGTTTGCCAGCCTGCTCGGCCTGATCGCCGGCAGCCTCGGCAAGCTCGGCCGCGACCTCAGCCTGCTGATGCAGACCGAGGCCGGCGAAGTCTTCGAGCCATCCGCACCGGGCAAGGGCGGTTCCTCCACCATGCCGCACAAGCGCAATCCGGTGGGTGCTGCGGTGCTGATCGGCGCGGCCACCCGCGCGCCGGGATTGGTCTCGACGCTGTTCTCCGCCATGCCGCAGGAGCACGAACGCAGCCTCGGCCTGTGGCACGCCGAATGGGAAAGCCTGCCGGAGCTGTGCTGTCTGGTTTCAGGCGCGTTGCAGCAGGCGCTGCTCCTGGTGCCGGGCCTGGAGGTCGACGCCGAGCGCATGCTGGCGAACCTCGACCTCACCCGTGGTCTGGTGCTCGCCGAAGCGGTGAGCATCGCCCTGGCCCGGCGCATCGGCCGCGATGCCTCCCATCATCTGGTGGAGCAATGCTGCAAGCAGGCGGTGAAGGAGGGCGCGCACCTGCGCACGGTGCTCGGTGCCAACGCCGAAGTCGTCGCCCAACTGAATGCCGAGGAACTGGATCGTCTGCTCGATCCCGTCCATTACCTGGGCCAGGCGCGCCGCTGGGTCGAACGCGCTCTGGCCGAACACCAAGAACTGTCTTTGCGATAACAGTCGCGATAGGAGCTTTGCATGCCTGCCGTACGTCTCGCCGATGGCGACCTGAACTACCAACTGAACGGCCCGGCCGGTGCGCCGGTGCTGGTACTGTCCAACTCCCTGGGCACCGACCTGCACATGTGGGACGCGCAGGTCGCGGCCTTCACCGAACACTTCCGCGTGCTGCGCTATGACACCCGTGGTCACGGCGCTTCGCTGGTCACGACCGGCCCCTACAGCATCGAGCAGAATGGCCGCGACGTGCTGGCGCTGCTGGACGCGCTGGGCATCCCGCGTGCGCACTTCTGCGGCCTGTCCATGGGCGGCCTGATCGGCCAGTGGCTGGGCATCCATGCGCCGGAGCGCGTCGAGCGGCTGGTGCTGTGCAACACCGCCGCCAAGATCGGTACGCCCGAGGTGTGGAATCCGCGCATCGACACCGTGCTCAGCGGTGGAGCCGAGGCGATGCGCAACCTGCGCGATGCCTCCATCTCGCGCTGGTTCACTGCCGATTTCGCCGAGGCCGAGCCGGGCAAGGTCGAGGCCATCGTCGGCATGCTGGCGCAGACCTCGCCGGAAGGCTACGCGGCCAACTGCGCCGCCGTACGCGACGCTGATTTCCGTGGCGAGATCGGTGCGATCAGCGCGCCGACCCTGGTGGTCTGTGGCGCCGCCGACCCGGTGACCACCACCGAGGACGGCCGCTTCCTGCAGGCGCGCATTCCCGGCGCCGAGCTGGTGGAGTTCCGCGCCGCGCACCTGTCCAATGTGCAGGCCGGCGATGCCTTCAGCCAGCGCGTGCTTTCCTTCCTGCGCGCGTAATTGCTTTTGCTTTTCGTAGGAGCGAGCTTGCTCGCGAACAAGCCCCGCTGCGGGGTCCAGGTTCGCGAGCAAGCTCGCTCCAACAGGTTCCGATGGGAGTTGAGATGGACGAAAAAGAACGCTACGAAGCCGGCATGCAGGTGCGCCGCGCGGTGCTGGGCGATGCCCACGTCGACCGTAGCCTGCAGAAGCGCAACGCCTTCAACGAAGAGTTCCAGGAAATGATCACCCGCCATGCCTGGGGTGACATCTGGACCCGCCCCGGCCTGCCGCGCCACACCCGCAGCCTGATCACCATCGCCATGCTGATCGGCATGAACCGCGAGGGTGAACTCAAGCTGCACCTGCGCGCCGCGCGCAACAATGGCGTGACCCGCGAGGAGATCAAGGAAGTGCTGCTGCAGAGCGCGATCTACTGCGGCATCCCCGCCGCCAACGCCACCTTCCACCTCGCCGAGGCGGTGTGGGACGAGCTTGGTACCGAGTCGCTGGACGAGTAACCCGTTACGGGTTCGATGGGTATCGCTTCGCTCCACCCATCCTACACAGCGGCCTCCGGACCACGCATCCGGAGGTCTGCCTGCTTCTGTATGAGCGCCCAATGGGCCGGCCCCGCTGCTCCTATAGTAAATGCCGTGGGGTGGGCACTCGTAGGATGGGTGGAGCGAAGCGATACCCATGCTGTGCCTCTACCCAATCACCGGTTCAGCTCTCCAGCTCCTTCCGATCCCTGAACAACTCCAGCGCCTGCGGATTGGCCAGCGCATCGGTGTTCTTCACCGGTTGGCCGTGTACGACGTTGCGCACCGCCAGTTCGACGATCTTGCCGCTGATGGTGCGGGGGATATCCGTCACCGCAAGTATCTTCGCCGGCACGTGGCGCGGCGTGGTGTTGCTGCGGATGGTCTGGCGGATGCGTTCCTGCAGCGTTTCATCGAGATCAACGCCTTCGCGCAGGCGCACGAACAGCACCACGCGCACGTCGCCCTGCCAGTCCTGGCCGATGGCGATGGATTCCAGCACCTGTTCGATCTTCTCCACCTGGCGGTAGATTTCCGCGGTGCCGATGCGCACGCCGCCGGGGTTGAGCACGGCGTCGGAGCGGCCGTGGATCACCAGGCCGCCGTGTTCGGTTTCCTCTGCGTAGTCGCCGTGGGCCCAGACGCCGGGGAAGGTGGCGAAGTAGGCATCGAGGAATTTCTCGTTGTTCTCGTCGTTCCAGAAACCCACCGGGATCGACGGGAAGTGCTTCACACAGACCAGCTCGCCTTTCTCGCCGTGCACCGGTTTGCCAGCCTCGCCCCAGACTTCCACCGCCATGCCCAGGCCCTTGCATTGCAGCTCGCCGCGCCATACCGGCGCCGTCGGGTTGCCGAGGGAGAAACACGAAACGATGTCGGTGCCGCCGGAAATCGACGACAGGCAGAGGTCGGTCTTCACGTCGCGGTAGATGTAGTCGAAGCTCTCATGGGCCAGCGGTGATCCGGTGGAGAGGATCGTCTTCAGTCGTTCCAGGGAATGGGTCAGGCGCGGGCGCACATTGGCCTTTTCCAGCGCGGCGATGTACTTCGCGCTGGTGCCGAAAACACTGATGTGCTCGGCGTCGATCAGGTCCATCAGCCGTTCCGGGCCGGGGTGGAACGGCGAGCCGTCGTACAGCACCAGCGTGGCGCCGACGGCGAGGCCCGAGACCAGCCAGTTCCACATCATCCAGCCGCAGGTGGTGTAGTAGAACAGCGTGTCGTCCTGCCCCAGGTCGACGTGCAGGCCGTGTTCCTTCAAGTGCTGCAGCAGTACGCCGCCAGCACCATGCACGATGCACTTGGGCACGCCGGTGGTGCCGGAGGAATAGAGGATGTACAGCGGGTGGTCGAAGGGCACCGGGGTGAACACGGGCTCGCCGCCGCTGTGGAAGAAGTCCTGCCAGAGGCTGATCCGCGCCGGCGTCTGGAGGTCCGTGCGGCGCGCATGGCTGTTGGCGTAGGGGACGATCAGCAACTGTTCCAGGCTCGGCAGCTGGGCGAGGATTTCGTTGAGCTTGGCAGTCAGGTCCAGGACCTTGCCGGCGTAGCGGTAGCCGGCGCAGGCGATCAGCACCTTGGGCTCGATCTGGCCGAAGCGGTCGATCACGCCCTGGGTGCCGAAGTCCGGCGAGCAGCTCGACCAGGTCGCGCCGAGGCTGGTGGTGGCGAGCATGCCGACCACGGTCTGCCAGGTGTTGGGCATGAAGGCCGCGACGCGGTCGCCGACGCCCACGCCGGCTTCGCGCAGGGCGCGCTGCAGGCCGGCGACCTGGGCGGCCAGTTCGGCGTGGCTGATGACCTCGCGACGTTCGTCCTCGCTGATGGCGATCAGCGCCGGCTTGTGGTCTCGGCGGCGCAGTAGGTGTTCGGCGAAGTTCAGGGTGGCGCCGGGGAACCAGCGCGCATCGGGCATTTCCGGGCCTTCCTCGAGCACCGCCGCGGGCGCCTCGTGGAACTGCACGCCGAAGGTGTCGACGATGGCCAGCCAGAAGGCCTCGCGCTCGGCGATGCTCCAGGCGTGCAGGGCGGCATAGTCGGGCAGGTCGAGCCCGTGCTGCTCGGCGACCTTGCGGCGGAAGGCGTCCATGCAGGTGGCGGCGATGCGTTCGGGGGAAGGGCTCCAGAGCGCCTGGTTCATCGACTACGACTCCAGCTGATTCGTGTGGGGCACAAAGCACCGCCGACGAACGGTGCCCGCGCATCATGTCACGAAGCGCCGCAGGAACCCTCAAGTCACTGGGCGACCCAGCCGCCATCCATGTTCCAGGCGGCGCCGCGGACCTGGGCGGCAGCTTCAGAACACAAGAATAGCGCCAGCTCGCCGAGCTGTTCGGCGGTGACGAAGTCCAGCGACGGCTGCTTCTCCGCCAGCAGGTCGTGGCGCGCCTGTTCGGGGCTGGCGCCGGCGGCGATGCGCGCGTCGATCTGCTGCTGCACCAGTGGCGTCAGCACCCAGCCGGGGCAGATGGCGTTGCAGGTAATGCCGGTGGTGGCGGTTTCCAGGGCGGTGGTCTTGGTCAGGCCGATCACTCCGTGTTTGGCGGCCACGTAGGCGCTCTTGCCGGCCGAGGCGACCAGGCCGTGGGTCGAGGCGATGTTGAGGATGCGCCCCCAGCCGCGCTGGCGCATGCCCGGCAGCGCCAGCCGGGTGGTGTGGAACACCGAGGAGAGGTTGATGGCGATGATCGCGTTCCAGCGCTCCACGGGGAAATCCTCCAGGGCCGCGACGTGTTGGATGCCGGCGTTGTTGACCAGGATGTCGAGGCCGCCGAATTCGCGCTCGACGTAGGCGATCATCTCGGCGATCTGCTCGGGTTGCGCCATGTCCGCGCCGTGGTGGCCGATGCGCGTGCCGTGCACCGACAGCTCGCGCACGGCCGCGTCGATGTCGCCGAAGCCGTTGACCACCACATTGGCGCCCGCCTGCGCGAGGCGCGCAGCGATGCCCAGACCGATGCCGCTGGTGGAGCCGGTGACCAGTGCGGTCTTGCCCTTGAGTGTCATGCAAATCTCCTCTGGATCGAGGCGGTCGCCGCTCGACGACCGCTTGAAAACAACCGGTTTATACGATTCCGGTGGCGTAGAAGGTCCCTATCACCACGAACACCGCGAGGGTCTTGATCAGGGTGATGGCGAAGATGTCCTTGTAGGCTTCGCGGTGGGTCAGGCCGGTGACCGCGAGCAGGGTGATCACCGCGCCGTTGTGCGGCAGGGTGTCCATGCCACCGGACGCCATGGCCGCGACCCGGTGCAGCACCTCCAGCGGGATGTTGGCGGCGTGCGCGGCGGCGATGAACTGCTCGGACATGGCCGCCAGGGCGATGCTCATGCCACCCGACGCCGAGCCGGTGATGCCGGCCAGGGTGGTGACGGTGATGGCCTCGTTGATCAGCGGATCGGGAATCTTCTTCAGTGCGTCGGCCAGTACCAGGAAGCCCGGCAAGGATGCGATCACCGCGCCGAAGCCGTATTCCGAGGCGGTGTTCATGGCCGCCAGCAGCGCGCCGGAAACAGCGGTCTTGCTGCCCTCGGCGATCTTGCTGCGGATCACCGCGAAGCTCGTGACCAACACCAGCAGGATGCCCAGCAGCAGCGCCGCCTGCACCGCCCAGATGCCGGTCAGCTTGGCCACGTCGCTGGCCACCGGCGCGGCCATGCCGGCCAGTTGCAGGCTGTGGGTCTTGCCGTAGACCTGGGGAATCCAGTGGGTGAACAGCAGGTTGGCGACGCCCACCAGCACCAGCGGCGAGAGCGCCAGCAGCGGGTTGGGTAACTTCATGTCGTCGGCGGTTTCCGGCTCGTTGCGCAGTTCGTTGCCGTAGCCTTCACCGGCGGCGCGCGCCTTGCCGGCCTGGCGGCGGAGGAACAGCATGCCCACGGCGAACACGAACAGGCTACCGATCACGCCCAGCCAGGGCGCGGCCCAGCCGGTGGTGTTGAAGAAGGCAGTGGGGATGATGTTCTGGATCTGCGGCGTGCCGGGCAGGGCGTCCATGGTGAAGCTGAACGCGCCCAGGGCGATGGTTGCCGGGATCAGCCGCTTGGGGATGTTGCTCTGGCGGAACATCTCGGCGGCGAACGGGTAGACCGCGAACACCACCACGAACAGCGACACGCCGCCGTAGGTGAGCAAGGCGCAGACCAGCACGATCACCAGCATCGCCTGGCTGGTGCCGAGCAGGCGGATGGCCGCGGAGACGATGGAGCGGGAGAAGCCCGACAGCTCGATCAGCTTGCCGAACACCGCGCCGAGCAGGAACACCGGGAAGTAGAGTTTGACGAAGCCGACCATCTTCTCCATGAACACCCCGGTGAAGGCCGGGGCGACGGCGGAAGGATCGGTCAGCAGCACCGCCAGCAGTGCGGCGATGGGGGCGAAGAGGATCACGCTGTAGCCGCGGTAGGCGGCGAGCATCAGCAGGGCGAGGGCCGCTAGGGCGATGACCACGCTCATCGAAGTATCTCCAGTTGTCGCGCGGCCAGGAGCCGCGCGTCGTTCTTGTTGTAGTGGGGGCGAGTGACGATCAGTGGGTTACCAGAGCGGCAGCACGTAGCTGAGGATCAGGCGGTTCTCGTCCAGGTCGTTGCCGAAGTGGCTGGAGCGCACCGTCGCATTGCGCCACTTCACGCCGACGTTCTTCAGCGGGCCGCTCTGCACCACGTAGCCGATGTCGGTGTCGCGCTCCCATTCCTTGCCTTCGGGCTTGCCCGCGCCCAGTTCGATGCTGTCGCCGGATAGGTAGCGCGTCATGAAGGTCAGGCCCGGCACGCCCAGGGCGGCGAAGTCGTAGTCGTAACGCGCCTGCCAGGACTTCTCGTCGCGGTTGGCGAAGTCGCCGATCTGCACGAAGTTGACCAGGAAGGCGTCGGTGCCGCCGATGTAGGCGAAACCGGTGTCGCCGCTCATCTTCTGGTAGCCGGCGCCGAAGCCATGGCCGCCCAGGGTGTAGCTGAGCATGGCGCCGAAGGCGCGGTTGTCGACGTTGCTGTGGCCGTCGTCGTCGGAGCGCGCATAGCGCAGGTCGGTCTTCAGCGATTGGCCGGCGGCGATCGGCAGCACGTGCACCAAGTTGACGATGTGCTGGTCGTAGAGCCCGTCGAGCTTGGCGTAGCTGTAGCCGGTGGTCAGCTGTGGCGTCCACTTGTAGCTCAGGCCGGCGAAGTCGAACTGGTCGCTGCTGTCGGTGGCGACGATGCCGCGCGCGCTGCCGCTGGTGACGGTCATGTCTTCGCGGTTGGACGAATCGCGCTGGCTCACCTGGCGCAGGCGACCGCCGTCGAAGGTCAGGCCGGCGAACTCGGCGGAGTTCAGGTGCGCGCCTTCGAAGGTCTGCGGAAGCAGGCGCGAATCGTTGGCCAGCACGGTGGGCAGCTTGGGCAGCAGGGTGCCGATCTTCAGGGTGCTCTTGGAGGCGCGCAGCTTGGCGGTCAGGCCCAGTTCGCTGTAGTCGTCCGGCGCGCCGTTGACCTTGTCCTTGTCCCGCGGCAGCAGCCCGGAGCCGGCACGGTCGGGGCTGGAATCCAGCCTTAGGCCGAGTAAACCGATAGCGTCCACACCCACGCCGATGGTGCCTTCGGTGTAGCCGGATTCGTAGCGCAGCAGGAAGCCCTGCGCCCACTCTTCCTGCTTGGACTGCGCGGCGTTGTCCTGGCGGAAGTCGCGGTTGAAGTAGAAGTTGCGCAGCTCGACGCTGGCCTTGCTGTCGGCAAGGAATTCGGCGAAGGCATGGGGCGAAAGGGCGAGGGTGGAACCGAGGGCGGTGATGACGGCGGTACGGCTCATCAGGTGATCTCCTGGCGCGGCGCCGTGTGCGAAGCGGGACTAGCCGTGGTGTCCGCTGGGGTTTGTTCGCGTTCGGGCAGCATTGATTGTTGTTATGTCGGCTGTGCGGACGAAGGCCGCGAGAGGCGACATAGCCAGGACCGTGCCAGGATTGTAACTATTTGATTTTTAAGTCTTATTTCGAGAATGGCGCCGATGGGGAGAGCCTTTTTGTCTCTGGTTGGAGACAAGGCGCAAGATTGATTCGCCAGGAGGCCGTTGATCAAGCGGCAGGATGCCGTGTCTCTATTTTGAGACTTGTCTCTCTTTCAGGACTGCAGGCCGAGAGCCGCCATCTTCTTGTACAGCGTCGAGCGCCCCAGCCCCAGGCGTTGCGCGGCTGCATCGACGTTGCCGGCGTGCTCGGTCAGGGTGTTGGCGATCAGTTCGCGCTCGAAGGCGTCGCGTGCGGCGTAGAAGTCCTGCCCGTCGGCCAGCTTGGCGGCTGGCGCAGCCGAGGCATCCGGCAAGGGTTGCAGCTCGCCCAGGGCCGAACGCAGGGCGGCGGCATCGATCTGCGGGCGGTCGCCCAGCAGTACGGTGCGCTCCAGCAGGTTGCGCAGCTCGCGCACGTTGCCCGGCCAGGCGTGCCGGGCGAGCAGGGCGAGGCCGCCGGCGTCCAGTTCGTAGAGCGTCTGGCGGTCGTCGCGCAGGTCATCGAGGATCGCCTCGCACAGCGCCGGCAGGTCTTCCAGGCGTTCGCGCAGCGGCGGAATGTCGATGGGCAGGACGTTGATGCGGTAGAACAGGTCGGCGCGGAAGCGGCCTTCGCGCACGGCGGCGTCGAGGTCGATGGAGGTGGCGGCGATCAGGCGCACGTCGCTGCGCAGCACCTCGTTGGAGCCCACCGGTTCGAACTCCTTCTCCTGCAACACCCGCAGCAGCTTGCTCTGCAGGGTCAGCGGCATGTCGCCGATCTCGTCGAGGAACAGCGTGCCGCCCTGGGCGATCTGCAGCTTGCCGGCGCGGCCCTTGCGGTCGGCGCCGGTGAAGGCGCCCGGCGCGGTGCCGAAGAACTCGGCTTCCAGCAGGGTCTCGGGAATGGCGGCGGCGTTGATGCTGACGAAGGGTTTGTCGGCGCGCGGCGAGGAGGCGTGGATGGCATGTGCGAGCAGTTCCTTGCCGGTGCCAGTCTCGCCCAGCAGCAGGATCGGCGCTTCGCTGGCGGCGCCACGGCGGGCGCGGCGCTTCACTTCCAGGCTGGCGGCGCTGGTACCGATGAAGTGGCCGAAGCTGTACTTGGCCTGGCGCGCCTGCAGCAATGAACGGGTCGAAGCCAGTTCGGCCTGCATGCGCTGGTAGCGGGTGAGCAACGGCGACAGTGCGCGCAGTTCGTCGAACAGGGCGAAACCGATACCGCCGATGACCTCGCCTGCGTCGTCGCGGATCGGCACGCGCATGACCACCAGTGGGTCCTTGGTCATGTCGAGGATGTCCAGCAGCATCGGCCGGCCGCTGCTGACCACTTCGCGCATCAGGCTGCCGGGGATCACCTGCTCGACGGGGCGGCCGATGGCCTGCTCGGCGCTGTCCAGGCCGAAGCGTTGGGCGTAGCGCTGGTTGATCCAGACGATGCGCGCCTCGCGGTCGACTATCACCGTGCCTTCGCTGAACTGCTCGAAGATCTCGAACAGCGAGCGGATCGCCAGTTGGCGGACGCTGGGGTAGTCCTTGAGGCTGTCGGTGTCGGTCATGGGCGGGCCGTGCGCGCGGAGGGCAGAGGGCGCACTGTACCGGGATGTGGGTGCTCTTTGTAGGAGAGAGGGGGGCGCCTAGTCCTTGCTCGCGAACATTCTCCGCAGCGGGGGCGGTTCGCGAGCAAGCTCGCTCCTACAGGTCCGGGTAGGTTGCCTCAGCGTTTGGACAACTGCGCCTTGGCCACCCGCGAGCCATTGGGCTTGTCGAGCACGGCGCAGATGCGCTGGCCGGCGTCGATCAGCTTGCCCAGGTCGATGCCGGTGTGGATGCCCAGGCCGTTGAGCAGGTAGAGCACGTCTTCGGTGGCGACGTTGCCGGTGGCGCCCTTGGCATAGGGGCAACCGCCGAGGCCGGCGACCGAGCTGTCGAACACCGCGATGCCTTCCAGCAGGCTGGCGTAGATGTTCGCCGTGGCCTGGCCGTAGGTGTCGTGGAAGTGCCCGGCCAGTTGCGCGCGCGGCACGCGTTGGCCGACGACCTCGAACATGTGCCGGGTGGCGCCGGCGGTGCCGACGCCAATGGTGTCGCCCAGGGACACTTCGTAGCAGCCCATGGCGTGCAGCTCCTCGGCGACGGCGGCGACCTGCGCCACGTCCACCTCACCCTGGTAGGGACAGCCGAGCACACAGGAGACGTAGCCGCGCACGCGTACGCCGTGCTGACGGGCCGCTTCCATCACCGGGATGAAGCGCTCCAGGCTCTCCTTGATCGAGCAGTTGATGTTCTTCTGCGAGAAGGCCTCGGAGGCGGCGGCGAACACCGCGACTTCCTTCACCTGAGATTCCAGCGCGGCCTCGAAGCCCTTGAGGTTCGGCGCCAGCGCGGCGTAGGTGACGCCGGCCTTCTGCTGGATGCCGGCGAAGACTTCCGCCGAGCCGGCCATCTGCGGCACCCACTTGGGCGAGACGAAGCTGCCGACTTCGATGTAGCCCAGGCCGGCGGCGGTGAGGTCGTCCACCAGGCGCACCTTGTCGGCGACGGCGATGGGTTGCTTCTCGTTCTGCAGGCCGTCGCGCGGGCCGACTTCGACGAGGCGGACGGATTGGGGCAGGGTCATGAATTGTCCTCTGTGGATTCGGGCGAAGGCTTTTGCTTCCTGTAGGAGCGAGCTTGCTCGCGAACCTGCTTCACACCGGGATATCAGGGTGCAATGCGTTCGCGAGCAAGCTCGCTCCTACAAAAGTGGTTTCGGTATCAATCAGCCAAGTGGGGCGCATAAAGCCGAACGCTTTATCCGCCGTTGTCTCGCGGCGGATAACGCTGGCGCGTTATGCGCCCTACAAAAGCCGGCGTCAGGCCGGCGCTTCTTCCAGTTCCACCAGCGCTGTTCCTTCCGACACCAGCTCGCCTTCGCTGCAATACAGCGATTTCACCACGCCGGCGTGCGGCGCGCGAATGCTGTGTTCCATCTTCATGGCTTCGAGCACCACCAGTGCGGCGCCGGCTTCGACGCTCTGGCCAGGTTCTACCAGGATGCGCACGATGCTGCCGTTCATCGGCGCGCCCAGGCCGCCCTGGTGCGAATGCGCGGCTTCGGCCTCGGCGATGGCGTCGAAACGCTGCACGTTGACCAGCTCGCCGTTCCACTCCAGATAGAGGCTGTCGCCGCGGCGGATCACCTGATGGCGGCGGCGAATCTCGCCGTCCTTCACATCCAGCCACTGACCATCGAGCTGGGCGATGCGCTGCCCATCGGCGTGGCGCAGGCGTACCACCTGGGACTCACCCTTGGCCAGCAGGTGCAGGTCGGTCTCGCCCGGCAGGCCGCTGCGCCAGCCGCTCTGGGCGGACCAGGGCGAATGGGCGTCGTCGCCGCGCACGCGGGCGGCTTCGCTCTGCACCCAGGCTTCGCCGGCCAGTTGCCAGAAGCGCTCGGGCAGGGTGGTCGGAACCGGCAGCAGGGTGTCCTGATAACGGGCGATGAAGCCGGTGTCCAGCTCGCCCTCGGCGAAGGCCGGGTGGGCCAGCACGCGGCGCAGGAAGGCCAGGTTGGTCTTGAAGCCGCCGACCGCGGTTTCGGTGAGCATCGACAGCAGGCGCTGGCGCGCTTCCTCGCGGTTCTCGCCCCAGGCGATCAGCTTGGCCAGCATCGGGTCGTAGAACGGCGAAATGTCGTCGCCCTCGCGGATGCCGCTGTCGGTGCGGCGGCCAGGGCCGGCGGCGGGTTCGCGGTACAGCGCGAGGTGGCCGCTGGCGGGCAGGAAGCCGCCTTCCGGGTCTTCGGCGTAGAGGCGCACTTCGATGGCGTGGCCGTTCAGCGGCACCTGTTCCTGGGTGATCGGCAGCGGCTCGCCACGGGCGACGCGGATTTGCCAGGCGACCAGGTCGAGACCGGTGATGGCTTCGGTGACCGGGTGCTCCACCTGCAGGCGGGTGTTCATTTCCATGAAGAAGAACTGGCCGCTGCCTTCGTCGTAGAGGAACTCCACGGTGCCGGCGCCAACGTAGCCGATGGCCTGGGCTGCGCGTACGGCGGACTCGCCCATGGCGGCGCGCAGCTCGGAGGAGAGGCCCGGTGCCGGCGCTTCCTCGACGACTTTCTGGTGGCGGCGCTGGATCGAGCAATCGCGCTCGTTGAGGTACAGGCAATGGCCGTGCTGGTCGGCGAACACCTGGATTTCCACGTGGCGCGGCTTGGTCAGGTACTTCTCCACCAGCATGCGCGAGTCGCCGAAGCCGGACTGGGCTTCACGCTGGGCGGATTCCAGCGCCTCGGCCAGTTCGGCTTCGCGCTCGACCACCTTCATACCCTTGCCGCCACCGCCGGCGGCGGCCTTGAGCAGCACCGGGTAGCCGATGCGCTGGGCTTCGCGCTGGAAGGTGGCGTAGTCCTGCGCCTCGCCATGGTAGCCGGGCACCAGCGGCACGCCGGCGGTTTCCATCAGCGCCTTGGCGGCGGACTTGCTGCCCATGGCGTCGATGGCGCTGGCCGGCGGGCCGAGGAAGATCAGCCCGGCCTCTTCGCAGGCGCGGGCAAACCCGGCGTTCTCCGAGAGGAAGCCGTAGCCGGGGTGGATGGCCTGGGCGCCGGCAGCTTTCGCAGCGGCCAGCACGGCGTCCGCGCGCAGGTAGCTTTCAGCGGGCTTGGCGCCGCCCAGGTCGATGGCGATGTCCGCCTCTTCGACGTGGCGGGCGTTGCGGTCGGTGGCGCTGTGCACGGCTACGGTGGTCAGGCCCAGGGCCTTGGCGGTGCGCATCACGCGGCAGGCGATTTCGCCGCGGTTGGCCACCAGCAGGGTATCGATCTTCTTCATCAGACTTGCTCCTGCCAGGCCGGTTTGCGTTTTTCCAGGAAGGCGTGCAGGCCTTCCTGCCCCTCGGGGCTGATGCGGATGCGGGCGATGGCGGCTTCGGTGTAGCGGCGGCGTTCGGGGGTGAGTTCGCCGGCGCCGATTTCCTGGAACAGCGCCTTGCAGGCGACCAGCGCCGCAGGACTGTTGTTCATCAGGTTGGCGATCCAGGCCTCGGCCTCGTCGTCCAGTTCGGCGGCCGGGTAGTGCTCGTCGACCAGGCCCAGCTCGCGGGCACGGATGCCGCTGAAACGTTCGGCGGTCATGGCGTAGCGGGTGGCTGCTCGCTGGCCGATGGCCTTGGTGACGAAGGGGCCGATGGTGGCCGGGATCAGGCCGATGCGCACTTCGGACAGGCAGAACTGCGCGTCCTCGGCGGCCAGCACCATGTCGCAGCAGGCGGCCAGGCCGACACCGCCGCCGAAGACTGCGCCCTGGACGATGGCGAGGGTCGGCTTCTTCAGTTGGTGCAGGTTGTAGAGCAACTCCGCGAGCTGCTGGGCGTCGTTCAGGTTGCCCTGGTAGTCCAGTTTCACCGATTCCTGCATCCACGCCAGGTCCGCGCCGCCGCAGAAGTGGCGGCCACGGCCGCGCAGCACGACGAGGCGCACGCGGTCGTCGTTGGCCACGGCGCCCAGCGCCTGGATCAGCTCGGCAATGGTCTGGGCGTTGAAGGCGTTGTTCTTCTCCGGGCGGTTCAGCCACAGGCTGGCGACGCCGCGCGGGTCGATATCGAGCTCAATGTTTTCGAAAGTGGTCATTAGGGACTCCTGGGCTGCAGGCTGCAGGCCACAAGCTGCAGGCGAGAACTCTCTTGCCTGCAGCCTACCGCCTGTAGCCTGCCGCCGCTTACATCCTGAATACGCCGAAGCGGGTCGCTTCGACAGGCGCGTTGAGCGAGGCGGAGAGGGCGAGGGAGAGCACGTCGCGGGTCTGCGCCGGATCGATCACGCCGTCGTCCCACAGGCGCGCGCTGGAGTAGTAGGGGTGACCCTGGCGCTCGTACTGTTCGAGGATCGGCGCCTTGATCTTCGCCTCGTCCTCGGCGGACAGCGCAGAGCCTGCGCGTTCGGCCTGCTCGCGCTTGACCTGGGCCAGTACGCCGGCAGCCTGTTCGCCGCCCATCACGCCGATCCGCGCGTTGGGCCACATCCACAGGAAGCGTGGGTCGTAGGCACGGCCGCACATGCCGTAGTTACCGGCGCCGAAGCTGCCGCCGATGATCACGGTGAATTTCGGCACCTGGGCGCAGGCCACCGCGGTGACCAGCTTGGCGCCGTGCTTGGCGATGCCGCCGGCCTCGTACTTCTGGCCGACCATGAAGCCGGTGATGTTCTGCAGGAACACCAGTGGGATGCCGCGCTGGCAGGCCAGTTCGATGAAGTGCGCGCCTTTCTGTGCGGCCTCGGCGAAGAGGATGCCGTTGTTGGCGAGGATCGCCACCGGGTAGCCGTGCAGATGGGCGAAGCCGCACACCAGGGTGGTGCCGAACAGCGCCTTGAACTCGTCGAATTCGCTGCCGTCGACCAGCCGCGCGATGATCTCGCGCACGTCGAAGGGCTGCTTGCTGTCCACCGGGATCACGCCGTACAGCTCGTCGGCGGCGTACAGCGGGGCGCGCGGGGCACGGGTGTTGAGCTTGCCCTGCTTGGTCCAGTTGAGGTTGGCGATGCAGCGGCGGGCGATGGCCAGCGCGTGTTCGTCGTCCTCGGCGTAGTGGTCGGCGACGCCCGAGGTCTTGCAGTGCACATCGGCGCCGCCCAGGTCCTCGGCGCTCACCACTTCACCAGTGGCGGCCTTCACCAGCGGCGGGCCGGCGAGGAAGATGGTGGCCTGGTTGCGCACCATGATGGTCTCGTCGCTCATCGCCGGCACGTAGGCGCCGCCAGCGGTGCAGGATCCCATCACTACGGCGATCTGCGGGATGCCCTGGGCGCTCATGTTGGCCTGGTTGAAGAAGATGCGGCCGAAGTGTTCGCGGTCGGGGAACACCTCGTCCTGGCGCGGCAGGTTGGCGCCGCCCGAGTCCACCAGGTAGATGCACGGCAGGCGGTTCTGCTGGGCGATGGTCTGGGCGCGCAGGTGCTTCTTCACGGTCAGCGGGTAGTAGCTGCCGCCTTTCACCGTGGCGTCGTTGCCGACGATCATGCATTCCACGCCTTCCACGCGGCCGATACCGGCGACCACGCCGGCGGCGGCGACGTCTTCGCCATACACGTCATGGGCGGCGAGGGCGGAGACTTCGAGGAAGGGCGAGCCGGCGTCGAGCAGGCGGTTGATGCGCTCGCGCACCAGCAGCTTGCCGCGCGCGGTGTGCTTGGCCTGGGCGGCGGCGCCGCCGCCTTCGTGGACGCGGCCGAGGACGGCGCGCAGGTCCTGGACGTTCTCCAGCATGGTCGCGGCGTTGGCGGCGTATTCCGGGGAACGGGTGTTGAGTTGGGTGCCGAGGATGGTCATGGCGTCTCCACGAGCGGGAAGGGATCTGTAGGAGCGAGGGGGGCGCCTAGCCCTTGCTCGCGAACAACCTCCGTAGCGGGGCCGGTTCGCGAGCAAGCTCGCTCCTACAAAAGCATGGGCGTCAGTGTTCAGCGAGTCTCGTTGAACAGCTCGCGGCCGATCAGCATGCGGCGGATTTCGCTGGTGCCGGCGCCGATCTCGTAGAGCTTGGCGTCGCGCAGCAGGCGGCCGGTGGGGAACTCGTTGATGTAGCCGTTGCCACCGAGGATCTGGATGGCGTCCAGGGCCATCTGGGTCGCGCGTTCGGCGGTGTATAGGATCACCCCGGCGGCGTCCTTGCGGGTGGTCTCGCCACGGTCACAGGCCTGGGCCACGGCGTACAGGTAGGCGCGGCTGGCGTTGAGCTGGGTGTACATGTCGGCGACCTTGCCCTGGATCAGCTGGAACTCGCCGATGCTCTGGCCGAACTGCTTGCGGTCGTGGATGTAGGGGACGATCACGTCCATGCAGGCCTGCATGATGCCGATCGGGCCGCCGGCGAGGACCACGCGCTCGTAGTCCAGGCCGCTCATCAGCACCTTCACGCCGCCGTTGACCGCGCCCAGCACATTCTCTTCCGGCACTTCCACGTCATCGAAGAACAGCTCGCAGGTGTTCGAGCCGCGCATGCCCAGCTTGTCGAACTTGCTGCCACGGCTGAAGCCTTTCCAGTCGCGCTCGACGATGAACGCGGTGATGCCGTGGGCGCCTTTTTCCGGCTCGGTCTTGGCGTAGATCACGTAGGTGTTGGCGTCCGGGCCGTTGGTGATCCAGGTCTTGCTGCCATTGAGGACGAAGCGGTCGCCGCGCTTCTCGGCGCGCAGCTTCATCGACACCACGTCGGAGCCGGCGTTGGGCTCGCTCATGGCCAGGGCGCCGATGTGCTCGCCGCTGATCAGCTTGGGCAGGTACTTGGCCTTCTGCTCGGCGTTGCCGTTGCGCTTGATCTGGTTGACGCACAGGTTGGAGTGCGCGCCGTAGGACAGGCCGACCGACGCCGAGCCACGGCTGATTTCCTCGATGGCGATGACGTGGGCCAGGTAACCCATGTTGGCGCCGCCATATTCCTCCGCGACGGTGATGCCGAGCAGGCCCATGTCGCCGAACTTCTTCCACATGTCCGCGGGGAACAGGTTGTCGGAATCGATCTGCGCGGCGCGCGGGGCGAGTTCGCTGGCGACGAAGCCCTGCACCTGCTCGCGCAGCATGTCGATGGTTTCGCCGAGGCCGAAGTTGAGGGAGGGGTAGCTCATTGGGTCACCTGTTGTACTTGTAATCGGATGAGAGAGAGCGGGCAGGGCGGCGAGATCAGCTCGTGGCGCGCTGCTTGCGGGGTTTGTCGGTCTCGGCCATGGCCGCCAGGCAGCGCTCCTCGGCCGTGTCCAGTTCCAGTTTCATCTGCTCGATGTCGAGCAACTGTTGCTCAAGCTGCGCGCGGCGCGCGGTGATCTTGTCGAGGAAGGTCTGCAGCTGCCTGGTGTTGCCGCTGCTCGGGTCGTAGAGGTCGATCAGTTCCTTGCACTCGGCCAGCGAGAAGCCGATGCGCTTGCCGCGCAGGATCAGCTTCAGCGCCACCAGGTCCTTGGCGCTGTAGACGCGCTCCTGGCCACGGCGCTCGGGGCTGAGCATGCCTTGCTCCTCGTAGAAACGGATGGCACGGGTGGTGACGTCCAGTTCGCGGGCCAGCTCGGAGATGGTGTAGGTCGTGGGCATGGGAATCTTCTTGCTCGGTCGTTTACCTTTACGTTAACGTAAACCTGCCTTGGGTCACTGTCAATACAGCTCGAAGGCGGCCCGGGAAGGTTTTGGAAAGGTCCTGCAAAGTTCACTGGCGCGGGAATTGCCTGGCCATCGATATGAACCTTCCTACTGGGGACTTCCCCTTTACGGACGCCGCCTGCGGGTGTACACAGCCCTGACCAGCCTGCGAGTTCCATGCCCTCAAAGAGAGCACGGAACCTACCGGAGCGATGCATGACTACAAGAACAATAAGCAGTGACCTGCTGCGCGAAGCCCACCTTGCCCGTGAACACCTGCAGCAGGAGGGCGAAGTGCCCAACGGCGTGCTCCGCGAGGAGATCGACGCCTCCTGGCGGCGCAGCCTCGACCATGGCCTGGACTGCTCCAACGGCACCGAGCATGGCCTCGACACGCGGATCAAGCCGGATGTGCTGCTGGCCGGCAATCGCCTGCTGCTGGACGCCGCTACCCCGGAACTCGACTACCTGCAACAACGTCAGGGGCACGACGGCGTGATCATCCTGGCCAATGCCGACGCCACCATCCTGTCCGTCGAAGGTGCCCGCGAGCGCATGCAGAGCAAGGGCCTTGCCGACATCGTCGAGGGCGCCTGCTGGAGCGAAGCCGCGCGTGGCACCAATGCGCTGGGCACCGCGCTGGTGGAAAAGCGCGCCACGCAGATCGACTGCGGCGAACACTTCCTTGACCGCCTGAGTCGCTTCTCCTGCACCTCGGTGCCCATCGAAGGGCCGCAGGGTACGTTGCTCGGCGTGCTCGACATGACCCGCGAAGGTCCGCTGTCCGGCCCGCGGGAAAGCCTCTCGCTGCTCAGCCTCGCGGTATTCCAGATCGAGGCGCGGCTGTTCGCCGTCAGCCATCCGGGGCAGGTGGTGATCGCCTTCCATTACCGTCGCCAGTACCTCGACTCAGCCTGGCAAGGCCTGCTGGCGCTGGGGCTGGACGGCAAGGTGCTGGCCGTCAGCGGCCAGGCCTGCCAGTTGCTCGGCGCCAACCGTGAATCCCTCGTCGGTCGGCGTAGCGAAGACTTCCTCGGCCTGCGCGGCGAGCAGCTTATCGCGCGGCTTTACCAGGGCGGCGTGGGCAGCCTGCAGACGCCCAAGGGTGAGCTGTTCTACAAGACCTTGCAGGCGCCGCTGCGCAGCCATGCGGTGCCGGTCAGCGCTCGTGCGCCGCGCCCGGCCGCCGGCCCCGATCTCGACGCCCTGGCCGGCAACCACCCGCGCTATGCCCGCGCCCTGCGCATGGCCCGCCAGGGGTTGGTCAACGAACTGCCGGTGCTGCTGCTGGGCGAAACCGGCAGCGGTAAAGAAGTGGTGGCCCGTGCCCTGCACCAGGCCAGCGCGCGCAGCGACAAGCCCTTCGTCGCGGTGAACTGCGCGGCGATTCCCGAAGGCCTGATCGAGTCCGAGCTGTTCGGCTATCGCGACGGCGCCTTCACCGGATCGCGGCGTGGCGGCATGGTCGGCCGGCTGCAGCAGGCCCACGGTGGCACGCTGTTCCTCGACGAAATCGGCGATATGCCGCTGGCACTGCAAGCGCGTCTGCTGCGCGTGCTACAGGAACGCAAGGTAGCGCCGCTGGGTGCCGGTGAAGAGCAGGACATCGACGTCGCGCTGATCTGCGCCACCCACCGCGACCTCAAGCGCCTGGTGGAAGAGAAACACTTCCGCGAGGACCTCTACTACCGCGTCAACGGCATCAGCGTGAAGCTGCCGGCGCTGCGCGAACGCGACGACCTCGCCGAGTTGGCAACCGGCGTGCTGGCTCGTCTCGGCGCGCCCAAGGTGAAACTCTCCGCCGAGCTGCTCGGCCTGCTGCGCGAATACCACTGGCCGGGCAACATCCGCCAGTTGGAGATGGTCCTGCGCACCGCGCTGGCCATGCGCGAGGAGGGCGAGGAGGAACTGAGCCTCGATCACCTGCCGGACAGCACCCTGGACGAACTCAGCGTCGGCGAACGCCCGCAGAGCGGCAGCATCCGCGAGAACGAACTGGAGCTGATCCGCCAGGCGCTGGAGCGCCACCAGGGCAACGTCTCCGCCGCCGCCGACGCGCTGGGCATCAGCCGCGCCACGCTGTACCGCAAGCTCAAGCAACTCAAGGTGGGCTGATGTTCTTCACCCGCCTTATCGACAGCGAAGACCCGCAGCAACTCAAGGCTTCACTGCGCTGGCTGTACGGCTTCGTACGGCCGCACAAGGTGGCGATTGCCGGGCTTCTCGGATTGTCGTTCTGCGCATCCCTGCTGGTGCTCGCTCAGCCCTGGCTGACCAAGATGCTGATCGACGACGGCCTGCTGGCGAAGAACTTCCCGGTGCTGGTAACGGTGGCCGTGGCGATGATCGTTGTCGGTCTGGTGGGTACGGCGTTGTCCGGGGTCAACCGCTTCCTGCACACGCGGTTGTCCGGGCGTATTCTGTTCTCCCTGCGCGATGCGCTGTATCGACACCTGCAGACGCTTTCGCCGAGCTTCTTCGGCCGCCGCCGCATCGGCGACCTGATGTCCCGGCTGGACGGCGACGTCGCCGAGATCCAGCGCTTCGCCGTGGACTCGCTGTTCTCCGCCGTCTCCAGCGTGATCGGTCTGATCGGCGCATTGGCACTGCTGCTCACGCTGTCCTGGCAATTGTCGCTGCTGGTGGCGCTGCTGATTCCCCTGGACGTGCTCTGGCTGCGCTGGATGCGGCGCAAGGTGGAGCGCGAGGCGCGTGGCTTGCGCGAGCGTTCGGCGGACCTTTCGTCCTTCTTCGTCGAGACCTTGCCGGCGATGAAATTCATCCAGTCCGCCGGCCAGCAGAACCGCGAAGCCGGGCGCCTGGAAGGCCTGGGGCAGGGTTATCTGGGCCAGTTGCTGCGCCTGCAACTCACCGAGTTCTTCACCCAGGCCGTGCCGGGAACGCTGATGTCGCTGTCCCGCGCCTGCGCCTTCCTGGTCGGCGGTTACTGGGTGGTGCAGGGCACCTGGCAACTGGGTTCGCTGATCGCCTTTTCCACCTACCTGGGCATGGCCATCGGGCCGGTGCAGAGCCTGCTTGGCCTGTACGTCACGTTGCAGCGCATGACGGTCAGCCTTGGCCGGGTGATGGAGCTGCGCGGCGAGGAGGCCAGCATCGTTTCACCGGTCACTCCACGGGCTATGCCGGCGGTTGGCGAGCTGCGCCTGGAGAACCTGAGCTACGCCTGGCCGGGCCGTGCGCAAGCTGTATTGCAGGACGTGCAGGCGGTGATTCCTGCCGGCCTCAAGGTCGCGCTGAGCGGCCCGTCCGGCGTTGGCAAGAGCACCCTGATCGACCTGTTGCAGCGCTTCTACGATCCCGACCAGGGGCGCATCCTGCTCGACGGTATCGATCTGCGCGAACTCGACCTGCAAGCCCTGCGCCGGCGCGTGGCGGTGGTCAGCCAGGACATCGTGCTGTTCCGCGGCAGCCTCGCTGACAACCTGGCCTACAGCGCGCCCGAGTCGAACCGCGAAGCCATTGAGCAGGCCGCTCGCGCCGCGCAGCTGGACAGCCTGATCGCCAGCCTGCCTGAAGGTCTCGACAGCCCGCTGGGCGAGCGCGGCCAGCAGTTGTCCGGAGGGCAGAAGCAACGCATCGCCATTGCCCGCGCGCTGCTGCAGGACCCGCTGATCCTGGTGCTGGACGAGGCCACTTCGCAGGTGGACGAGAGCACCGAGCGCGAAGTGATCGCGGCCATCGACCAGTTGTTTGCCGGGCGTACGCGATTGCTGATCAGCCACCGTACTTCGACGTTGGCCGCCGCCGACCTGTACCTGGAGTTGCAGGACGGACAGATGCGCGTGCGCGCAGCGCAGCCGGTGCAGCGACATGAGGCCTGAGCTGCGGGTTGGGGTGGTCGATAGCGGTTTTGCCGAGTCGCAGTCAGCGAGCGTCAGCGCTGCGCGCCGTTTCTTCCTCACCGACACCGGCCATGCTGAAGGCGAATTCCAGGTGGATGCCCTTGGCCACGGAAGCGCTGTCTGCGAAGCCATCCTTTCCGGTGCGCCGGATGCACGCCTGTCTGTCGCCCAGGTCTTCGACGAACGCGGCGTGACCAGCCCGTTGCAGATCGCCGCCGCGCTGCACTGGCTCGGCGAGCAGGGCGTGCGGGTGATCAACCTGAGCCTGGGCGTGCGCCAGGATCGGCTGATCCTCCGGGAAGCGGTGGCCGAGCTGATCGAAGCTGGCGTGCTGGTGTGCGCGTCCAGCCCGGCGCGGGGTGAACCGGTGTTTCCGGCGGGCTATCCCGGTGTAGTTCGAGTGACGGGTGATGCGCGCTGCGGTGAAAAAGAGTGGTCGTGGCTGGATAGTCCGCAGGCGGATTTCGGCGCAGCAGTGAAGGTCGGCGGGCGCTCCGGGGCGAGCCTGGGGTGTGCGGCTTTTTGCGGGCATCTGGTGGCATTGCTGGTGGAACGACCCGAGCTTTCCAATGTGCAGCTCATTGAAGTGATGCGCGAGCGGGCGGCGTTTCAGGGGATCGAGCGGAAGGTGGGGTTGTGAGCTCGCGGCTGTTCCCTCTCCCCAGCCCTCTCCCTGAAGGGAGAGGGAGCAGCCCTCTGCGGGCGTTCATCTCTGGAGCTGTCCTGTTGTTTCCGGTGTGCGCGGAAATGTCCCAGCGCACCGAACAGTCCCCTCTCCCTTCAGGGAGAGGGTTAGGGAGAGGGTTAGGGAGAGGGCAGCCGCAGCATGAGTAACCTCCCCATCCTGATCCTCGGCGCCGGCCCCGCAGGAGCGGCTGTCGCCCTCGGCCTGCGCCGTCTCGGTCATCCCGTCACAGTGATCAGCGAATGGCGCCGCTTCGCCGCCGTCGAAGGTGTCTCCCAGCGCGTACTCGAAGGCCTGCGCAATGCCGGCTTGCGGCATGCGCTGGAGTGCGCCGCGCCACCGTCGCAGCGTCGCGTGCACTGGAACGGCGCGGAAAGCGCGCAGAACATCGAATGCGTCCTCGACCGTCCGCGCTTCGATGCCGGGCTGCGCGAGGACATGACGCAAGCGGGAGCCGAGCTGATCGAGTCGCAAGCGCTGGCAGTGGAGAATGACGGCACTGGTTGGTGCGTGAAGCTGGATGACGGCCGCGCAGTGCAGGGCGCCTTCCTCGTCGAAGCTCGCGGCCGCCAGGCGCCATTGAATCAAAAGGGCCAGAAGGCCCGACGCGGCCCGGAAACCCTCAGCCTGCTCAATCGCTGGCAGGGCGAGCCCGGTCCTTTGGCGACCGCGGTGGAGAGCCTGCCCGACGGCTGGGCGTGGATGGCGCGGCTGGAGGATGGGCGCTGCTACTGGCAGCTCACCCTGGATGTCGCCAGCAGCCAGTTGCCGCCCCGCGAGCAACTGCTGGATTACTGCCGCGAGCGTCGCCGTGCGTCGACGCTGGCCCGGCAATTCTTCGGTGCTGCCCAGGAGTGCGAACTGGACCTGCACGCCCGCAGCAGCACGGCGATCCTCTGCCTGGAAGCCTGTGGTGATAACTGGATTCGCGTGGGCGATGCGGCGATGGCGGTGGACCCGCTGTCGGGCAATGGCATCTTCCAGTCGCTGTCCTCGGCCTTGCAGGCGCCGCTGGTGATCAACACGCTGCTGCGCGCACCGGAGCGGGCTGAATTGGCCAAGCGCTTCCACCAGCAACGGGTCGAGCAGCTGTTCCTGCGTTTCGCCCGGATTGGCCGCGACTTCTATGCCAGCGAAGAACAGTGGAGTGGCCAGCCGTTCTGGCAGGCTCGCCGCGGGTGGCCGGACGAGCAGCCGAGTCACGCGCCGGCGGATTTCGCCAGCCTGCGCATCGAGCGTGCACCGGTCCTGAAGGGCGAGTTCGTCGATGAGGCGGAAGTGGTGGTCAGCGCCGATCAGCCGCTCGGCGTCTGGCACCTCGACGGCCTGGAGCTGGCGCCCTGGCTACGGCGGCTGCGCGCGGAGCCGGAGGCCCAGGTGCTGGCGGACCTGCCACCGGAACGGCGTCGAGCCTTCCAGGGCTGGCTGCTCGCCCAGGGCTATCGCCCGCAGCTTTAACCACTTCACGGATTTTCGAGGCTGCGCCGGGCGATGATGTACGGCTGCCCGATGGAGAATCCCATGGCCTTCCTGCGATCCGCCTTTGCCCTGTCGCTGATCCTGCTGACGCTCTTCGATACTTCGCTCGCGGCTTCGACGCCAGCGGTCGACACTGCCAGCGCGGAGCGTTTCCTGCGCCAGTTGTACGCCAGCTATTCGCCGGACGGGCCGGGCGTGCCGAACCAGTCGCTGAAGCAGGAGGACGTCTACGATGCCTCGCTGATCGCCCTGATGAAGGCCGACCAGGACGCCGCCGATGGCGAGTTGGGCTACCTGGGTGGCGACCCGCTGTGCGATTGCCAGGACTGGGGCGACATCAAGGTGAAGTCGCTGGAGTTTTCCCCGGTGGACGACGAACGAATCAAGGCCCGGGTGGTGCTCAAGGATGCACTGACCGGGGAAGACCGCGACCTTGGCCTGCTGTTGCATCGCACGGCCGGGGGCTGGCTGGTCGAGGACTGCTTCAATGAGCAGGGCAGCCTGGCCGAGAATCTGCGGCATAGCACCCGTGAGCTCCTGCAATTGAAGAAGGGCGCAGCCAAGCCCTGATTGAACCTGCAGACGCGCCTCGGGTGCTTGTAGGGCGCATAACGCGCAAGTGTTATCCGCCGCAGGATGCACCGGCGGATAACCTGTTCCAGGTTATGCGCCCTACGGTCCTTGATTCCCGTGATTCGCGGGGGGACCGATGGTGGCGGGAACGTAGGAGCGGACTCTGTCCGCGATAGGTCCGCATCGCGCTGGCGGCCATCGCGGACAGAGTCCGCTCCTACGAGAGCAAGGCTTACTTGCGGTCGATCCACACGGTCTGCGGGTTGGTGAACTCGCGCAGGCCGAAGTGCGACAGCTCGCGACCGAAGCCGCTCTTCTTCACACCGCCGATCGGTACGCGCGGGTCGGATGCGGAGAAGCCGTTGATGAACACGCCACCGCTGACCAGGCGACGGGCCATGTGCTGGGCCTTGGCCTTGTCGGCAGTCCAGATCGCGCCGGAGAGGCCGAATTCGCTGTCGTTGGCCAGTTCCAGGGCGTGCTCGGCGTCGCGGGCGATGATCAGCGAGGCGACGGGGCCGAAGATTTCCTTCTTGAACGCGGTGTTGCCCGGCTGCACGTTGGCCAGCACGGTCGGCGCGTAGTAGTTGCCTTCGCCTTCGAGCTTGTGGCCGCCCAGCAGCAGGGTGGCGCCGTCGGCGATGGCTTGCTGTACCTGGCCATCCAGTTCGTCGCGCAGGTCGAAGCGAGCCATCGGGCCGACGAAGGTGTCGTCCGCCAGCGGGTCGCCGATCTTCAGCGCCTTGACCGCAGCCAGCAGCTTCTCGGTGAAGGCCGGAGCGATGGATTCTTCGAGGATCATGCGCTTGGCGGCGATGCACACCTGGCCGCAGTTGCCGAAGCGGCTGGCGACAGCGGCCTTCACGGCGGCGTCGAGGTCGGCGTCGGCGAGCACGATGAAGGCGTCGGAGCCGCCCAGTTCCAGGACGCACTTCTTCAGCGCGGCACCGGCCTGGGAGGCGATGGCGGCGCCTGCGCCGACACTGCCGGTCACGGCGATGGAGGCGATGCGGTCATCGGCGATGGCCTTGGAGACCAGCGGCGGCTCGACGTTCAGCACCTCGAACACGCCTTCCGGCAGGCCGGCCTGCAGCCAGGCGTCGCGCAGCTGATAGGCGCAGCCCATGACGTTCGGCGCGTGCTTGAGCACATAGGTGTTGCCGCCGAGGATGATGCTGACCGCGCCACGCATGACCTGCCAGGTGGGGAAGTTCCACGGCATCACGGCCAGGACGGGGCCCAGCGGCAGGTAGGAGATGTACGCGCCTTCGATGCTGGTCTTCTCGTCTTCGAGCATGGCCGGGCCGTTGTCGGCGTACCACTCGCAGAGGTTGGCGCACTTGTTGATCTCGCCACGGGCCTGGGTGACCGGCATGCCCATTTCCTGGGCTTCCATGCGGGCCATCGGCTCGACGTTGGCGCGCAGCACTTCGGCCATCTTGCGCAGCACGGCGACACGTTCGGCGATGCTGGTGTCGCGCCATTGGCGGAACGCGGCATCGGTGCGGGCCAGCGAGGTTTCCAGCTGGGCGGCGTCTTCGAAGGTGTAGCGGGCCAGTTCCTGGCCGTTGGCGGGGCTGCGGGAGATGGCAGCGGGGATGGCGGCGATCTGGTTCATGGTGAGTCCTGCTTGTTCTGTTGAGGGGCCGCAAGGCCGGTCGTTCGTCCGGGCGCACTGGCTCCGGAATGGGGCAGAAATTAAGATGCCGAACCATTCATGTAAAATGAATAATCAAGAAAGACTCTTTCTCTCGGAGAGAATGATGGACTTGACCCAGCTGGAAATCGTCCGCGCCGTCGCTACTGAAGGCAGCATCACCGCTGCCGCGACCCGTCTGCACCGCGTGCCTTCGAACCTGACCACGCGGATCAAGCAGCTGGAAGCGGAGCTGGGCACCGAGCTGTTCATCCGCGAGAAACTGCGCCTGCGTCTGTCGCCGACCGGGCGCAGCTTCCTGGAGTACGTCGAACGCATCCTTGATCTGGTGGAGGAGGCTCGGCAGGTGGCGATGGGCGCCGAGCCCCACGGGGGCTTTTCCCTGGGCTCGATGGAGAGCACGGCGGCGGTGCGCATCCCGGAGATGCTTGCGCGTTACCACCAGCATTGCCCGAAGGTGCAGCTGGACCTCTCCACCGGCCCCTCGGGCGAGATGATCGACGGGGTGCTCTCCGGCCGTTTCATCGCTGCCTTCGCCGATGGCCCGGCCAACCACCCGCAACTGGACGGCCAGCCGGTATACCGCGAGGAACTGGTGCTGATGAGCGCCAAGCACCATGCGCCGGTGCATGACGCGCGGGACGTGGCGGGGGAGACGGTATTCGCCTTCCGCGATACCTGCTCCTACCGCAAGCGCCTGGAGGGCTGGTTCGCCGAGCACCGCGTGGTACCGGGCAAGATCGTCGAGATGGAGTCCTACCACGGCATGCTCGCCTGCATCGCAGCGGGCGGTGGCGTGGCGATCATCCCGCGGGCGATGTTCGAGAGCCTGGCCGGCGGGCGTAACGTGGCGATCCATCGCCTGGCGCCGCATCATGCCGATGCGACCACCTGGCTGTTCTGGCGGCGCGGCACCGACACACCGGCGTTGCGGGCATTTATCGGATTACTGGACGCGCCGCTGCCCGAGGCTGAGGTGGCTTGAGATCGAGCCTTTGCGCGCGCCGTTTCGCCAGCGCTACGTAACGCCCGCGAGACAGCGGTTAAAAAATCACCAACGCCTCTTGCAGCGGCTTTGCGCTGCGCTAACGTGAGTCTCTCTGTCCGTCGTGCGAAGGCGGAAACACCCTTCGCGGCAGGGCGTTTTCCCCGCTGGCCTTCTGCCCGGAGCGCATGATGGAGACACGTAGCAAGAGGCGACGCGCCAATGCGTTGCAGATCACTTTGATGGGCGCGGGGCTGATGCTCTTCGCGCTGCTTCTCGCAATTGCCCTGGTCAACCTGTGGCCGCAGTCCTACCCGAAGTTTCCACCCGCTGGCGAAGTCGGCGACCCCGGCGTGCAATGCCTGATCGGCTGGTGCCCGGGGCCGGATGCGCGGCTGCTGGTGATGGTCATGGTCGCCGGGGCGCTGGGCAGTTTCGTCCATGTGGCGAAATCCTTCGGCGACTTCGTCGGCAACGACCGCTTCATGGTCAGCTGGATCTGGTGGTACCTGCTCAAGCCCTGCATCGGCATGGCGCTGGCCTTGCTGCTCTACCTGATCGTGCGCGCGGTGTTCCTTTCGGTGAACCTCGCCGGCGACTCGGCCAGCGTCAATCTCTACGCAGTGCTGGCCATGTCCGGTCTGGTGGGGATGGCCTCCAAGCAGGGCACCGACAAGTTCGCCGAAGTGCTCGACCGGCTGTTCCGCATCCGGCACTCCGGCGGCGATGCCCGGCGCAAGGATCAGCTGGAAAACCCCGTGGCGGTCATCACCGAGGCGCAGCCGCCGGTCCTCGATGCCCAGTCGCTGTACGTGACCTTGCGCGGCAAGGGCTTCAGCCGTGGCGCGCGGGTACTGGTGAATGGCCTGGAACGCGAGACGTCGCTGCCCGACAGTACGCGCCTGGCCTTCCAGCTGTTGCCCGAGGATGTGGCCGCTGCCGGCAGCCTGGCTGTGGTGGTGGTCAATCCGCCGCCCGGCGGTGGGCCTTCGGCGTCGCTGATGCTGGAGGTGAGCGCACCGCCTGTACCCGAACCGGAAGCAGAGCCGGCGAAGGCCGGGCCGGTGGCGATGGTGGTGGCGTCGGCCGAAGAAGATTCGGCGGTGGCGCTGCACTGAGCCACGGGTGGCTTTGGCCTCTGCAGGAGCGAGCTTGCTCGCGAACCGCGTCACGCCGGTGCTGCCGGTAGAACCGTTCGCTCCTATCCCAAACAGGAGATACGGAAACGAAAAAGGCCCCGCAATGGGGCCTTTTTCATGGGCAGAACCGGGTCACGCGCTGCTGTTCACCGTCTCGCGCTTGAGCGGTCTGGTCGCTGGCGCGTGGTGTTCGTCGTGGTCGTGATCGTCGACGATTACCGGTACTTCATTGCCTTCGGCATCAAACAGCTTGCCGTTCTGGAAGTAGTCGCCTTCGTTCAGCGCAGCGATGTCGCGGTAGCGCAGGGTGCGTTCCTCGGCGGCGACGAACACCGACTGCTGGTCCGAGTTGCCGGTCTTGAAGTGGTTGAACAGCAGGTTGAGGCCGATGGCCATGATCGCCGCCGAGCTGATGCCCGAGTGGAAGATGGTGGCGAACCAGCTGGGGAAGTGCTCGTAGAAGCTCGGCGCGGCGATCGGGATCATGCCGAAGCCGATGGAGGTGGCGACGATGATCAGGTTCATGTTGTTGCGGTAGTCGACCTTGGACAGCGTGCGGATACCGCTCGCCGCCACGGTGCCGAACAGCACCACCCCGGCGCCGCCGAGCACGGAGGAGGGCACCGCGGCGATCACCCGGCCCATCACCGGCAGCAGGCCGAGGGTCACCAGGATCAGGCCGCCGGTGGCTACCACGTAGCGGCTCTTGACGCCGGTCACGGCCACCAGGCCGACGTTCTGGGCGAACGCGCTCTGGGTGAAGGAGCCGAAGATCGGCGCCAGGATGCTGGAGGCCATGTCTGCGCGCAGGCCGTTGCCCAGGCGCTTGGAGTCTACCTTGGTGCCGATGATCTCACCGACGGCGAGGATGTCCGCCGAGGTCTCCACCAGGGTCACCATGATCACGATCAGCATCGAGATGATGGCGGCGATGTGGAAGGTCGGCAGGCCGAAGTGGAAGATCGACGGGAAGGCCACCATCGGGCCTTCGGCCACGCGGGAGAAGTCGGTCATGCCCAGGGCGGCGGCGATCACGGTGCCGATCACCATGGCCAGCAGGATCGACAGGCGCGAGATGGAGGCGCTGCCCAGCTTGCTCAGCAGCAGGACGATCACCAGGGTGAGCGCGGCCAGGCCGATGTTGGCCATGCTGCCGAAGTCCGGTGCCTTGGGGTTGCCGCCCATGGCCCAGCGCGCCGCCACCGGCATCAGCGTCAGGCCGATGGTGGTGATGACGATGCCGGTGACCATCGGCGGGAAGAACTTGGTGATACGCGAGAAGATCGGCGTGATCAGGAAGCCGATGAACGAGGCTGCCATCACCGCACCGAGCACGGCGGGCATGCCGCCGCCTTCATAGCCGCCACCGAGGATGGCGATCATGGTGGCGACGCCGGCGAAGGAAACGCCTTGCACCAGCGGCATCTGTGAGCCGAAGAAGGGGATGCCGAGGGTCTGCAGCAGGGTGGCGAGGCCACCGGCGAACAGCGAGGCGGCGATCAGCAGGCCGATTTCGCTGGGGGAGAGCCCGGCCGCCTGGCCGAGGATCAGGGGCACGGCGACGATGCCGCCGTACATGGTCAGAACGTGTTGCAGGCCGTACGCCAGGTTGGCGCCGATTCCGAGGTTCTCGTCTTCCGGGCGTGCTCCGGCGGACGCTACAGCTGAACGATCATTCATGGCTGAGGACTCGCTTGTTTTTGTTGTGCGGCCACTGTAGACAAAGTTCGTGGGAAATATCCACTGGTTTGTATACATTTTCGCGTCCTATGGTCCGGAATCTGACCGGGCGGTTAAGTGGTTTTTCCGTTGAGATGGCTCTGCAATCAGCGTTATGCATGAAATCCTGACTCGGGATGCTTTGCCCAAAATGTGTGCATTTCTGAATCCAAAAGCACCAGTTGGCTGCATGCAAAGCGCCGAAAGGTTCTTTGCGACCACCTGGGCACAGGACTTCGCAATTTGTGGGCCAGGGGTGCTTCGAGGGCGTTGCGTTCCCCTGTGAAGGCCGCTCCTGCTATAACCGTCCGTCACGATTTGCGCAGGACTGCTTCAGAAGATGGCCCTCCCGCCACTGCACAGTTTCAGGGTGTTCGAAAGCGTGGCCCGCCTGGGCAGCCTAGCGGCGGCTGCCGTCGAACTGCACGTCACCACCGGCGCGGTCAGCCAGCAGGTCAAGGCGCTGCAGGCCGGCCTGGGCGTGGAGCTGTTCGAGAAGCGCGGCCGCCAGTTGGTGCTGACTGCCAGTGGGCGGGCGCTGCAGAAGAGCGTGGCCAGTGCGATGGACGAGATCGGTGGGGCGGTCCTGGCGTTGCAGGCAGGAGGGCGCCCGGACGAGGAACGGGTGGATATCTGCCTGTCGATCCCCCCGGCCGAAGGCGTGGAGTGGCTGACCCGGCCGTTGTTGCGCTTCATGGAGGAGTCGAACTCGGTGCGGGTGAGCGTGATTACCGCGCCGGGCATGCCGCAGGTGGACTGGCGCCGCGCCGACGTGGCGGTGATCTACGGCACGCCGCCGTGGTCGGGTGTCTGGTGGCGCCTGCTGCACGGCATCCGCATGACGCCGGTGTGCAGTCCGCAGTACCTGCGCGGGCCGCTGGCCATCGTCGAGGCCGCCGACCTGGCGCGGCACCGGCTGCTCCACGAGGACGATGGCAGCCAGTGGCAGCAATGGCTGGCCGAGGCTGGCCACAGTCGGGGAGGCGCCGAGGACATCCATTTCGAGGATTTCGGCATGGTCCTGCAGGCGGCGCGCGATGGCTTCGGCGTGGCGCTCAGCGACGAGACGGTTTCACAGCGCGACCTGGACGAAGGCCGGCTGGTGCGCCCGCTGCCGATCTCGGTGGCGGCAGTGCACAACTACTACGTGGTCTGCCCCGAGGCGAAGCGGGAACGCCCGGAGGTCCGGGCGTTCATCGAGTGGTTGCTGTCGGTGGGGGAGTGACTCTCCGAGGACAGTCCCTGTAGCCATCCCGATGGCTCGGTGCCTGCTCTTTCCCCTCACCCCAGCCCTCTCCCGCAGGGAGAGGGGCAGACTGTGCCGGTTGACGCCGCAGTTTCATCCTGCACCGAACGGTCCCCTCTCCCGCGTGCGGGAGAGGGTTAGGGTGAGGGGCTCTGGATCTCGTGCTCAGTATCCATACCCCCGCCCATCCGTGAACTGGATGTCGGTCAGGATGCTGATGTCCTTCTCCACCTTGTACAGCTCCGAGCTCCTGATCAGTTCCGGGTCGCTGAAGGCTTCGCCCTTGGCGCGGCCGGCCTGGATCTGCTGCATCTTGTCGCGGACCGCGACGACGTCGGCGTAGGTCATGGCCGGCACCTTGCTCGGGTCCTCGTCGGCGTGGGCGCCGTAGAGGGTGGTCTGCGGGTTGATCACCTTCAGGGTGGCGTCCAGCGAGGCGACGTAATCCTTCAGGTTCCCCGCCAGCAGCCACGACGGATACAGGTGATCGCCGGAGAGCAGGATGTTGTGCGCCTCATCAAACAGCGCGACTTCGTCCGGCGTGTGGCCGGGCATGCTCAGCAGTCGCAGCTTGAGGCCGCCCAGGTCGATCACTTCATCGGGCTTCACCAGCCGCGAGACCTTGAAGGGCGCCAGCGTCATGTGGTCGATGTTGCCCAGGTAGACCGGCTCGGGAACCTGGTAGAGGCCGTCGGCGCGGCGGAATTTCGCGGTGAAGGGGGTATCCACCAGGTAGATGCTCTGGAAGTTGTGCAGACCGCCCAGATGGTCGAAGTGCAAGTGCGAGGGCAGCACCGAGAGCGGCTTGTCGGTGATCTGGCGGGCGACCTGGGTGATGTCTTCCTTCTGGTTCGCGCCGGAATCGAACATCAGCGCGTGGTCCGAACCCACCAGTAGGTACGAATAGTTCTTCTGGTAGTAGTTCGGCTCGCCGATGGCATAGAGGAAGTCCGTCAGCTTGTGTACCACGAAGGCCGCTTTCTCTACCTTGAGGGTATCGGCCTTGGGTGCTCCGGCCTTGGGCGCCTCGGCGGCGGTTGCGGCGAACGGAGCACCGAGCAGGGTGGTGGAAGCCAGGGCCAAGGCTTTGATCAATGTGCGCATGGGGCGCGAACCTCTGTTGTCGTTGTTTTGGGTGGGAATGGCGGCGGGTATTTCCGTCAGCCCATCTCAACGCTGGCGAGGGCGCACTTCAATCCACGATTTTTGTGGCCCGACAGTTCAGATCAGCTAAAGCCTGACGGTTTTGCGGTATCAGCAAAGTCGATTTGCGTTATTTCCTATAAGCAGGGCTAATCCTTCATTCGGGGATTTCATGGCAGCGAGTACGCCATGCCGGTAGAACTGCGCTGGTCGGGCGCGCTTTTCGCGCCCCATTCCCCCGTTACCGGAGCTATTCCAATGACGTCCAGATGGACCACTTTGCTGTGCGTGCTGAAAACCCTGTCTGTTGCCTGGGGCGACTACAACAAGCGCAACTTCGTTCGCCGCTGAGGTGGGCAATTCGATCGTCCGCATCCGCTGTACACCAAGGATTTCGCCATGCATCCCGTCACGCCTCGCATTGACCCCGCCATCGCTTCCATCGCCCCCGGCTTTCGGGCCCTGAGCATCACGGTCGAGGCCGCGCCCATCCGCCATCCGGCGGTGGCCGAACAAGCCCTGCAGCGAGCCTGCGCGGCGCTCCTGGCGGGCGAGCCGGCCTGGGCCGAGGCGCACCTGGCGGCGTGGGCCGAAGTGTTCCGCCGCTTTGGCGCCAAACCCCAGCGCACGCCCTGCTCGGCGGAGGCGCTGCGCAAGCGCGTATTGCGTGACGGCAGCCTGCCGGTGATCGATCCGGTGGTGGACCTGTACAACGCCATCAGCGTGCAGTTCGCGATTCCGGTGGGTGGGGAGAACCTCGCCGCCTACGCCGGAACCCCGCGCCTGGTGATCGCCGACGGCAATGAACTCTTCGACACGATGAAGGACGGCGCGCCGGCCCACGAATCGCCCGACGCCGGCGAAGTTGTCTGGCGTGACGACCTCGGTGTCACCTGTCGCCGCTGGAACTGGCGGCAGGGCGTGCGCACCCGCCTGGACGCCGAGGCGCAGCAAATGTGGTTCATCCTCGAAAGCCTGCCGGAAATGCCGCTGGAAGCCCTGCGCGAGGCGGGCGACCTACTGATCGTCGGGTTGCAGGAGATGATGCCGGGCGCCAAGGCCGAGGCGCAGTTGGTGGAGTGCCGGGGGTAAGCCTCTACTGCATGAGGCTCTTCAGGTAGGCGCAGAACATATCCGCCATCGCGTCGCTGAATGCATCGATCTGCTCGGCGCTGCGCGGGCTTTCCGAGAACTGCTTGCCCACCGAGCCAAGTGTCGTGGTGATCAACTCGCAAGCCAGCGTGCGTTGTGCTTCGGGAGCGAGCGGGAGGGCTTCGGCGATGAACGCCTGGAAAATCCCCTCGCCGGCGGCCTTGGCTTCCCGGGCCTCCGGCGCATCGCGGTAGAGCGGAGCAGCATCGCTCAGGGCGATACGCATGCGCGCCTCCTCGCACTCGGAGCGGATGAAGGCATGGACGAGGTTGCGCAGGCGCTGCAATGGCTCCTGCGTTTCATCCGCCAGCAGGCCGCGCAACATCTCCGTGGTTTGCCGCCACTCGTCGCTCTGCAGGCGGAACAGGATCGCCGCCTTGTTCGGGAAGTACTGGTACAGCGAGCCGACGCTGACCCCGGCGCGCTCGGCCACCCGCGCGGTGGTGAAACGCGAGGCGCCTTCCTTCTCCAGAACCTGAACAGCGGCATCCAGAATGGCCGTCACCAGGTCGTTGGAGCGCGCCTGTTTCGGCTCCTTGCGCGTGGAAATACGCGGGCTGCGGCGTTCGGGCATGGGGCTCTCCGGCAATGCGAATAGTGGAATATGACGAATTCGTCGCATTCTAGTCGGGCGCTTTTTCGCACTCAATCCTCTATCCGGAGACCACCATGACGACCCTCACTTCTGCCCCCGTGGCGCCCCTGCTGCAACGCCTCTTCGAGGAAGCTGATGCGGCATCTCCCCAGTCCAGCCCGGCCTTCGCCAATCTCGACCAGGCTGCGCTGACGCGCCTGATGCAGAGCAAGACCGAGTACCGGGAGCTCTACGGCCAGCTCAGGGACCAGCCGCTGCCCGTCTCGCGGGAAACCGGTGCGCTGCTGTACATGCTGGCGCGCAGCATCGGCGCCAGGCACATCGTCGAATTCGGCACTTCCTACGGTATCTCCACGCTGCACCTGGCGGCGGCCTTGCGCGACAACGGCGGCGGCCGCCTGATCACCAGTGAGTTCGAGCCTTCGAAAGTGGCACGCGCCCAGGCCAACCTGGTCGCCGGTGGCGTGGCCGACCTGGTGGAAATCCGCGAGGGCGATGCACTGCAGACCCTGGCCCGCGATCTGCCCGAAAGCATCGACCTGCTGCTTCTCGACGGCGCCAAGGCGCTCTACCCGGAAATCCTCGCGCGGGTGGAGAGCCGCCTGCGCCCCGGTGCGCTGGTCATCGCCGACAATGCCGATTACTGCCCCGAGTACCTGGCGGAGGTGCGCCTGCCGGGCGGGCGCTACCTGTCGATTCCGTTTGCCGATGACGTGGAATTGTCCATGCGCCTGGGTTGAAGCTGCGCTGTCTAGAGCTGGGGCTGGACCACCGGCGCGTGCCGCGCCATCAGCTCGACGATCCAGTCGATGAACACCCTCAGCTTCGCGCTGACGTGGCGGTTGGGCGGGAAAGCCACGAAGAGCGGCATCGTTTCCATCGTCCAGCCGGCGAACAGCTCCACCAGTTCGCCGCGCGCCACGGCCTCGTCGGCCATGTAGCGCGGCAGCCAGAGCACACCCATGCCGGCGATACCGGCGGCGAGGTAGGCGTTGCCGTCGTCCACGGTCAGCACCGGCCGCCCCTGGACCTGCACGGTCTCTCCCGCCTTGTGCAGCGCGTACGACAACGGCTTGCCGGTGCGCGCCCAGAGGTAACCGACGATGCGCTGCTGGCTGTTCTCCAGGTCACGCGGGTGCTCCGGCACTCCGGCGCGCTGCAGGTAGGAAGGCGCGGCGAAGACCCCCAACTGCAGGTCGCCGACGCGCCGGGCCATCAGCGACTGGTCGGTGAGTTCGCCACCGCGCACCACGCAATCCACCTTCTCATCGATGAGGTCGACCATGCGGTCGCTGACGCCCAGGTCGATCTGGATGTCCGGGTAGCGAGCGTGGAAGCCCGGCAGCGCGGGGATCAGCAGGATACGCGCCAGCGGGCTGGGTACGTCCACCCTTAGCCGCCCGCGGGGCAGGGCGGCGGCGCTGGAGAGGCTGGTCTCGGCGTCGTCCATGTCCGCCAGCAGGCGCACCACGCGCTCGTAGTACGCAGCGCCGTCGGCGGTGAGATTGAGCTTGCGCGTGGTGCGGTTGAGCAGTCGCACACGCAGGCGCGCCTCCAACTGCTGGATCAGCTGGGTCACGCTGGTGCGGCTCATGTGCAGGGTGTCGGCGGCCTTGGTGAAGCTGCCGGTTTCCACCACGCGGGCGAAGGCTTGCATCGCATCGAAACGGTCCATGGCGGCTCCGGCTGGCTCAGGAAGGAGGGCGCTGAGAAGGGCTGATTGTTTGGATTCTACAAACAATGCTGACCAGTGTTGCCCGATTATCGCTGCCCCCGCGCGCCGTAACCTGCCTCCATCTTTGAACCGGGGCCATCGCGCCCCTCGCTGGAGCAAGCAGATGAGTACACGTGACGTGGTTTTCCCTTCCGGCCGCCAGGATCTTTATGAACGCAACCGCTATTCCCCGGCGATCCGCAGCAACGGCCTGCTGTTCGTCTCAGGCCAGGTTGGCAGCCGCGAGGACGGTTCGCCCGAGGTCGGGCTGGATGCCCAGGTGCGGCGCGCCTTCGCAAACCTCAACGCGGTCCTCGACGCCGCCGGTTGCAGCTTCGATGACGTGATGGACGTGACGATCTTCCTGGTCGACCCCCAGGCGAATTTCGAGCGCGCCTGGCAGGTCGCCGCCGACTATTGGGGCGCGGCACCCTATCCGACGGTGACGGCGGTGGGCGTGACCTGGCTCTACGGCTTCGATTTCGAGATCAAGGTGATCGCGCGCCTGCCACGGGACTGAAGCCGGCCGCAGGGCAGGGCGGCGAGACGGGGCGGCCGGGTTTCTTTACCATGCCATCCTGTTTTGCCCTGCCAGGATTTCCCCCATGACCGCGCCGACCTTCCGCACCGCCGTTCCCGCCGACACCGACCGTTGCTTCGCGATCGAAACCACCGCCTATGAAGGCGACGAGGCGGCGACGCACGAGAAGATAGCCACGCGCATCGCCCAGTATCCCGAAGGCTTCCTGATCATGGAGCTGGAAGGCGAGATCATCGGCTTCATCAACAGCGGCTGCGCGTTCGACGTGGTGATGTCCGACGAGGAGTTCAAGGAGCTCATCGGCCACGATCCGGCGGCGCCCAACGTGGTGGTCATGTCGGTGGTGATCGACCCGGCGCAGCAGGGCAAAGGCTATGCGTCGCTGCTGATGCGCACCTTCGTCGAACGCATGGCCGGCCTGGGCAAGCGCACCATCCACCTGATGTGCAAGGACCGCCACGTGCCGCTCTACGAGCGCTTCGGCTATCGCTACGTCAAGCCGTCGGCGTCCGACCACGGCGGCATGGCGTGGCACGAGATGGTCATGGAACTGCCAGCTGCCTGAGCCTTCAGCGCTCCGGCCGATCGTTCACCCGGTCGCGGGTGGCGCGCTCGGCCAGCCGGTCGAAGGATTCCGGCAGCAGTGCCGCCTCGCCCTGCTCGTCGAGCAGCTGGCGGAATACCAGATGGTCCGGGAAGCTGCGGCTGATCAGCGTGAGCAGCTCGGTGCCGCGCTCGGTAAGCTCGAAGTTGTTGCCGGTGCCGCCGTGTTCGCGCGGGCGCTCCTGGATATAGCCGTTGGCGAAGAGATCGCCCTCCAGGTCACCGGCGACCTTCTTCAGATGATCCGTGCTGCCTTCCACCGGCTCGCCCTGCAGCCGGTGCTGCTCGGCCACTTCCTCGCCGCATTCGCGAGCCTTGTAGGGTTGGTCGGCGCATTCCTGGGCGCGCAGCAGCAGGCGTTCGATCAGGTCCCAGTCGTAGCTCATGGTGTGTCCTCCGGGGTTGGAAAGGCGGGGCTTCATGATTTGCGACCGGCCATGGCGGGGAGGGTTCGAACTTCCTGCGCAGCGGTGCGCAACCATCAATGCCGTCGAGCTTCACTATCGATGCAATCGAGTGGTGCGCGGGCCGGGCGCGGCTGACTATCTGCCCCACGAGATCGATGAACCGAGCAAGGGACAGAATCGATGAACACCCAGCGCCCCATCGCCAATCGCCCGGCTGCCCGTATCGCCCTTGGTTCGCTACTGCTGGCGGCGGCCAGCCTGACCGGCTGCGCGGCGACCTCCGAAAGCCAGCTGAGCTGGGACAGCCTCGGCGGCATGACTGCCCAGGACAGCAGCGCCTACCTCAACTGCGTCGACGGCAGGCTGACTCCCGGCACTGCCACTTTCGTCAGCGACAGCGGCACTACCCGCCAACTGCTCACCGGCAGCGCCGATCCGTTGCAGGCCAGCGGCATCGTCCAGGTGACTCCTATCGCCGGTGGCAACCACTTCAGTGCCTACCAGCGCAGCGCCTGGCAGGACAAGGGCGAGCTGCTGGATGCCGCCTACCAGTGCTCGCAGCACGGTTGATGATCTGTAGAGGTTGATACGTCTTCGAGCGGATCGCTCCCCCCAGCGACCCGCCCAGCGCCGGCAGGCGGCGAGTAGCCTGCGCCAGCGTCTGCCTTCGGGCTTTCGCTGATTCACTCTCCAAGGGTGCTTCCCCCGGCACCCGTATCTCGCCCGCCGAGTCCGCGCTCGGTGGGCGTTTTTTTTAATTTACGCGTGTTGTGTATTCTGATCGGACATGCCAGTGTGTGCGCCCTGGCGGCTGTATTCGCCCTGCCTTGCCCAGGATGCGCATCCGGTTTGTCCGCCGGGCGCTGAACGACGCCGCCGGCCGACGGTAAACTCACTCCCGTCGCGTAACAGAAGTACAAGAGAATCGAGATGAACACGCATTTTCCGACTTGCGCCGTCTGGGTCCTTCGCGACGCAGACCTGCCCCTTCCCACCAACCTTCAGCCGACGGTGAAAGCATGATCGAGGTAACCGAAGTTTCCATTGCGCAGCTGCGTGAAGCCCTCGAGTCGGGCCGCACCACCGCGGTCGAACTGGTCAAGGCCTACCTCGCTCGCATTGACGCCTACGATGGCCCGACCAAGCTCAACGCCGTGGTCGTGCGCAACACCGAGGCCCTGAAGGAAGCCGAAGCCTCCGACGCCCGCCGCGCCCGTGGCGAGACCCTCGGCCCGCTGGACGGCATTCCGTACACCGCCAAGGACAGCTACCTGGTGAAAGGCCTGACCGCCGCTTCCGGCAGCCCGGCCTTCAAGGACCTGATCGCCTACCGCGACGCCTTCACCGTCGAGCGCCTGCGCGCCGGCGGCGCCATCTGCCTGGGCAAGACCAACATGCCGCCCATGGCCAACGGTGGCATGCAGCGCGGCGTCTACGGCCGTGCTGAAAGCCCGTACAACCGCAAGTTCCTCACCGCGCCCTTCGCCTCCGGCTCCTCCAACGGTGCCGGCACTGCGACCGCCGCGAGCTTCTCGGCCTTCGGCCTGGCGGAAGAAACCTGGTCCAGCGGCCGCGGCCCGGCCTCGAACAACGGCCTGTGCGCCTACACCCCGTCCCGTGGCGTGATCTCGGTGCGTGGCAACTGGCCGCTGACCCCGACCATGGACGTGGTGGTGCCCTACGCCCGCACCATGGCCGACCTGCTGGAAGTGCTCGACGTGGTCGTCGCCGAAGACGCCGACAAGCGCGGTGACCTGTGGCGCCTGCAGCCGTGGGTGCCGATCCCCGCCGTCAGCGAAGTGCGCCCGGCTTCCTACCTGGACCTCGCCGCCGGCCCGGAAGCCCTCAAGGGCAAGCGCCTGGGCGTACCGCGCATGTTCATCAACAAGGACGAACTGGCCGGCACCAGCGAGAAGCCCGGCATCGGCGGCCCGACCGGCCAGCGCATCAACACCCGCGCCTCGGTCATCGACCTCTGGGAACAGGCCCGCAAGGCCCTGGAAGCCGCCGGCGCCGAAGTCGTCGAAGTGGACTTCCCGCTGGTTTCCAACTGCGAGGGCGACCGCCCTGGCGCGCCGACCGTGTACAACCGCGGCTTCGTCTCCGAGCAGTTCCTGCATGACGAACTGTGGGAACTGTCCGGCTGGGGCTTCGACGACTTCCTCCGCGCCAACGGCGATCCCAAGCTGAACAAGCTGGCTGACGTCGACGGGCCGAAGATCTTCCCCCATGACCCGGGCACTCTGCCGAACCGCGAGGACGACCTGGTCGCCGGTATGGACGAGTACGTCAACATGGCCAAGCGCGGCCTGAAGACCTGGGACCAGATCGAAACCCTGCCGGACGGCCTGCGCGGCCTGGAGAAGACCCGCAAGCTCGACCTGGAAGACTGGATGGACGAGCTGAAGCTGGACGCCGTGCTGTTCCCCACCGTGGCCGACGTCGGCCCGGCGGACGCCGACGTGAACCCGGAATCGGCCGACATCGCCTGGAGCAACGGCATCTGGGTGGCCAACGGCAACCTGGCGATCCGTCACCTGGGCGTGCCGACCGTCACCGTGCCGATGGGCGTGATGGCCGACATCGGCATGCCGGTGGGCCTGACCTTCGCCGGCCGCGCCTATGACGACTCGGCGCTGCTGACCTTCGCCGCGGCCTTCGAGGCCACCGGCTCCAAGCGCCTGGTGCCGCCGAGCACGCCGCCGCTGAGCTGATCGGTCGGTTGCTGCCAGCAGGATGAAAAACCGCGCCCCAGGGCGCGGTTTTTTATTGCCAGAAGCGCTGGGTGCGACGTGTTCGATGGTCTGCTGTGTTGATGGGCCATGTTCGCGAGCAAGGACTAGGTGTGATCTCTCGGTAGGTTGTTCATCCGGGGCTTACCCGGAAAACTGGAAGTGCGACCAACCAATCCTTCCAGGAGCCCCGAATGAACCTGCATAAACATGCCCGTCTTACACCGCGCGGTCGAGCCCTTTTAGTCCAGCGCATGCTTCAGGGATTACGTGCTGAAGAGGCAGCGCAGGCGGCCGGTGTCAGCGTACGTACGGCCTACAAATGGCTTCGGCGTTACCGCGAAGAGGGAGAGGCCGGCATGATGGATCGCACTTCGCGCCCTCACGCCTGCCCCCATGCCACACCCGAGTCCCGGCTCGAAAGGCTGATTGAGCGGCGCAGCGCCCGTCAAACCTATCGGCAAATTGCCAACGAGTTAGGGCTGGCAGTCAGTACCATCGCTCGCCACCTCAAACGACTCGGACTCAATCGGCTCCCCGAGTTGGAGCCCGCTCCGCCGATCAGGCGTTATCAGTACGCTCAACCAGGTGATCTACTGCATCTGGATATCAAGAAGCTCGCACGCTTTTGGAGACCGGGACATCGAGTTACGGGAACCCGGCTGATGGGCTCTGACGGAGCGGGCTGGGAGTTTGTCCATGTCGCCATCGACGATGCCTCGCGCATCGCCTTCTCCAGCCTGCATGCTGATGAACGAGGTGGAAGTGCCTGTCGCGCTCTGCTCCAGGCTTTGCGCTACTACCGCTCGCTGAAGATTCGATTTACTCGGGTCATGACTGACAACGGTGCCTGCTACCGATCAGGTCTATTCCGCCGCCTATGCCGGCGTCTGGGCTTACGACATATCCGCACCAGACCCTACACCCCACGTACCAATGGCAAAGCTGAGCGCTTCATTCAAACCAGCTTGCGGGAGTGGGCCTACGCCCGTAGCTACGAGAGCTCTGAGCAGCGCGCCCAGCATCTGGCCCTCTGGCTACACCAATACAACTGGCACAGGCCTCACTCCAGTCTGCATTACTGCCCACCCATCAGCCGCATTCCACTGAACAACCTACTGGGTTTACACAACTAGGCGTCCCCCTCGGTCCCCACAGGGTGTGGCGGTCCTGTTCCTTGTAGGAGCGAGCTTGCTCGCGAACCTCTGCCGGCCTGGCGCGGCAGCCGGGAAGCCATCGCGGACAGAGTCCGCTCCTACAAGAGAAAGGCCCCTCACCCTAACCCTCTCCCGCAAGCGGGAGAGGGACTGTTTGGTACAGGGTGAAACCTCGGCGTCAGCCGGCACGGGCTACCCCCTCTCCCTCCGGGAGAGGGTTGGGGTGAGGGGGAGCGCAGGCACGGACTCTCAAGAGAAGACAGTTGCTCCTACAGGGTGCGCTCGGATGTGCGTTGCGCCTTCACGCAACCGAAGCGCGCTTCCCTGGACGGTGAGTAGCCGTAGAAGGATGTGTAGCACTTGCTGAAATGGCTGGGCGAGACGAAGCCGCAGGCCAGCCCCACCTCGTACATCGGCAGGCTGGAATGCTGCAGCAGGCGGCGGCTTTCGGTGATGCGCAGTTCCAGGTAGTAGCGCACCGGCGTGGTGCCCAATTGTTCCTGGAACAGCCGCTCGATCTGCCGCTTGGAGCGCCCGACGTAGTTCGACAGCTGGTCCTGGCTAAGCGGTTCCTCGATGTTCGCGCTCATCAGGTTGATCGCTTCGCGCAGCGGCTCGCTGAGCTTTTCGTGCAGCGCCGGGCGGGTGCGGCGGAAGCGCGACTCCTCGAAGGCCAGGATGTCGACGATGGCGTCCACCAGTTCACGGCCGTGGCGCGCGTTGATCCACTCCAGCACGAGGTTGAAGGCGCCGGTGGGGCTGGCGGCGGTGAGGCGGTCGCGGTCGGCCTGGTAGCTCTCGCTGGTGACCTCGCTGTGCCGGGCGATCTCCGCCAGCGCCGCGCGGTTCTCCGGGTGGATGGCGCAACGGTAGCCGTCCAGCAGGCCGGCCTGGCCAAGGAACCAGGCGCCGTTCCACAGGCCGGCGAGGGCGATGCCGCGGTCGGCGGCGATCTGCAGCAGGCGCGTCAGTTCGGGGATTGCGCGCAGCGGGGTGCGCAGGCCGCCGCAGACCACCAGCAGGTCGAGCTCGGCGAGTTGCGCTGAGGTCAGCGTCTCGCCGGGACAGATCACCAGGCCCAGGTCGCTGGTGACCGACTCGCCGTCGAGGCTGAAGGTCTGCGTGGCGAAGGTCTGTGCGCGGATGAGGTTGGCGGTGACCAGGGTATCCAGCGCCTGGGTGAAGGCCGGCAGGGAGAAGTGCTCCAGCAGCAGGAAGCCCACCCGCGCGAGCCGGCCGGGCTCCCGGGAATCATCGTCGAGGTAGCGCAGGTTGCGCCCCTGCATGGCACCACTGAACTGGCGGCGTTCGACCAATAGGCACCTCGTCTCGTTGTGTGGCGGAGCGTTCAGCTACGCACGGCGCGCCGGCCGATGGTTCGCTGGGTGTGGGGCGACGTGCGCCGGCCGGTCTGGCTGAGCAGGACGATGATCACCGTCAGGGCCAGGGTCGAACTCACTTCCACGCGGTGCGACGGCATGATGAACATCACCGTGAGGATGAAGCTGATGATCCCGATCACCAGCCAGGTCAGCCAGGGGAACAGCCACATGCGAAACACCAGCTCGTGGTTGCGCCGGCGCAGGATGCCGCGCATGCGCAGCTGCGACACGGCGATGGCCAGGTAGACGAGCAGGGCGATGGAGCCGGAGCTGGCGAGCAGGAACTCGAACAGCCGCCCTGGCGCAAAGAAGTTGAGCAGGGTGGTGAACATGCCGATCAGTGTGCTGGCGATCACCGCCGCACGCGGCACGCCCGCCGCCGAGGTGCGCTGGATGAAGGCCGGGGCGTCGTTGCGGCGGCTCAGCGAATAGATCATCCGCGAGGCGATATACACCGAGGAGTTCAGGCAACTGGCCACGGCGACCAGCACCACCAGGTCCATCAGCAACTGCGCGTTGGGGATGTGCAGGAGCTCCAGGGTGCGCTGGTAGGAACCGATCTCCACCAGGCGTGGGTCGTCCCACGGCACCACCGAGATGATCACCAGGATCGACAGCAGGTAGAACACGCTGATGCGCCAGATCACCGAGCGCGTGGCCTTGGCGATGTTGCGGCTGGGGTCGCTGGATTCGGCGGCGGCGATGGTCACCGCCTCGGTGCCGATGAAGCTGAACAGGGTGGTGATCAGCGCGCTGAAGATCGCCGTCCAGCCGTTGGGCATGAAGCCGCCGTGCTCGCCCATCAGCCTGTGCAGGCCGCTGACCTCGCGCCCCGGCAGCAGGCCGAACAGCGCTGCCGCGCCGAGGCCGATGAAGGCGACGATGGCGACCACCTTGAGCATGGCGAACCAGAATTCGAACTCGCCGTACTTGGCGACGCTGAACAGGTTGGTGACGGTGAGCAGCAGGGTCATCGACAGGGCGAAGACCCAGGTCTCGACCTGCGGGAACCAGTTGTTGAGGATGACCCCGGCGGCGATGGCCTCGATGGGGATGACCAGCACCCAGAACCACCAGTACAGCCAGCCGATGGTGAACCCGGCCCAGCGGCCGATGGCCTGGTCGGCATAGGCGGAGAAGGAACCCGTGTCGGGGCTGGCCACGGCCATCTCGCCGAGCATGCGCATCACCAGCACCACCAGCAACCCGGAGAGTGCATAGGCGACGATGGCGGAAGGGCCGGCCGCGGCGATCGCGTGGCCGGAGCCGACGAACAACCCTGCGCCGATGATTCCCGCGATGGAAAGCATGGTCACGTGGCGGGGCTTGAAGCCCTGCACCAGATCGCCATTGGTGCCTTTTGCACTGGGAGCACTCATCTGTCGGCCTTTTCTTGAAATTGTTCTTATGGGAGTAGCGAGGTCGGCGCGATGGCACTTGCAGGAGCGAATCTAGCCACCCGGCCGGTGGTTCCGCTCCTGGCGGGATCAGGGGATGGCTGGGGAAGGGGGCCGCTGCCGGCAACGCGCATCACGCGGGACCCAAGCTAAGGCAGATGGGCAGGCGGCGAGTTGCTCGAAATCGCCGCGGGCATGATCAAAAACGACATGCCGGCGGGGTAGAGAGTGGCCATGAGCTGCTCTGGGACGAAGGTTCCGCACCGGGGCAGCAGGGGAGTCGAAGCCAGCGAACCGGATCGGCGGTCAGCGTTTCAGCGGCTTGAGGCTCGCCTGGCGGCATTCGGGTCTAGGCTGAGTACTTTCGTCTGCCTCAGGTGATCCAGCCATGTCCCTTGTGCTCTTCGGCCATCTCTTTTCCTCCTACACGCAGAAGGTGCTGATCGCGCTGTACGAGAACGCCACGCCCTTCGAGTTCCGCGGCCTGGGCCCGGATGAGCCGGACAACGGTGCGCACTGGCTGCGCCTGTGGCCGCTGGCGAAGTTCCCGGTGCTGCTGGACGGTGAGCACAGCGTCGCCGAGACCAGCATCATCATCGAGTACCTCCACTTGAAGCATCCCGGCCCGGTGCGGCTGTTGCCGGACGATCCGCTGAAGGCGCTGGATGTGCGCTTCCTCGACCGCTTCTTCGACTGGCACGTGATGACCCCGGTGCAGCACGCCGTGCTGGGGGCCATGAGCGGTGAGGCGAGCAAGCGCGCCGAAGGCCTGGCCCACGCGGTAAGCAAGCTCGAACTGGCCTACGCCTGGCTGGAAGAGGAACTGGCCGGGCGCGCGTGGGCGGCGGGCGACAGCTTCAGCCTGGCCGACTGTGCAGCGGCGCCGTCACTGTTCTACGCCGACTGGACCCATCCCATCGGCGACCGCTACCCGACCCTGCGTGGCTACCGCTCGCGCCTGCTGGCGCGCCCGTCCTTCGCCCGCGCGGTGGAGGATGCGCGACCTCTGCGGACACTGTTCCCGCTGGGAGCGCCGGATCGCGATTGAGTACGGTGCGCTGCTTCGTTCAGGCCTGGGAGGATTCGCGCGCTCGGGCTTTCAGTCCGCTGCGAGGGCAAAGCTCAGGGTGACGCTAAGACCGGTTTTCGCCTTGGCGTCCGTATAGCCCAGTTGCACCACGGCTCCCAGGCGTTCGGCAATGGCCCTGACAATGGACAGGCCCAGGCCTGAACCTATTTCGGTGTTGCCCAGCGTGCGATAGAAGGGGTCGAAGACTCGTTGCCGTTCGGCTTCGGCGATACCCGGCCCTGTGTCGCTGACCCGCAGCAGGACGGCCTGCGGTCCGCGCAGGACGGCCAGGTCGATGCGGCCGCCTTGCGGTGTGTAGCGAATGGCGTTGTCGACCAGGTTCTTCAGCATCGTCGAGAGATCCATCTCGCTGACGGGCAGGCAGGCGTCCTCGCCGGATTCCAGGCCGATATCCAGGTCCTTGGCCCTGGCCAGTGGCAGCAGGTCCTCGAGTACGCTGCGATACACCTGGTGCACGGAGGTCGCTGAGGCCGGTTGCGTCGCGGGAGCCTGGGCGCGGGCGAGGCTCAGCAACTGGTCGACGAGGTTCTTGCTTCGCTCGAGGCCCCTTCGCAGTTGCGCCAGCCGCTCGCGGGCGACATCGGACATGTCCGCGACACCGAGGCGTTCTGCCTGCAGCGAGAGCGCGGTCAAGGGAGAGCGCAGCTCGTGGGCGGCATCGGCGACGAAGCGGTGCTGAGTTTCCAGGCTGTTACCCACGCGGCCCAGCAAGCGATTGATGGCATGTACGAAGGGCCGGACCTCGGTGGGCAGCGCCGACTCGTTCACCGGGTGCAATTGTTGCTCGTCGCGCTGGTCGATTTCCTCCGCCAGCCGGGCGATGGGACGAAACAGCTTGCGCACCAGGTCGGCGACCACCAGCAGCAGGATCGGGAACAGTACCAGCAGGGGAAGCAGGCTGCGCCAGGCGCTCTCGCGGGCGTCCTTGTCGCGGCTGCCGGTTTCCTGCGCCACGGCGATGCGTTCGCCCGCGGCGGTGGTTTTCACCAGCACGCGGAAGGACTCGCCGTACAGGTGCTGGGTCGACAGGCCATCGGCAAGGTGGGTCGACAGCGGCAACGGCAAGGTGGTGTCGGAGTCGCCACTGGCCTTGCTGCCGTCGGCCAGGTACTGGACGACGATGCGCGACTCCTCGTCATCGCCCCTGGTGGAAATGACCTCGTCGGGGTAGCGCAGCGTCATGTGCTGGCGCTCGAACAGCTCGGCAACGTGGCGCAGGCTGTTGTCCTGGATTTCCAGGGCTTCATCGAAGGCCGAGGCGAAGGCGAAGACGCCGGCGACGACTGCCACCGCCAGGATGGCCAGCGACAGGGCGATGGACAGGCGTAGCTGTACCGACTCGTTCAGGCGCCTTTTGAAACCATCCATCCCATTCCCCTGACGTTCTTGATGACATGGCTGCCCAGCTTGCGTCGCAGCGAGTGGATCAGGAATTCGATGGCATTGCTTTCCACCTCGTTGCCCCAGCCGTACAGGCGATCCTCCAGCTCGCTGCGCGAGAGGATGGCGCCGGGGCGGATCAGCAGCGCCTGCAGGAGGCTGAACTCACGGTTGGAGAGTGCCACCTCGGCGTGCTCGGCGGTGCTGGCATGCTTGTGGATCGGGTCCAGCGAGACCACGCCATTGCTCAGCAGGGGGCTGGCGCTGCCTCCCTTGCGGCGCATCACCGCACGCATGCGGGCCAGCAGTTCGGCCAGTTCGAAGGGCTTGAGCAGGTAGTCGTCGGCGCCGCCGTCCAGCCCGCGCAGGCGGTCATCGAGGCTGTCGCGGGCGGTGATGATCAGCAAGGGCACCGGGTTGTCGTGGGCACGCAGGCTGGCCAGCACCTCGAGCCCATCCTTGCCCGGCAGGCCGAGGTCGAGCAGTACTTGGTCATAGTGCTGGCTGGCGAGCGCGCTCAAGGCGCTCAGGCCATCCTGCACCCAGTCGGTGGCATAGCCCGCCTCATTCAGCGCGGCCTGGATGGCGTCGCCGATCATGGTGTCGTCTTCGACCAGCAGTACCCGCATGTTCTTCTCCGCAGTACACGGGCGCGGCCTCCCGGAGGAGGCCGCGTTGGGATTGAAGCACCTGTGTGTGCTTTTCGCGATGGCTTTCGCGCTCTGCTCAGGCTCTGCCTTGCAGTCTGTTGAAGGTTTTCATCAGGGCGTCCATCGTCGCCTTGCAGTTGGCCGCTTGCGGGCTGCTGGCGCGCAGGGCCGAGAGCGATTGGTCGATGGCATCGTCGAGGACATGCCAGTCGGCGGCGGCGCGTGGCTTGAGGCCGGCTTCGGCGTTGTCCCAGGCCAGTTCCAGGTCCTTGATGCGCAGCTTGGCGAGTGCCAGGTCGCCCTGGTTGACCAGGCCGGCGACATCCTGGGCAATGCTCTGGAACTCGGACAGATCGCCCAGCTTCGAGGCGGTGCTCTGGCCGGCGCCGAGCTGGCTGCTGGCGGCAGAGGCCGGGGCGTCGGTGGATTTTGAGCAGGCCGTGGCCAGGCCGAGCAGGGCGATGGCACAGACGATGGCGGTTTTACGGACAAACGAGTCGAGACGAGACATGGGAGCTCCCGGATGATCGGTGAGTGGTTTATTGAGCGATGCTTTTCTGGCTGTTGCTGCTGAACTGGGCGACCGCGACCAGGATCAGGATGACGCTGAGGAACAGCGCACTGGTCCACGTGGCTCCCATGCCGAGGCCGCCGTAGGTCTTGGCCTGAGTCAGCAGGTCGCCCAGCGAGGCGCCGAAGGGACGGGTGAGGATGTAGACGATCCAGAAGCACAGCACGGCGTTGCCGCCCAGCCTCCAGACGATGGCGGTGGCGGCGATAAGCCCGGCGAAGACGAACACGCCCAGGGTGAAGCCGAGCCCCAGGGCTTCGGTGGCCAGGTCGCCGGCCGCGGTGCCGAGGGCGAAGGTGCACAGCACGGTCGTCCAGTAGAACAGCTCGCGGCGCGGGGTGACGATCTGCTGGATCGACAGGTTGCGCTCCAGCGCGTACCAGACGGCGAAGTTGACCGCCAGCAGCAGCGCGAACACTGCTGTGCTGAGGTACAGGCTGACGCCGAGGACATCGGTGAGCAGGTCGGTGATCTGGGTACCGACGATGCTCACCAGCACCACGCTGAGCCAGTAGATCCAGGGCGTATAGGCTCGCGTGCGGAGCTGGCCGAACAGCGCGGCCGCCAGCAGCAGGGCCATGCCGATGCTGGTGGCGGCCTGGCCCAGCCCGGCATCGACTGCGAGGAAGTCGGCGAAGGTTTCGCCCACCGTGGTGGACATGATCTTGATCACCCAGAAGGCCAGGGTGACCTCGGGGACCTTGTTGAGCCAGGCGGCGGTTGTTGGCTGGTTCATGGGCGTGTGCATCTCCTTGGCTGCCGTGTGTCGGCGTGGGGAGAAGGCTACGGCGAGAAACTTAGCTGGGACTGAGGGCGATCATCGGCGCAAAAAAATCCCCCGGTCGCGGGTACGACCGGGGGATGCAAGACCCGCGCAGGGGGTGCGCGGGCGAGGTAGACGGTTTCGCTTGCGTAGGAGCGGACTTTGTCCGCGATCGTTTCCCGGCGGCTCCGGGCGTGGGTGTGGCACATCGCGGACAGAGTCCGCTCCTACGCTGCCTTCACTAGCTGGCGCTGAGCAACAGGCCGATTACAGGCGGATCAGTACCGACTTCAGCTCGGTGTAGTGCTCAATGGCGGCGGCGCCCATTTCGCGGCCGAGGCCGGACATCTTGTAGCCGCCGAAGGGCAGCGCCGGGTCCAGTGCGCTGTGGCAGTTGACCCACACCGAGCCGGACTTGATGCGCGGCACCATGCGATGCACCGCCGCCAGGTCGTTGGACCAGACGCTGGCGCCCAGGCCGTAGGGGCTGTCGTTGGCCAGGCGCAGGGCGTCCTCGATGTCGTCGAAGGGCATGGCGACCAGCACCGGGCCGAAGATCTCTTCCTGCACCAGCGGGTTCTTCTGGTCGACGTCGACGATCACCGTCGGCTTGACGAAGTAGCCGGGGCCGAATTGCTCGCCGCCACAGGCGATGGTGGCGCCCTTGTCGCGGCCCAGCTCGATGTAGTCGAACACGCGCTTCTGCTGCTTGGCAGAGATCAGCGGGCCCATGTCGATGCTCGGGTCCAGCCCGTTACCCAGCTTCATGCCGTTGGCGATGCCGGCGATATCGGCGACCACGTTGTCGAAGTGCTTGCGCTGCACGTACAGGCGCGAGCCGGCGCAGCAGACCTGCCCCTGGTTGAAGAAGATCGCCTGGGCGGCGCCGGCCGCGGCGGTGGCCAGGTCGGCGTCGGCCATGACGATGGTCGGCGACTTGCCGCCCAGTTCCAGGGTCACGCGGGTCATGTTGTCCATGGCCGCCTTGCCGATCTGCTTGCCCACCGGGGTGGAGCCGGTGAAGGTCAGCTTGTCCACCAGCGGGTGGTGGGAGAGGGCGGCGCCCGCGGTGATACCGGTGCCGGTGACGACGTTGAACACGCCGGCCGGGTAGCCCGCTTCAAGGACAAGTTCGGCGAGTTTCAGCGCGGACAGCGGCGTCTCGTCGGCGGGCTTGAGCACTACCGAGCAGCCGGTGGCCAGCGCCGGGCCGAGCTTCCAGCAGGCCAGCAGCAGCGGGAAGTTCCAGGCGACGATGGCGCCAACCACGCCGACGGCTTCGCGGCGGATGTAGCCGTGGAAGTCGCCGTCGGGCATCAGCGGCATGGACACGTCCACGGTGCTGCCTTCGATCTTGGTGGCGTAGCCGGCCATGTAACGCAGGAAGTCGATGGCCAGTTGCACGTCCATCACGCGGGCGACGGCGGCGCTCTTGCCGTTGTTCAGGCACTCGAGTTCGGCCAGCAGGTCGGCGTCGCGCTCCATCAGGTCGGCGAGCTTCCACAGCAGGTTCTGCCGCTCGCGCGGGCGGGTGCGGGTCCAGGCGGAATCGTCGAAGGCCTGGCGCGCGGCGCGTACGGCGCGGTCCACGTCATCGGGAGTGCCGGCTGGCACCTGGCAGAGCACTTCGCCGGTGGCCGGGTTGCGCAGGTCCATCAGGGCGCCGTCGCTGGCGGAGGTCCAGTCGGCGCCGATGAGCATCTTCGGCGCGCGCTGCAGGAAGGCGCGGGATTCGGGCTTGATGGGCAGGGAAGCGAGCATTGCGGTGGCCTCTTGTTGTCTGTTCCAGGAACGTTGAGGCGGGATATCGCAACGGCTGTGCCAAGGCAGTTATTTCCATTTAACTAATTGAAATTTAAATAATTATTTTATTTATGAATGACGACGAAGTGGAGCTGCTGTCGCACATTGCGACAGCAGTTGAGACGTTTGGGGAGGCGTTTTTAGAGGGGTGGGGCTGGGCATGCCCTCTCCCTAACCCTCTCCCTGAAGGGAGAGGGGACTGGCCTGGAGCGAAGCGTGGCCGCGGTACTTTCCTGCTGACACGCTGCTTTTGCTGGGGTGCGATAGCGCGTAGCCGCCGGGAATCACGGCAGCCAGAACGGCACGAACACCCCCTCTCCCTTCAGGGAGAGGGCTGGGGAGAGGGGCTCTCCGGCGTGGCACGACAGATCAGTGGGTGATATCCCGATCCTTGGTCTCCGGCAGGAACAGGATGCCTAGGATCGCCGTCATCACCGCAATGACGATGGGGTACCAGAGCCCGTAGTAGATGTCCCCGGTGGCCGCCACCATGGCGAAGGCGACGGTGGGCAGGAAGCCGCCGAACCAGCCGTTGCCGATGTGGTACGGCAGCGACATGGAGGTATAGCGGATGCGCGTCGGGAACAGCTCCACCAGCCACGCGGCGATGGGGCCGTAGACCATGGTCACGTAGATCACCAGGACGGTCAGCAGCACCAGCATCATCAGGTGGTTGATCTTCGCCGGGTCGGCCTTCTCGGGGTAGCCGGCTTCCTTCAGCGAGGCGGCCAGTTGCGCGGTGAAGACTTCGGACTGCACCTTGAAGTCCGCCGCAGGCATGCCGGCGCCTTCGAAGCTGGCGATGATCTTGTCGCCGATGTGCACCTGGGCCACCGCACCGCTTTCAGCCTTGATGTTCTCGTAGGGAATCGCCCGCTTCGCCAGCAGGCTCTTGGCCATGTCGCAGGAGCTGACGAATTTGGCCTTGCCCACCGGGTCGAACTGGAAGGCGCAGGCATTCGGGTCGGCGACCACGGTCACCGGGTTCTTCTCCTGGGCGGCGAACACGTCCGGGTTACCGAACTGGGTCAGCCCATGGAAGATCGGGAAGTAGGTCAGCGCCGCGAGGATGCAGCCGGTCATGATGATCTTCTTGCGGCCGATGCGATCGGACAGGCTGCCGAAGAACACGAAGAACGGCGTGCCCAGCAGCAGGGAACCGGCGATCAGCAGGTTGGCGGTCTGCGGGTCGATCTTCAGCGTCTGCAGCAGGAAGAACAGCGCGTAGAACTGCCCGGTGTACCAGACCACGGCCTGGCCGGCGGTACCGCCGAGCAGCGACATGATCACCACCTTGAGGTTGTCCCAGCGGCCGAAGGATTCGGTCAGCGGTGCTTTCGATGCCTTGCCTTCTTCCTTCATCTTCAGGAACACCGGCGACTCGGCGAGTTGAAGGCGGATGTACACCGAGATGATCAGCAGCAGGATCGACAGGAGGAAGGGAATCCGCCAGCCCCAGGCCTCGAACGCCTCGGTCCCGAGCACGGTGCGGCAGGCCATGATCACCAGCAGCGAGAGGAACAGGCCCAGCGTCGCGGTGGTCTGGATCCACGAGGTGAAGAAGCCCCGCTTGCCCTTGGGCGCGTGCTCGGCGACGTAGGTCGCCGCGCCGCCGTACTCGCCGCCCAGCGCCAGGCCCTGCAGCAGGCGCAGGGTGATGAGGATGATCGGCGCAGCGACGCCGATGGTGGAGTAGGCCGGTAGCAGGCCGACCACGGCGGTGGACACGCCCATGATGACGATGGTGATGAGGAAGGTGTGCTTGCGCCCGATCATGTCGCCCAGGCGGCCGAACACGATGGCGCCGAAGGGCCGCACCGCGAAGCCGGCGGCAAAGGCCAGCAGGGCGAAGATGAAGGCGGTGGTTTCGTTGACCCCGGCGAAGAAGTGCTTGGCGATGATCGCCGCCAGGGAGCCGTAGAGGTAGAAGTCGTACCACTCGAAAACGGTGCCCAGGGAGGAGGCAAAGATGACCTTGCGCTCCTCCTTCGTCACTCCGGTGGAAGGCGCGTTGCCCGCGGACGGGCTGTATGTCTGTGCCATGTTCGTCTCCGTCTTGTTGTTGTGTTGGGCCGGAGTCCCTCAATACCGTTACCGCACTCGAGCCCAGGGCTGATGTCAGGTCGTACGGATTGCGCGAAGCTTGAATACAGGCAGCCCTGCGGCAAGTCGCAAGGTCAATGAGAAGCATAATCGGCCTACCGCGGATATCCACTGGCCATCACCGGCAAAGCCCCGGCTGGCGCGGATTGGCGCCTGTTCTGGACAAGCGGTGGGAAGTGACGCGTCTGGCTGGCGCTTTTCTCGGGGGCGATATTCGATGATGGCTTTCTGCCGTTAGACCATCGTCTATAACGGGTGGAGCTGTCTCAGGCTGCTACAGCTGTCGCGATCTGCCACGCCGCATTGCCCATTGCGTGAGCGCAGCCTGCTGTTTCACAAGGGTTTTCCCCCCTGGCACGTAACGTGAAGAGCGCTGGGTTTCGCCAAGCGCCGCGTCGGCGCTGCACAAGGAGGCCTGGCTTGAAGAGGATGCATCTGTCGTTGCCGTGGATGGCGGGGTTGCTTGCCGCCGCGTTGACCTGCCTTTTGCTGTGGTTGCTGCCCGGCATGGGCAACGCTTTGCTCTGGGCGCTGGCGGGCCTGATTGCCCTTGGCGCCATCCGCCATGAATGGCGAGGGCTGGCTTGGCCGATTGCCGTCGGTGCTCTCTGCGGCGCCTGCCTGGCGCTGGCATTGCACCTGGTGGCCGACCACTTCCAGCTGCGTTATGCGTGGCTCTACAGCAGTGCGGCGCTGCCAGCCTACCTGAAGTTTTCCAACCTATGGGGTGGCGACGAAGGCACGGTGCTGCTGCTGGCGACCTTCTGCATGGCGATAGCCCTGAAAAGCGCCGCGCTGCCCGGTTGGGCGGGGCGCGGCATGGCGTTGATCGCTGCCTGGTATGCCGCCACCGCCGCCTGGCTCGGGCCGTTCAGTACGACGCCGGGGGACTGGCTGGCGGCGCAGCCGAGCCAGGGCATGAACGCGCACCTGCAGACGTTCTGGATGTCGTTGCACGCGCCGCTGATTCTCTGTGCCTACGCCTGGGTGCTGGCGCCGGCCGGTGCCGCGCTCGAAGCGCTGGGGCGAGGCGGGCACGCCTACGCCTGGGTGATGCCGCGCTACAGCCGTCGTGCCTGGCTGATCCTCAGTGCCGGTATCGGCGTCGGCATGGCCTGGGCCATGGAGGATTTCACCTACGGCCAGCTGTGGCACTGGGACCCGGTGCAGACCTCGGCCTTCATCATCTGGGCGCTGCTCGGCGCAGTGCTGCACGGCGCCCGCCGCTGGCGCGCGGACGGCTCCTACGCACGGCTGTTGCCGGCGCTCAGCCTGCTGGCGGCGGCCATGGCCTGCGGCGCCATGGCGGTGACCCGCAGCACGGTGCTGGCCAGCTCGCACCGCTACATAGGTACCACGTCGTGGCTCAGCCATCTGGCGTTGGCGGCGATACTGCTGGCCCTCGCGACGTTCCATCTGCTGGCCGGATGGCGGGCGCGCAACGGGACAGGGCGGCGGCGCGGGGCCTCGGACTGGACGCTGGACGTCGCCATCTACCTGTTCGCCGGCACGGGCCTGCTGGCCCTCGGCGCGCTGCTCCAGGCGCATCTCTACGAATGGCTGGGGAAGGAGCGGCCGAGCGAGCTGAAACCCTTCTTCGAGACGCTGACCGCCTGGGCCACCACCGCCGAGATGGACAGCCTGCGCCGCGCCTTCGACCAGTGGGACGTCAACGGCTACGGCCTGGCGCACTGGGTTGTGCCGCTGCTGGCGGCGCTGGGCCTGATGGGCGGCTACAGCTTCCTGCGTCGATGTGGACGACCGCGGCTGGCGCTGCTGGCGACCGCCCTGATGGCTGCCGTGATGCTCTGGACCGGTTGGCGCGGCGGTTGGCTGAGCGACGGCTACAACGGCGACGGCATGCTCTCGCAGAACATCGTACGGGTGCTGCCGTGGCTGGATGCAGCGCTGCTGGGGGGCGCCTTCCTGATGGGCAGTTGCCTGCTGTGGGGCGCGCAGAGCCTGTGGCGCAGCCGACGTGTGGGTAACCTGCGCTACAGCGGCGGGCTGGCGCTGGTGCACGGCGGCGCGGTGATTGCGCTGGTGGGCGGGCTGGCCGCCACGGCGCTGAACAGCTACCAGCAGATCAGCATCCCGCCGGGCACGTCCTTCAAGCAGTGGCACGCGGTGATCGGCGGCATGCAGATGCGCGTCTCGCCGGATTCCAGCCGCCCGGATTTCTCCGGTTACCACGCGGTGGCCAAGGTCGAGCTGCGCGACGGCGAGCGCACATTGGCCGGCCACGCGCTGTTCCAGGACAGCCGCGGCAACCCGCCGGCCTACCAGGGCCCGGTACGCCAGCTCTGCGAAATCCTCGACTACCACTACGCGCGCTTCGCCTCGGATCGCGGCTACGTGCTGCATCCCTTCATCGTGCGTGGCTGGAGTGGCGACCTGCAGATCTGGGTGCCGGCTTCCGCAAGGCTGCTCAAGCAACCCGGTGACGACATCGAGAGCGTCGTGGTGGTCCGTCGCTTCCCGTTCCTCTCGCTGGTCTGGATCGGCCTGCTCACCATGCTGTTCGGCGCCCTGATGCTGCCGGCGGGCGGCACTTTGCGCAGGCAGGACCATACTGCTTCGCAGGGTGTCTCACAGGCGCTGTCTCAGAGTTAGACAGCAATCGCGAAATGTGACGTCGCAACCCCGGTGCCACCCGCCGGGCGTGCCGGAAAACCGAGCCGAAAGCCTGATTCGGCGGGGTTTGCGCAGTAGTGGCACACAATCTGCAAAACCGCTTTGAAGAGCTCGCTCTTGGAATCTGCTTACGATCTTGCGAGCTAGGGCAGAACAAGGCGAAATCGATTGAGGGAGCGGAGTTTACTCGCCGTAAATGAGCATCTCGAGATCGATTTCAACGCAGTTATGCCGACGCGCAGCAGATCGCAAGCAGGTTCTTAGCCCATCGGTGGGCGCCAATAACCAACAAGAATACCGAGGAGGCCTGACCTTGAAGATGACACGACTTCGGCACTATCTGGGTGCCGGAACCCTGGCCGCACTGGCCCTTGCGCTGCACCAGACGGCCCAGGCCGCACCCGAGGGCCAGGCGATCATCAACGCCAAGTGCCAGGCGTGCCACACGCCCGAAGGCAACAACTCCCTCAGCCGCATCAGCCACCAGCGCAAGACCCCTGAAGGCTGGCTGATGAGCATCGGCCGCATGCAGGTGATGTACGGCCTGAAGATCACCGACGAGGAGCGTCGCGCGGTGGTCAAGTTCCTCGCCGACAAGCAGGGCCTGGCGCCCAGCGAGACCGATGGCGTGCGCTACGCCCTGGAGCGCCGGCTGAACACCGTCGAGACATTCGATACCAACTTCGAACAGATGTGTGCCCGTTGCCACTCGGCCGCGCGCATCGCCCTGCAGCGTCGCCCGGCGGCGGAGTGGGAGAAGCTGGTGAACTTCCACCTCGGTCGCTGGCCATCGCTGGAGTACCAGGCACTGGCTCGCGACCGCGACTGGTTCGACCTGGCGAAGAAGGAGATGGTCCCGGAACTGGCCAAGCGCTTCCCGCTGGAGGACAAGGCCTGGAGCGACTGGCAGAAGAACCGGCCGAAGGCCGAGGCGCTGGCCGGCGAGTGGAGCTTCGCCGGGCACATGCCGGGCAAGGGCGACGTCGCTGGCAGCATGAAGGTCAGCAAGGACGGCGACGACGCGTTCAAGGTCAGTGTGAAAGGCCAGTACGCCGACGGCACGCCGTTCAACGGTGACGGCAGCGCGGTCCTGTACAACGGTTACGAATGGCGCGGCGCGGTAAAGGTCGGTGACGTCACCATGCGCCAGGTATTTGCCGCCCTGAACGGCCAGATGCAGGGCCGCATGTTCGACAAGGCCCACGACGAGCGCGGCCTGGACTTCGTCGCCGCGCAGAACGGCACCAGCCGCGTGCTGGGCGTGCAGCCGGCCTATCTGAAGGCCGGTGCCGAGACTGAAGTCAGCGTCATCGGCAGCGGCCTGAAAGGCAAGCCGTCGTTCGGCCCGGGCGTCGAGGTGGTGTCGGTGGTTTCCGAGACCCCCGAGCGCGTGACCGTGAAGGTCAAGGCTGCTGACTCCGCTGCCGTCGGCGAGCGCGATGTTGCCGTGGGCAGCGCCAAGGGCGGCAGCTTCGCGGTGTACAAGGACATCGCCGAAGTGAAGGTGGTACCGGAGTTCTCGGTATCGCGCGTTGGCGGCAATGGCGGCTCGACGCCGAAGGTCCAGGGCAGCTTCGACGCCGAGGCCTGGGGCAAGGGCGCCGATGGCAAGCCGTTCCGCATCGGCGTGTTCCCCGCGCAGTGGTCGGTGGAACCCTTCGATGATCGCGCCAAGGAAGACGAGGACGTGAAGTTCGCCGGGGTGATGGACGCCGACAGCGGCATCTTCACGCCGGGCGACGCCGGCCCGAACCCGGCGCGCAAGATGATGACCAACAACGCCGGCAACCTGAAGGTGATTGCCGCGGTGGACGACGCCGGCCAGTCGCACAAGGGCGAAGGGCACATGATCGTCACCGTGCAGCGTTGGAACAACCCGCCGATCCCGTAAACCTCGGGCTCGGATGAACTGAACGCGTGAGTCCCGCCTTCGGGCGGGCACATTCCAAGAGTTCCGGGAGGTCGCCATGGGCGCCATCTTGAATCTGGTCGAACGCAACCTGCACGAAGTGCAGGTCGACGCCGACCGCCTGTTGTTCCATATCCCCAGCTCCTCGCTGTTCGCCAGCGACGAGCTGACCGGCGGGATCATCGACGCGCTGCGCGGGCATGCCTGCTCGCCGGACGAGTTGACCCAACGCCTGGCCGGGCGCTTCGGCGCCGAGGAAATCGACGAGACCCTGCGCGAGCTGATCGCGCTGGAGCTGGTCAGCGACGGCTCGCCGCTGACTCCTGAAATCGGCATCAAGAAGGTTGACCGCACCGCGCTCAACACCGTGGTGCTGAACGTCAACACCGGCTGCAACCTGAGCTGCACGTACTGCTACAAGGAAGACCTGGACAAGCCCTCCGCCGGTAAGAAGATGGGCGCGGAAACCGCCGAGGCTTCGGTGGAAATGCTGATCCAGGAGTCCCCCGACGAGCAGCGCTACACCGTGGTGTTCTTCGGCGGCGAACCGCTGTCCAACCGCCCGCTGATCGAGCACATGGTCGCGTACTGCGAGCGCCGTTTCGGCGAGCTGGGCAAGACGGTGGACTTCGTCATGACCACCAATGCCACGCTGCTCACCGAGGAAATCGTCGACTGGCTCAATGCTCATCGCTTCGGGCTGTCCATCAGCATCGACGGACCGAAGACGGTGCACGACCGCAACCGCATCACCGTGGGCGGGCAAGGCACCTATGACGTGGTGCGGCGCAAGGCCGACATGCTGCTGTCGCGCTACAACGCGCGGCCGGTCGGCGCGCGGGTGACGCTGACCACTGGCGTCACCGATGTCGAGACTATCTGGAACCACCTGTTCAACGAGATGGGTTTTGCCGAAGTCGGTTTCGCCCCGGTCACCTCGGGCGATATCAGCAGCTACAACCTCACCGGGGATGAGCTGAAGGCGGTCTTCGCCGGCATGAAGGCCCTTGGCCGGCGCTACCTGGACGAGGCGCTGCAAGGGCGCAACATCGGCTTCTCCAACCTGCACCAGCTGATCACCGACATCCACGAAGGGCAGAAGAAGGCCCTGCCGTGCGGCGCCGGGCTGAAGATGCTGGCGGTGGACCACAAGGGCGAGCTGAACCTGTGCCACCGCTTCACCGGCTCTTCGCTGCCGACCTTCGGCAACGTGCATGAAGGGGTGAAGCAGGCCGAGCTGAACGAGTTCCTCTCCCAGCGCCTGGACCGTACCGACACCGGCTGCGCCAGCTGCCACATCCGCAACCTCTGCTCCGGCGGCTGCTACCACGAGAGCTATGCGCGCTACGGCGACCCGGCGCACCCCACCTACCACTACTGCGAACTGATGAGGGACTGGGTCGATTTCGGCATCGAGGTCTACAGCCGGATCATGGCTTCCAACCCCAGCTTCATCGACCGCCACATCACTCCGCGGAAGGCGCACTGACATGAAACATCTGAAAGCGATCAACACCAAAGCACAGAAGCTCGAACAGGCCGCCGCCGAGGATCGCATCGAGGACGTGGTGGCGATGAACTCCGTGGCCGGTTGCGCGGCCACCACCGACCCGGGCTGGGAAGTCGACGTGTTCGGCGGCGTGTCCTCGCTCTGCCAGCCGATGGAAGCGGACCTCTACGGCTGCTCCGACCCTTGCTGGTGGCCGGCCCAGGTGCCGGACATGATGAGCACCTACCCCGACTGGAACAAGGATGCCCAGGCCTCGGCCGAGAACTGGCGCAACCTCGGCACCGTATTCCCGGACGACAAATGACCGGACTGACGAATATCGGCCCAAAGAGCATGGACCAGAAGAACAAGAGGAAAACCTGCATGTCCAGAAAAGCATTCGCCGCCGCGCTCGGCGGCCTCTCGCTGGCCTGCGCGCTGCAAGCCGTCGCCGCCGATGCCGGCGCCGACACCGGCAAAGCGCTGGAAAGTGGCCACGAGTACCTGATCAGCACCAACTACCCGAACAACCTGCACGTCATCGATATGCAGACCGACAAGCTCTACAAGACCTGCACGATCCCCGGCGCCTATGGCCCGGGCATGACCCAGCTGTCGCCGGATCGCAAGGTCGCCTACATCCTCAGCAACCACTACGCGGACATCTACGGCATCCAGCTCGATGACTGCAAACCGGTGTTCCACGCCACCATCGCGCAGAAGCCGGGCGAGAATGCGCGGGCGATGTTCTCCATGACCGTCAGCCACGACGGCAAGGAGATCTACGCCATCGCCAACCCGACGCTGATCCTTGCCGAGCACTACGAAGTACAGCAGCCGCGCCTGCAGGTCTACTCGGTGGCCGACGGCATGGGCGCCAAACCGGTGCGCACCTTCCCGGCGCCGCGCCAGCTGACCATCATGCAGAGCGGCGACGACGGCACCCTCTACGTGGCGGGCCCGGACATCTACAAGGTGGACGTGAAGACCGGCAAGTTCGACGTGATCATTCCCAGCCGCAACTGGAAGCGCCCCAACTACGCGCCGCCAGATGTGCTCTACGTGTGGAACCAGCAGACCTACCCGCGTGACTTCTCGCTGCTCTACACCACGGCGAAGTTCAAGGACGCCAAGCAGGACATGGCCACGGCCGATTTCCTCTATGGCTTCTTCAACATCGACCTGGCCACCGGCAAGACCGAGACCGTCGATTTCGGCCCGGTCACCGAGGTGTACTTCAGCGGTATTCGCTCGGCCAAGGACCGCAACGTCATCTACGGCGTGCTGAACCGCCTGGCCAAGTACGACATCAAGGAGCAGAAGCTGGTCAAGGCGGCGAACCTCGACCACTCCTACTACTGCCTGTCGACCAACAAGGCCGGCAACAAGCTGTACCTGACCGGCACTCTGAACGACGTGGCGATCTACGATGCCGACAGCCTGGAGCGCATCGGCGATCTGAAGCTGCCCGGCGGCGACATGGCGATCACCACCAGCCAGGCGTTCGTCGCCAACTGATCTTTATTGAGCAACACCCGATGCCCGGAGCAGCTGCGTGCTCCGGGCATTTCTTTTTGGGCCGACTTCAGATTTCCGGCTCGGGGCTCAAATAGCGCTGGGCACCGCAGCGCGTGCAACGTTGGCAAACCATCGGCACATGGCCGACCTCGGTCAGAGTCCCTTCATCCCAGACGCATCCCAGGAAAAAGCAGCGCAATCGCATGTGTCCTCCTCCGGCATTGCCGGTGTTGAGACAGGCAGAAAGGTGCAGGGTGGCTCCCGGTTTGTTCTTGTGTGGAGACGCCCGAGAGCCTCTCGCGAGCGCTCTAGAATGGGCAATCTAAACCGCCGGAAGGCTGTTGGCCGCGGCGTGCGTGAGTTCTGCCGATTTCCCTACCACTCGTCACCCTTGTGAGGAGGGTGTTGACAGGTAATATTATGAGCATAATATTCAACTTCAGATGACGGTCGACATTCAAATCGAGCCGGACATTCCAGACGGCCTGCGGGCCCTCACATCCCTTGCATGCGGGCGAGTCGCCCCACTGGAGAAAGAACCATGAATGCCAAATCCGAACTGGGCCGCGCACTGATCACCGGTGCTTCCTCCGGCATCGGCGCCACCTACGCCCAGCGCTTCGCCGCCCAGGGCTATGACCTGCTGCTGGTGGCCCGTGACCAGCAACGCCTGGAAGCCCTGGCTGCACGGCTGGGCGAGGAGTACGGCGTTTCCGTGGATGTGCTCAAGGCCGACCTCACCCGTCGCGAGGATCGTGCCCGCGTCGAAGCGCGCCTGGCCGAAGACAGCAGCATCAGCCTGCTGCTGAACAATGCCGGTGTCGCCATCAATGGCACCCTGCTGGAGACCGACCTGGACCGCCTGGAAAGCATGATCGAGCTGAACGTCACCGCCACCGCGCGCCTGGCCGGTGCTGCCGCCAAGGCCTTCGCCGGGCGCGGGCGCGGCACCATCATCAACGTCGCCTCGGTGCTGGCCCTGGCGCCGGAACTGTTCAACGGCAGCTACAGCGCCACCAAGGCCTTCGTGCTCAACCTGACCCAATCCATGCAGCAGGAACTGGCGCCGCAAGGCCTGCGCATCCAGGCCGTGTTGCCCGGCGCCACCCGCACCGAAATCTGGGACCGCGCCGGCACCGATATCTCCGCACTGCCAGCGGAGATGCTGATGGACGTGAACCACATGGTCGACGCCGCGCTGGCCGGCCTCGCCCTGGGCGAAGTGGTAACCCTGCCGGCTCTGCCGGATGCGGGCGAGTTCGACGCCTTCACCGCCGCGCGCCTGAAGATGGCGCCGAACCTGTCCCGCAGCGCGCCTGCGCAGCGTTATGGAGTTGCAGTGGGCTAACCGAGTAACTGAGTGGCGAAAAGCTTGCCCCGGCCTTGCGCCGGGGCTTTTTTATGCGCGCGAGATAGCTCGCTCCTACAGGTGCCTGATTCCCCGGCGCAAAGCTGTCACACGTAGGAAGGGTGGGGCGCAGGGGCGTAGGGCGAATAACCTGGAACAGGTTATCCGCCGGCCCTTTAACGGCGGATAACGCTGGCGCGTTATGCACCCTACAAAAGCGCCATTCGCACCTGCTGTGGGAGATTCACTCCGCCGCGCCAATCTCCCGCTTGAGGTGCCGGCGGGTGCTGTCCAGGATTCGCTCGGCCAGCTCGGTGTCCGCCACGCTGCGCGACAGCACCAGCGCGCCAATCAGTGTGGCGAGCAGGGCGACGCTTTCGTCCTCGGCATGCTCGCTGGGCAGCGCCTGCTCGATGGCTTCGATGCGCGCCTGGACGATGGCATCCGTGGTGGCGCTGGCATGCCCGCGGGCGCCCAGCTCGGCGGAGATGGTCGGCAAAGGGCAGCCCTTGCCCGGCGTGTTGCGGTGGCCGGTGGAGAGGTACTGGTCGATGAAGCCGGGCAGCGGGTCGTCCTTGGCGAACTGCTGGTCGACCACCGGGCGCAGTTGCTCGGCGGCCTGCTGCAGGGCGATTTCCACCAGCTCGTCCTTGGACTTGAAGTGCGCGTAAAAGCCGCCGTGGGTCAGGCCCAGCGCCTTCATCAGCGTCTGCAGGCCGGTGGCGTCGACGCCTTCGCTGCGAAAGCGCTGCGCCGCCTCGTTGATGATGCGTTCGCGGGTCAGGGCCTTGTGGTCTTCGGAGTAACGCATGACCGGGTGTCTCCTGCGGTGCATGGAATGCTGGGTGACATTCTAACGCAGGGTGGGCGAGGGGAGGTGATTCAGGGCAGATAGGGCATGCGCCGAAGGCAATCGCGGACGGAGTCCGCTCCTACGCCAAGGTTTGGTATCTGCGTAGGAGCGGACTCCGTCCGCGATGTCTTCACCCAGCGCCAGAGCGCTCTTTGTACGCCCTACGATCAGCGAACAGCTTCCAGCAACGTCGCCACACCTTGCCCGCCACCAATGCACTGGGTGGCAATGGCATAGCGCCCGCCGGTTTCCTTCAGCAGCGCCGCCGCCTTGCCGGTGATGCGCGCGCCGGTTGCTCCCAGCGGGTGACCGATGGCCAGGGCGCCGCCATGCAGGTTGACCCGGTCGATATCCAGTTCCAGCCCGCGCAGGCAGGCCAGGGCCTGGCTGGAGAAGGCTTCGTTGATCTCCACCAGGTCAATGTCGGCCATGCGCAGACCCGCGCGGTCGAGCAGCTTGCGGGTGGCATAGAGCGGGCCCATGCCCATGATTTCGGGCGGGCAGCCAACCACGGCGACGGCTTTCACCCGCGCCAGGATGTCCAGCCCATGGGCACGGGCGAAGTCTTCGCTGCACACCAGCACAGCCGCTGCGCCATCGGTGAGGGGCGAGGCGGTGCCGGCGGTGACGCTGCCGCCGAACGCCGGTTTGAGCTGCGCCAGCGCCTCCAGGTTGGTGCCGGGGCGGATGCAGCCATCCTCGTTGACCACGCCATTGGGTGTGTCGATGGGCACGATCTCCGCGGCCAGCAGCCCTTGTTCACGGGCACGGGCCGCCTTGGCGTGGGAGTCCACCGCCATGGCTTCCTGGTCGACGCGGGAAATGCCGAAGCGCTCGGCGACGATTTCCGCTGTCTGCCCCATCGGCATGTAGGCCTGCGGGAATTCGGCCAGCAGGTGCGGGTTGGGTGACAGGTTGAAGCCGCCCATGGGCACGCGGGTCATGGATTCCACGCCGGCGCAGATGAAAGCATCGCCTGCACCGAGCTGGATCTGTCCGGCGGCAAAATGAATGGAGGTCATGGACGAGCCGCAGAAACGGTTCACCGTGGCGCCGGCCACGGTTTCCGGCAGCCCGGCGAGGAAGCTGGTGATGCGCGCGATATTCATGCCCTGTTCGGCCTCGGGATAGGCGCAGCCCATGATCAGGTCCTCGATCAGGCTGGCATCCAGGCCGCTGCGTTGTACCAGTGCCTTGACGGTCTGCGCGGCGAGGTCGTCCGGGCGTACGTCGATCAGCGCGCCCTTTTTGGCGAAGTGGAACGGGGAGCGGGCATAACCCGCGATCACTACGGAAGTCATGGTCGGTCTCCTGAACAGCTGTCAGCGCCCGAGGATCAGGCAGGTGGTGGAACCGGTGGCGTAGAGCTTGCCGTCCACGTCGTAGAGACGGCCTTCGGCCAGGGCGGTGGAGCGGCCGACATGCACGATCGTGCCCTCGGCGCGGATCGGTCCGGTGTCGCGGGTCAGTGCACGGATGTAGCTGATGCGCAGGTCGGTGGTGGTGTAGCCCAGGCCCGGTTCGAGCATGGTGTGCACCGCGCAGCCCATGGCCGAGTCCAGCAGCGTGGCCGCGTAGCCACCGTGCACAGTGCCCAGCGGGTTGTAGTGGCGCATGTCCGGGGTGCCCTGGAAGATGAAGCGGCCCTGACTCCATTCCAGCGGGACGAAGCCGATCAGCGCGTTGATCGGCGGGGCGGGCAATTCGCCTGCTCCGATGCCGTCGAAGAATTCCTGGGGCGTCTTGCCGCGCAGTTCCTGCAGGGCAATCACGCCGGGCTCGGCCAGGCGCTGGCGCATTTGCGCGGCCGTCGCTTCCCAGGCGGCAATCTTCTGTTCACGGGTCAGTGTCAGTTCGGTCATCGCGGGCTCCAGCACTTCGATTAAATATTACGGTAATCATACTAGCATTGAATGATGATCGGCATATAAGTGACGGAAGCGCCATCCAGCATGGCTGAAACGACAGGAAAAGGGGGAAGGAGAGGGCGCTGGCGGAGCGGACTCCGCCAGTGCGGGGGCTTTACTCGGCGGTGGCGGTCATGCTGGCGGCGCGGGCCTGGCTGCGCTGAGCCTTGTATTGCAGGGCGACGGCAGGCACCGGCGAAGCGACGCCGGTTTCCACCCAGCGGCGGATGCGACCGGCGTCGGCCACGTGGGTGCGTTTGCCGAAGGCATCGAGCAGGGCCAGGGCGACCGGGCGGCCGTTCATCATGGTAACCATCACCAGGCAGTGGCCGGCGTCGTTGGTGAAGCCGGTCTTGGTCAGGCGGATGTCCCACTTGCCGTTGCGCACCAGCGGGTTGGTGTTGAAGAAGCTCAGCGAATAGCTGGGCTTGCTGAAGCGCGCATCGCTGGTCGCCGTGGTGCTCAACTGGCGGATCTGCGGGTAGGTGTAGGCAGCCTTGGCCAGGCGGATCAGGTCGTTGGCGTCGGAGACGTTGTGGATCGACAGGCCGGTGGGTTCGACATAGTGGGTGCTGGTCATGCCGAGGGATTTCGCCTTGGCGTTCATGGCCGCGACGAAGGCCCTGGAGCCGCCCGGGTAGTTGTGCGCGAGGCTGGCGGCGGCGCGGTTTTCCGAGGACATCAGCGCCAGCAGCAGCATGTTCTGGCGGCTGATCATGCTGCCCAGGTGGACGCGGGAGAACACGCCCTTCATCTCGGCGGTCTCGGAGATGTCCACGGGGATCAGCTCGTTCATCGGCAGCTTGGCGTCCAGGGTGACCATCGCGGTCATCAGCTTGGTCACCGAGGCGATGGGCACTACCAGGTTGGGGTTGCTGGAGTAGAGGGTCTTGCCGTTCTCCAGGTCGACCACCAGTGCGCTGCCGGAGGCGAGCACGAGTTCTTTGGGGGAGGCCGTCTTGGGCGTGGCAGCAAAGGAGTTCGATGTACAGACAACAGCGGCGCAGGCAAACAGCAGGCTCAGTATCGAACGACGAGTAGTCATGGATGTGATTCGCAAGCGTTGAGTGGGAATTTGTCTACATCCATGTAGGCATTTTCGTCGAATTCTACTGCAAGGCCTGCGCTAGCGCACGTGGCGCGGGGCGTCTCAGTTTGCGACAGCCTGAGACGTATCCACGGTGTCCAGGCAAGGCCACGAATGATGCAGGCAGCGGCGGCGGGGCTGCCTGCCCGAGCTGTTGCGAAATGCAACCGCGGCGGCTGCGTGGCCAACCTCCGAAACTCTTCTCAAGGCCCCGCCAGCTATGGCTTTCAGGCCGAATGGCACGCTTTGTGAGTGGCTATCCTGAATGATGCGGAGGCGCCCGCCGACATCGCTCTGCCGATGGTCGGGGTTGCGTTTACCTTTACGTTAACGTAAACATGCTCCGTCGCCCGCGACCGGTCAGTCAGGCCGGCGGGGTAGGTTGGCTCTCGGTGCTTTGGCACCGCTGCCAGAGCCGATCGTTCAGCGTTGATCCCAGAACAAGCACAACAAGGGAAAGCCATGAACCACCTGAGTTACACCCGCGGCCCCCAGGACAAGCCACTGCTGGCCATGACGGTCGGCGCCGCCTTCGACGCCACGGTCGAACGTTTCCCGCAGCGCGAGGCCCTGGTCGTTCGCCACCAGAACCTGCGCTACACCTGGGCCGAGCTGGCCGAGGTGGTCAATGGCATCGCCCGCGCTTTCCTCGCCCTCGGCCTGCGTCCCGGCGACCGTATGGGCATCTGGGCGCCCAACTGCGCGCAGTGGTGCGTCACCCAGTTCGCCAGCGCCAAGGTCGGCGCCGTACTGGTCAACATCAACCCGGCCTACCGGGGCAGCGAGCTGGAGTACGCGCTCAAGCAGTCCGGCTGCCGCTGGCTGGTGTGCGCCGATTCGTTCAAGACCTCCGATTACCACGGCATGCTTGCCGACCTGCTGCCTGAGCTGGGGCAGGGGCGGCCGGGCGAGCTGTCCAGCGACCGCCTGCCGGAGCTTCGTGGGGTGATCAGCCTGTCCGATTCGGCGCCGTCCGGCTTCCTGCGCTGGAGCCAGCTGGAGCCGCTGGGCCGTGGCACGTCCGCCGCCGAGCTGGCCGAGCGCCAGGCGCTGCTGCAGTTCGACGAGCCAATCAACATCCAGTACACCTCTGGCACCACCGGTTTCCCCAAGGGCGCCACGCTCAGCCACTACAACATCCTCAACAACGGCCTGATGGTCGGCGACAGCCTCGGCCTCACCGAGCACGACCGCCTGGTGATCCCGGTGCCGCTGTACCACTGCTTCGGCATGGTGATGGGCAACCTCGGCTGCCTGACCCACGGCTCTACCATGATCTACCCCGCGCCCAGCTTCGAGCCCGAGGCAACCCTGGCGGCGGTGGCAGAAGAGAAGGCCACCGCGCTGTACGGCGTGCCGACCATGTTCATTGCCGAACTGGATCACCCGACCCGCCACGACTTCGACCTCTCCAGCCTGCGCACCGGCATCATGGCCGGTGCTACCTGCCCGATTGAAGTCATGCGTCGCGTGATCGACGAAATGCACATGGCCGAGGTGCAGATCGCCTACGGCATGACCGAGACCAGCCCGGTATCGCTGCAGACCGGCCCGGAGGACGACCTGGAAACCCGCGTCACCACCGTCGGCCGCACCCAGCCGCACCTGGAAAGCAAGATCATCGACGCCGACGGCCGCATCGTCCCGCGCGGCACCATCGGCGAACTCTGCACCCGTGGCTACAGCGTGATGCTCGGCTACTGGAACAACCCGCAGGCGACTTCCGAGGCCATCAGCCCGGCGCGCTGGATGCTCACCGGCGACCTCGCCGAGATGGACGAAGCCGGCAACGTGCGCATCGTCGGGCGCAGCAAGGACATGATCATTCGTGGCGGCGAGAACATCTACCCACGCGAGATCGAGGAATTCCTCTACACCCATCACGCCGTGGCCGACGCGCAGGTGATCGGCATTCCCGACGAGAAGTACGGCGAGGAACTGGTGGCCTGGGTCAAGTTCCACCCCGGCCACAGCGTCGAGGAGGAGGACTTGCGGGCCTTCTGCAAGAACGCCATCGCCCACTTCAAGGTGCCGCGCCACTTCCGTTTCTGCGACGAGTTCCCGATGACGGTGACCGGCAAGATCCAGAAGTTCCGCATGCGCGAAATCAGCATCGACGAAGTGCGCGCCAAGCGTGGCTGATCGTTCGACACCGTCCTGCGCCCGGGCGCGCGTTCCTGACATCAGGGCGCCATGGGCGTAGAGAAGGGCACTATCTCCATCCGCCTGGTCAGCGAAGCGCTGGCCGAGTTTCGTCGCGCCGGCCGCGACGACGGGCCGCTATTGGCCGCCGCCGGCATCGCCCCGGAGCTGTTCGGCAAGCCCTACGCGCGGGTTTCCAGCCAGGCTTACGCGCGGCTCTGGCTGCGCCTGGCGAAGGAGATGGACGACGAGTTCTTCGGCATGAATGCCCGGCGCATGAAGTCCGGCAGCTTCAACTTCATGGCTGCCGCGGCGATCCGCGAGCCGACCCTGGAGACGGCGATGAATGCCGCGCTGCGCTTCATGGGCCTGGTGTTCGATGACTTCACGCCGCGCCTGGTGCGCCAGGACGGCGTCGCCTCGATCACCCTCGACGAGCCTGCAAGCTCGGCGCCGCGCGCCTTCTGCTATTTCACCCTGTGGTTGATGCTGCACGGCCTGGCCTGCTGGCTGGTGGGGCGGCGCATCCCGATCCTCGCCATCGAACTGCGCTGCCCGCAGCCGGATTTCATCGAGGACTACCGGGTGATGTTCAGCGACAACCTGCGTTTCGCCCGCCGCCAGTCGCGCCTGCTGTTCAACGCCGAAGCGCTGGAGCTGCCGGTGCGCCGCGACGAGCGCGAGCTGCGGCGTTTCCTGGGTGGCGCGCCGGCCAACATCCTGGTGCGCTACCGCGACCCGCAGAGCCTCGCTGCACGTACCAAGGCCTACCTGCGCAGCCTGAAGTTCGAGCGCTGGCCGGACCTCGACGCACTTGCCAGCCACTTCTACATGGCGCCCTCGACCCTGCGCCGCAAGCTCGCCGCCGAAGGGCAGTCCTACCAGGCGCTCAAGGACCAGCTGCGCCGCGACCTCGCCATCGCACGGCTGGACAGCGGCGACGGCAACTTCGCCGATCTCGCCGAGGAACTGGGTTTTGCCGACACCAGCGCCTTCTACAAGGCCTTCCGCAAATGGACCGGATCGACGCCCGGGCAATACCGCGCGCTGATCCGCCAGGAGCCCTGAAATTTAAGGGCCCGGCTCAAGTAGCCGCCTTACAGGCCGATAAAACCTCAAAGAATTGCTTGTTGCTCAAGGACGCCAACCATGCCCCTGTCCCGCCTCTCGATCCAGTGGAAGATCACGCTGCTGACCGGCCTCTGCCTGCTCTGCATCGTCTGCCTGCTGGTCGGCCTCTCGCTGTTCCGGATGAACCATGATGCGCAACTGATCAAGGCGGCCAACGCGGACATGCTCAAGGACGCGGCCAAGTCGCGGATGCAGGCGCGCAGCGAGCAGCAGGCGGAGATCATCCAGCGCTTCTTCACCGACGTTTACCACTTCGGCAACCAGTTCTCCCGCCAGGTCAGCCAGCTGCGCGAGCAGTCGACCAAGCACGGTGCGGACACCGCGGCGGTACGCAAGGACCTGAACCAACTGGTGCGCGATGGCCTGAAGAGCAACCCGAACCTGCTCAGCCTCTACGTGGTCTTCGAACCCGATGCGCTGGACGGCCAGGATGCCAACTTCCACGACCAGGCCGACGCTGGCAGCAACGAGAAGGGGCGCTTCGGTGCCTACTGGGCGCAGAAGGCTTCCGGCGAAATGACCGGCCTCGCGGTCACTGAGGACATGATCGCCGACACCTCGGTGATGCTCGACGGCAGCCCGTTCAACACCTGGCAGCTGTGCCCGCTGCAGACCCGCAAGGCCTGCGTGCTAAACCCCTATTTCGACAGCGCCTCGGGTACCAAGGTGCTGATGACCACCGTGACTTTCCCGCTGATGGATCAAGGCAAGGTCATCGCCGTGATCGGTATCGACATCAGCCTCAGCCGCCTGCAACAGCTGGCTGCCGATGGCGACCGCCAGCTCTACGACGGCGCCGGCAGCGTCAGCATCGTCAGCCCGGCGGGCCTGCTCGCCGGCTACAGCAGCGACGAAGCGCTGCTCGGCCAGCCGCTGGAAAAGGCCATCCCCGGCCAGGCCGCCGAACTGCTGTCGCTGCAGGCCAGCGGTCGCCCGCAGGTGCTGGAGAAGGATGGCCAACTGCGCGTGCTGGAACCGCTGCTGCCGATCCCGGACGCCACCAAGCCCTGGGCCGTGGTGCTCGACGTACCGCAGGACGTGCTGCTGGCTCCCGCGCTGCAACTGCAGAAGCAGCTGGATGAGCGCAACTCCAGCGGCGCGCTGTGGCAGACGATCTTCGGCCTGATCGCCGCCATCGTCGGCCTGCTGCTGGTCTGGCTCACCGCCCGCGGCGTGACCCGGCCGATCCTCGGCGTCGCCGCCATGCTGCGCAACATCGCCAGCGGCGAAGGCGACCTGACCAAGCGCCTGGACTACGCCGGCAAGGACGAACTGGGCGAGCTGGCCGGCTGGTTCAACCGCTTCCTCGACAAGCTGCAGCCGATCATCCGCGACGTGAAATCCTCGGTGCACGACGCCCGCGCCACCGCCGACCAGTCCTCGGAAATCGCCAGCCAGACCAGTGCCGGCATGCAGCAGCAGTTCCGCGAAGTCGACCAGGTGGCCACCGCCTCCCAGGAGATGAGCGCCACCGCCCATGACGTCGCCAACAGCGCCGCCATGGCCGCCGATGCCGCCCGTGGTGCCGATGGCGCGACCCGCGACGGTCTCAACGTGATCGACAACACCACCCGCCTGATCGACGAACTGGCCAGCGACATGAGCAGCGCCATGAGCCAGGTCGAAGGCTTGGCGGCGAGCAGCGAGCAGATCGGTTCGGTGCTGGAAGTGATCCGCGGCATCGCCGAGCAGACCAACCTGCTGGCCCTCAACGCCGCTATCGAAGCGGCCCGTGCCGGTGAAGCCGGGCGCGGCTTCGCGGTGGTCGCCGACGAGGTGCGCAACCTCGCCAAGCGCACCCAGGATTCGGTGGAGGAAATCCGCCAAGTCATCGAAGGCCTGCAGAACGGCACCCGCGACGTGGTGGGCGCGATGAGCAACAGCCATCGCCAGGCGCAGGACAGCGTGTCCCAGGTCGAGCAGGCCGTGGCCGCTCTGAAGCGCATCGGCGATGCGGTGGGCGTGATCACCGACATGAACCTGCAGATCGCCAGCGCCGCCGAGGAACAGAGCGCGGTGGCCGAGGAGATCAACCGCAACGTGGCGGGGATTCGCGATGTGACCGAGTCGCTGTCGAGCCAGGCGCAGGAATCGGCGCAGGTCAGCCAGTCGCTGAACAAGCTGGCGAACCATCAGCAGGGCTTGATGGATCAGTTCCGCGTCTAAGGAAGCCAACATCCGATCGCCAGTTTGCAGCAGGCGCTCGAATCGTAGGATGGCGTGGAGCGCAGCGATACCCATCGGCCCTGTGCCGGCAGCATGGGTATCGCCTAGGCTCCACCCATCCTACTGGGTGACGCCTTAAACTCTTGTGTCGATACCCACGTCCAAGCACTGGCTGTCCAATCCGCTCATCCAGATTGGCGGCTTTCGACATTGCCCGCGCCCGCCTGCGGCGGGAACATCAGGGGAACTCCAACAAGAACAAACCGGGAGTCCCCAGTGATGCGTTCCCATTCCGCCGCCGCTGCCGAATTCGATTACCGCGCCACCGCCGATGCTACCCTGGCAGGCAACCTCGACGCCCTCAACGCCTGTGTCGAATGCTGCGACCGCCACGCCATCCCCGGCCGCATCGCGCTGTTCTGGGAGGGCAAAGACGGCGACAGCGCCTCCTACACCTTCACCCAGCTGAAAGAACTCTCCGGCCGCTTCGCCAGCTTCCTGCACAGCCTTGGCGTGCGCCCCGGCGATGTGGTGTCCGGCATGCTGCCGCGTACCCCGGAACTGCTGATCACCGTGCTCGGCACCTGGCGCCTGGGTGCGGTCTACCAGCCGCTGTTCACTGCCTTCGGGCCGAAAGCCATCGAGCATCGCGTGAAGCTGGCCGGCAGCAAGGTGGTCGTCACTGACGGCGCCAACCGCAGCAAGCTGGACGAAGTACCCGACGCGCCCACACAGGTGACCGTCGGCGGGCCGAAGGGGCAGGGCATCCGCCATGGCGACTACAGCTTCTGGGCCGAACTGGAGCGCCACTTGCCGGACTTCGAACCTGTCCTGCGCAGCGGCGAAGACACCTTCCTGCTGATGTTCACCTCCGGCACCACCGGGTTGGCCAAGCCGCTGGCCGTGCCGCTGAAAGCCATCGTCGCCTTCGTCGGCTACATGCGCGATGCAGTGGGCCTGCGCGAGGAGGATTCGTTCTGGAACCTGGCCGATCCAGGCTGGGCCTATGGCCTCTACTACGGCGTTACCGGGCCGCTGGCCATGGGACACCCGATCACCTTCTACGAAGGCGCGTTCACGGTGGAGAGCACCTGCCGCATCGTGCGCAAGTACGGCATCACCAACCTGGCTGGCTCGCCCACCGCGTACCGCCTGCTGATCGCCGCTGGCGAGGCAGTGTCCAAACCACTCAAGGGGCGACTGCGCGCGGTGAGCAGTGCCGGCGAGCCGCTGACCCCGGAAGTCATCCGCTGGTTTGCCAGCGAGCTGGGCGTGACCATCCACGACCATTACGGCCAGACCGAGCTGGGCATGGTGCTGGCCAACCACCACGAACTGGAGCACCCGGTGCACCTGGGCGCTGCCGGCTTCTCCATCCCCGGCCATCGCGTGGTGGTGCTGGACGAGCAGGGCAACGAACTGCCCGCCGGCCAGCCCGGCACGCTCGCCATGGATCGCACGCGCTCGCCGATGATGTGGTTCGCTGGCTACCAGGGCATGCCGACCAAGTCTTTCGTCGGGGACTACTACCTCAGCGGCGACACTGTTGAGCTGAACGCCGATGGCAGCATCAGCTTCGTCGGCCGCGCCGATGACCTGATCACCACCTCCGGCTACCGCGTCGGCCCGTTCGACGTGGAAAGCGCGCTGATCGAACACCCGGCAGTGATCGAGGCGGCGGTAATCGGCAAGCCGGACCCGGAGCGCACCGAGCTGGTGAAAGCCTTTGTGGTGCTCTGCTCGTCCTACCGGCCGGGCGCGGAGCTGGCCGAGGAACTACAACAGTACGTGCGCAAGCGACTGTCGGCGCACAGCTACCCGCGGGAAGTGGAGTTCGTCGACGAACTGCCCAAGACCCCCAGCGGCAAGATCCAGCGCTTCCTCCTGCGCAACCAGGAGATCGCCAAGCAACGCGAAGCGGCCGAGAAAGCGGCAGCTCACTAAGTACAGCGGAGAGACTTCATGCAGATCCAGAACAAGGTATTCCTCATCACCGGCGGCGGCTCCGGCCTCGGCGCCGCCACGGCGAAACTGCTGGTGTCCGCAGGCGCCAAGGTAGTGCTGGCCGACATCAACGCCGAAGCCGGCGCGGCCCAGGCCGCCGAGCTGGGCGAAGCCAATGCGCGCTTCATCCGCACCGACGTGTGCAGCGAGGCGGACGGCAAGGCCGCCGTGCAGCTTGCCCTCGATGCCTTCGGTGCGCTGCATGGGCTGGCCAACTGTGCGGGCGTGGCGCCGGCAGAAAAAGTCATCGGCCGCAACGGTGTGCACGGGCTGGACAGCTTCACCCGCACCATCAATATCAACCTGATCGGCACTTTCAACATGCTGCGCCTGGCCGCCGAAGCCATGGCGCAGAACCAGCCGGACGCCGGCGGCGAGCGCGGCATCATCATCAACACTGCCTCGGTGGCTGCCTTCGACGGGCAGATCGGCCAGGCCGCGTACTCTGCCTCCAAGAGCGCCGTAGTCGGCATGACTCTGCCGGTCGCCCGCGAACTGGCGCGCTCGGGCATCCGCGTGATGACAATCGCCCCCGGCATCTTCGAGACGCCGATGATGGCCGCCATGCCCCAGGAAGTCCGTGACTCTCTCGGCGCCAGCGTGCCATTCCCGCCGCGCCTCGGCCGCCCGGATGAATACGCCGCGCTGGCCCGCCACATCATCGAGAACAGCATGCTCAACGGCGAAGTGATCCGCCTCGACGGCGCCATCCGCATGGCCGCGAAGTAAGAGGAGATAGCTCATGAACGATCCCATCGTTATCGTCAGCGCCACCCGTACGCCCATGGGCGGCTTCCTCGGCGACTTCAAGGACGTCACCGCCGCCACCCTCGGCGCGGCCGCGATTCGCGCCGCTGTCGAACGCGCCCGCCTGGGCGCCGAAGAGGTGGACGAAGCGGTGCTCGGCTGCGTGCTCTCCGCCGGGCAGGGCCAGGCGCCGGCGCGCCAGGCAGTGCTGGGCGCGGGCCTCACGCGTGGCACGCCGTGCTCCACGGTGAACAAGATGTGCGGCTCGGGCATGAAGGCCGCGATGATGGCCCACGACTCCATCCTCGCCGGCAGCGCCCGCGTGGCTTTGGCCGGCGGCATGGAGAGCATGTCCAACGCGCCGTACCTGCTGGAGCGCGCCCGCAGCGGTTACCGCATGGGTCACGGCAAGGTGCTTGACCACATGTTCCTCGACGGCCTCGAAGATGCCTACGACAAGGGCCGCCTGATGGGCACCTTTGCCGAAGATTGCGCCGAGAAATACGGTTTCACCCGCCAGCAGCAGGACGACTACGCCATCGCCTCGCTGACCCGCGCGCAGAAGGCCATGAGCGAAGGCCGCTTCGTCGAGGAAATCGTCCCGCTGACCGTCAAGGCCGGCAAGGAAACCCGCGAAATCAGCCAGGACGAACAGCCGCCCAAGGCGCGCCCGGACAAGATTCCGACCCTGAAACCCGCCTTCCGCGACGGCGGCACGGTAACCGCCGCCAACGCCAGCTCCATCTCTGACGGCGCCGCCGCGCTGGTGCTGATGCGCCTGTCCGAAGCCGAGAAACGCGGCCTCACGCCGCTGGCCGCGATCCGTGGCCACTCGTCCTTCGCTGACGCGCCGAACCTGTTCCCGACCGCTCCGGTAGGCGCAGTGAACCGCCTGCTGCAACGCACCGGCTGGGCCATCGGCGATGTCGACCTGTTCGAGGTCAACGAAGCCTTCGCCGTGGTTGCCATGGCCGCCATGCGCGAGCTGGATATTCCCCACGACAAGCTCAACGTCCACGGCGGCGCCTGCGCCCTCGGCCACCCCATCGGTGCCTCTGGCGCGCGGGTTATCGTGACCCTGCTGTCGGCGCTCAAGCAGTACGACCTCAAGCGCGGCGTGGCCTCGGTGTGCATCGGCGGCGGCGAAGCCACGGCCATTGCGGTCGAGCGCCTGGCGTAAGGAGCCAACCATGATTCCCAGTGAAGAAGACATCCAGATCCGCGACGTTGCCCGACAGTTCGCCCAGGAGCGGCTGAAGCCCTTCGCCGCCGACTGGGACCGTGAGCACCGTTTCCCCGCGGAAGCGATCAAGGAAATGGCCGACCTCGGCTTCCTCGGCATGCTGGTGGCGGAGGAGTGGGGCGGCGCGCAGACCGGCCACCTGGCCTACGCCATGGCGCTGGAAGAGATCGCCGCCGGCGACGGCGCCTGCTCGACCATCATGAGCGTGCACAACTCGGTGGGCTGCATGCCCATCGCCAAGTTCGGCAACGACGAGCAGAAGCGCCAGTTCCTCGTGCCCCTGGCGCGTGGCGAAATGATCGGCGCCTTTGCCCTGACCGAGCCGCAGGCCGGCTCCGACGCCAGCTTCCTCAAGACCCGCGCGCGCCGCGACGGCGAGCACTACGTGCTGAACGGCAGCAAGCAGTTCATCACCTCCGGCAGCCATGCTGGTGTAGTGATCGTCTTCGCAGTAACCGATGCGGCGGCGGGCAAGAAGGGCATCAGCGCCTTCATCGTGCCGACCGATACGCCCGGCTACCGCGTGGTGCGTGTCGAGGACAAGCTCGGCCAGCATGCCTCGGACACCTGCCAGATCGCCTTCGACGATGTGCGCATCCCCGCCAGCTACCGGCTGGGCGAGGAGGGGCAGGGCTACGCCATTGCTCTGGCGAACCTGGAAGGCGGTCGCATCGGCATCGCTTCGCAAGCCGTCGGCATGGCCCGCGCCGCGTTCGAATACGCCCGTGACTACGCCCACGAGCGCGAGACCTTCGGCAAGCCGATCATCCAGCACCAGGCCGTGGCTTTCCGCCTGAGCGACATGGCCACCGAGATCGCTGTCGCGCGACAGATGGTCCACCACGCCGCCAGCCTGCGCGAAGCCGGCTTGCCGTGCCTGACCGAGGCCTCCATGGCCAAGCTGTTCGCCTCGGAAATGGCCGAGCGCGTGTGCTCCGCGGCAATCCAGACCCTCGGCGGTTATGGTTATCTGCAGGACTACCCGGTGGAACGCATCTACCGCGACGTGCGCGTGTGCCAGATCTACGAAGGCACCAGCGACGTGCAGAGGCTGGTGATCGCACGGAGTCTTTGAAGGGTTCGCCGGCAGACCCCGGCCTGTTCGTTGGACAGGCACTTCGGCAGGGCGGGGTCTGCAGGTGACTTGTTGGACCTGACGCCTTCGCTTTTTGTAGGAGCGAGCTCGCTCGCGAACCGCCCAACCGACGAGCTACCGGCAAGCAATGTTCGCGAGCAAGCTCGCTCCTACAAGGTTGGTCACGGCATGTGACGCCAGCGGCTACACAGGATGGCGTGGAGCGAAGCGATACCCATCAATGGGCATCGCCCCAGGCATCAGGCGCGCTCCGCCGCCTCGCGCGCCTCGCGTGCCGTCACCTGCTGGCACAACTCGATGATCTGCTCGCGCATCCAGCGGTTGGCCGGGTCCTGGTCGGTGCTTTCGTGCCAGTACAGGTGGGTTTCCAGCTTCGGCACGTCATTCACCGGCAGGTCGACGAAGTGCAGGCCGTGGTGGCGGGCGAAGCGCTCGGGGACGGTGACCACCATGTCGGTCTGCTGCACCACGGTGGAGGCCATCAGGTAGTGCTGCGAGCGCAGGGCGATCTTGCGTTGCAGCCCCATCTTGCCCAGCGACAGGTCGACGTAGCCCAGGCCGCTGCGGCGGCTGGAAATCTGGATGTGAGCCACCGACAGGTATTCCTCCAGCGTCACCTTGTCCTTGGCCAGTGCATGGCCCTGGCGCATGGCGCAGACGTAGCGGTCTTCCATCAGTTTGACGTGGCGCACCTGCGGGTCGGTGTTCAGCGGCGCGTCCACGGCGAAGTCCAGGCGGCCGGCGGCCAGCTCCTTGGTGGTTTCGCGGCGCTTGGAGAGGAAGCTCTCGATGTGCACGTTCGGTGCCTGGCGGCGCAGGCGCTGGAACAGCGGCGGCAGGACGATGGCCTCGGTGAGGTCGGTCATGCTGATGCGGTAGGTCTTGTTCGCCTGGGTCGGGGTGAAGGTACGGCTTTCCTGCACCGACACGCGCAGCAGCTGCAGCGCGTTGCGCACCGGGCCAATGATGTTCTGCGCCATGGGGGTGGGCACCATGCCCTGCGCGGTGCGCACGAACAGCGGGTCGTTGAAGGTTTCGCGCAGGCGGGCGAGGGCGTTGGAGACGGCGGGCTGGGTGATGCCGACTATCTGTCCGGCGCGGGTCAGGTTGGCTTCGGTATAGATCGCGTCGAAGACGATGAACAGGTTCAGATCGACCTTGCTGAGGTTCATTCCAGGGCTCCCGCTTGTCATTGTTTTGGCCCGATCATACCCGAACCTGCGCCCAGGTCCATATGGGTTATGAATGTTCATCGATTCGGATAATAGGCTGGGTAAATTCTTCCCGCTGTTCTAGCATCACTCCACACAAACAACCGCCGCCAGAAGGTTAGCCCCCATGGATTTCGCTTATTCCGCCAAGGTTCAGGACCTGCGTGAGCGCCTCACCGCGTTCATGGAAGCCAACGTCTATCCCGCCGAGAGGGTGTTCGAGGAGCAAGTGGCCCAGGGTGACCGCTGGCAGCCCACGCAAATCATGGAAGACCTCAAGCTCAAGGCGAAAGCCGAAGGCCTGTGGAACCTGTTCCTGCCGGAGTCCGAGCTGGGCGCTGGCCTGACCAACATGGAATACGCACCGCTGGCCGAGATCATGGGCCGCTCGCTGATCGGCTCCGAACCCTTCAACTGCGCAGCTCCCGACACCGGTAACATGGAAGTGCTGGTGCGCTACGGCTCCGAAGAGCACAAGCGCACCTGGCTGGAGCCGCTGCTGCGTGGCGAGATCCGCTCCGCCTTCGCCATGACCGAACCGGGCGTGGCTTCTTCCGACGCCACCAACATGCAGGCCAACGCCGTACGCGACGGTGACGAGTGGGTCATCAACGGCCGCAAGTGGTGGACCTCCGGCGCCTGCGACCCGCGCTGCAAGATCATGATCTTCATGGGCCTGACCAATCCGGACGCGCCGCGCCACCAGCAGCACTCGATGATCCTGGTGCCCACCGACGCCCCCGGCGTGAAGATCCTCCGTCCTCTGCCGGTGTTCGGCTACGACGATGCTCCGCACGGCCACGCCGAAGTGCTGTTCGAGAACGTCCGCGTGCCCTACGAGAACGTCCTGCTCGGCGAAGGCCGCGGCTTCGAGATCGCCCAGGGTCGCCTTGGTCCAGGCCGTATCCACCACTGCATGCGCTCCATCGGCATGGCCGAGCGCGCGCTGGAACTGATGTGCAAGCGCTCCGTCAGCCGCACCGCCTTCGGCAAGCCGCTGGCACGCCTGGGTGGCAATATCGACCACATCGCCAACTCGCGCATCGAGATCAACCAGGCTCGCCTGCTGACGCTCAATGCCGCGTACATGATGGACAAGGCCGGCAACAAGTTTGCCCAGAGCGAGATTGCCCAGATCAAGGTCGTCGCGCCCAACGTCGCCCTGCAGGTGATCGACCGCGCCATCCAGATGCACGGCGGCGCCGGCGTCTCCAACGACTTCCCCCTGGCCTACTGGTACGCCATGCAGCGCACCCTGCGCCTGGCCGACGGTCCGGACGAGGTGCACCGTGCCGCCATCGGCAAATACGAGATCGGCAAGTACGTGCCGCGTGACGCGCTGCGTAGCAGCCACTGATCACAAGCACTCATGAAAAAGGCCCGCTGATGCGGGCCTTTTTCATTTGCGGGCGTCATGCCGTGTGTAGGAGCGGACTCCGTCCGCGATAGGTTTCCGGCGGCTCGGAGCTGGCCAACTGCACATCGCGGACGGAGTCCGCTCCTACGCTCGAATCAGACGCCGGTCGTGCTCGACTCACAAAGCACAAGACCAGCTTGCGCTGGCCCTGTTCATTCACTGATCCGGTGACGGCTCCGGTCCATCCGCCTGGCTCTGCTGCGTCAGCAACCACTCCCGGCGAGTGTGCAACTGGGCGGCGAAGGCTCGCGCGGCGGCTTCATGGGGAAATCGCAGCGCGCGACGACCGAGACGGACCTGCCAATAGGCCCCGCCGCGAAACTCAACGGCTTCGATCCTCACCTCCAGCGCTTGCATGGATCCTCTCCTGGCTGACGATTTCCAGCGGTTCCTCGCTGGTCCGGCGCGTCTTGAGCAAGGATAGCAGTATGCCACCCGCCAAAAGGCCGAAGGTTACGCCAAGGGACAGGGCGGCGGGAACCTTGCCGATGAATCCGTGCAGGAAAATCTTCGTGCCGATGAACACCAGGACCAGCGCCAGGGCGTACTTCAGGTACACGAAGCGGTGGATCATCGCCGCCAGCGAGAAGTACAGGGCGCGCAGGCCGAGGATGGCGAAGATGTTCGAGGTGTAGACGATGAACGGGTCCTGGGTGATGGCGAAGATCGCCGGCACGCTGTCCACGGCGAACACCAGGTCGGCCAGCTCGATCAGGATCAGCGCCAGGAACAGCGGGGTGGCGTAGCGCACCAGCTTGCCCGTGGCATCGGGTTTCATCACGAAGAAGTGATGCTCATGGATGGTGTCGGTCATGCGGATGCGCTTGCGCAGGAACTTCAGCACCGGGTTGTTGGCCAGGTCAGGCTCTTCGTCGTGCTTGGCGAACAGCATCTTTACGCCGCTGAACAGCAGGAAGGCGCCGAACACGTACATGATCCACTCGAACTCCTTCACCAGCGCGGCGCCCAGGCCGATCATCAGCGCGCGCATGACGATGGCGCCGAGAATGCCCCAGAACAGCACCTGGTGCTGGTAACGGCGAGGGATGCCGAAGAAGCCGAAGATCATCGCCATGACGAACACGTTGTCCATCGATAGCGACTGTTCGACGAGGAAGCCGGTGTAGTACTCCACCGCGCTGGTGGCGCCGAACTCGTACCAGACCCAGCCACCGAAGGCCAGGCCGCAGGCGAAGTAGCCGGCAGAGAGCATCAGGCTCTCGCGCACGCCGATCTCGTGGTGATCGCGTTGCAGGACGCCCAGGTCGAGTACGAGGAGAAGAATCACGATGGCCAGGAAGGCCAGCCAGAACCAGGTGGCGGTTCCGAGGAATGGTTCGGTTAAAAAGGCGTGCAGAGCTGTCATTTGGCCCCTCCCTTAGTGTCGTTGTCGAAAAGTGACTCCGACATGGCGGTTGGCAACCGTCAGAGGGGCCCGGCGTCACTGGCGGGAAAATAGCAGAGCGCCCGCCAGAGACAAGCAAAGGAACGTAACAAGTTCCTACAGTATTTCCAGACCGGGCGATCAGCTTCCTTCAGACAGTCTAGACGCTGATCGCCAGGGGAATCAGTAGACCCAGACTTCGACGCGGCGATTCTTCACCCGACCGTCGTTATCGCTGTTGGCTGCCACCGGCAGGGCATCGCCCATCCCGCTGATCTCGCGGAACATCACGCCTCCCTTGGCCAGCTCACGACGCACGGCCATGGCGCGCAGCTTGGAAAGCAGTTCGGCGCGCGCCGGGTCCTGCTTGGGATCGCCGAAACCGACCAGCACCGCCTGCTTGTTCATCTTGCCGGCCTGCTGAAGGTAGGCGAGCAGACGGTCGATATCGCGCTGTGCCTTGTTGTCCAGGGTGGCGCTGCCCTCGCGGAAACGGAAGTTCACCGACAGGCGCTCGGCGTCACGGGCCAGGGCCTGGTAGTTCTCCGGCATGCTGGCACGCGGCGCCATCTTCACCGCCTGTACACGCTGGCCGACGAAGCCGCTGGCGCTGACCAGGGCCTGGCCCTTGTCGCCCTGGGCGAACTGCAGCAGGGCGCGGGCCCAGCGGTTTGGCTCCTCCGGCTTCATGTAGAGGAACAGGCGGCGCGACAGCGGATAGTCTTCGGTGGCGATCAGTGTGGTCGATGGCGGCATGGCCTGGGAGTCGCCGTCGGCAATGCGCAGCGCCTTGGCATTCTGGACGGACGACAGGCCGACGAAGCCAATGCCCTGCGGGTCCTTGCTCACCTCGGTGGACAACTGGTCGCTGGATTCGAAGCGCTGGACACCACTGGCCAGCGCCTTGCCGTGACTCGCAAGGACAAGCTCCTTGAAGGTATCGAAGGTGCCGGAATTGTCGTCGCGGGAATACAGGCGAATGGCACCGCCGCGCCCGCCGATCTCTTCCCAGGTCTTCACCTCGCCGGAAAAGATCTGCGCCAGTGTATCGGTGGTCAGTTCATCCAGAGGGTTGGCTGCATTGACGATGATCGCCAGACCATCGATGCCGATCACCTGTTCGGCCTTGGCGCTGCGCAGGTTGCCCGACGCCGAAAGGCCTGCGGCTTCGGCGTCCTTGATCGGGCGCGAGGCGGCTGCCAACTCGGCACTGTTGTCCTTCAGGGCGACGAAGCCGGTGCTGGAGCCGTGGGCCGCCAGGTCGACGATCGCCTCCTTGCCATCCTGGGTGCGACCGATGATGCGCTGTTCGTTCTCCGCCTTGCCCGGTTTGGCACTGACGTCGCTGTAGCCCTCGCTGACCAGCAGGCCTTTCACCAGCTCCGGCAGCAGGTGCGCACCGATGGTGTTGGAGCCCTGGATGCGCAGTACCGGCTCGCCGCCCTGGGACGAAGGCAGGGCGGCGAACGCCGACCAGGGGAACGCATAGCAGATGAAGGCGATGGTGAGCCAGGCGATGGTCACGGGCCAGGGTTGGGCGTCGCTGGGGCTCGACTTGTACTGCATGGGTCAACTTCCATTTGAGGCATCGTTGGCGCGGCAGATTAAGTCGGAATCATTGCATCGATATGACGCTTCTCTTCGACGCAGAGCGCTTTTCGATGGCTTCGGACATGACTGGTGGCTTGTCGGAGATTTCCGATTTCAGCTCCGTGCGGGCAGGGTTATACAGGTTCCCCCGTACGAGGACGCCGGAGGACAAGATGGGCGAGATTCTCGATTTTTCGTCACTTCTGATGAAGCTGGTGCTCATCCTGGTGGTGGTGCTGATGGCCACCACCCTGGTTGTGGCACCGGAATCGATGATGGATAACGCGTCCCCGGCGCTGTGGCTGGTCGCCCCGCTATTTGTCCTGACGACGATACTGGACCTGGCCGGCGCTCTGCGTCGGAACCCGAGGGGCAGCCTCACTCAGAAGCCATCGCACGACTTTCATCGCAGTTGATGGCTTTGCTGCCGCGGAAACCACGCAGATCCGGTGAACCGGTGATAGGAAAATTCTCCCGGTTCATCAGGATTACCTGATAACGCCAGTTTTCCGGCCAAGCGAAACTTGCGCGGTTTTAACATCCCCGCCGGAAACTAATCATGACTCACTCCCATAGCGCACCAACGCCGGTTGGCCCCGAGCATCCCGTCAGGCTGATTTCGCTGGCCGTACACAGCGCCTCTGCAAAACATTGGGGGCGCCCGTGGCTTCGGCGAACATTGAGTGTGATGTATCCGCGGGAGCTGACCTTCAAGGGCATCAGGCTGCCGACTCAACCAATGCAATCATGGCTGCACCTGGTGGCAAGGGCCGGGTTGTTGAAGCGGCGCAAGGCCGAGTCTGCAGGCAGCCGTCAGCGCGAGGCCGCGAAACCGCCGGTACAGACGCCGCAGGCCACTTCGGTGTTGGCGGAACTGGCCTTCGAGTGGGGTTCGGAGATGGTTCCGGATTTCGCACAGTTCGCCCGGTTGTCGCGATTGAAGAGAGAGCAGGAGCAGGCTTCCGTTGATGGCGGCGAGGGCGTGTCCGACTCTGCCGGCGATCAGGAAGCGCTGGATGGCCTGCCCGGTGGCGCAGATGCCATTCTCGGCAACGCCTCAATGGATGCCGTGCTACCAGATGTTCTGGACGCGGACTTCCTCGATCCCGCAAGTAGCACGAAGCAGGCCGATGAAAAGGTCGGAGAGGCCACGCAACGTGCGGAAGGCGCTGCCGCAGGACCAGTTGAGCAGCAGGACTCCGACGGCACAGTCCAACTGCAAGCCATGGAGTCGCCATCTGCCACTGCCGATGGCATAGCACCAGCCCCAGAGTCGGTGCCGCTGCACTCGACGATCGAGCCTGCTGACTCGGTTGCGCCCACGGCGTTGGACGGCATCGAGAACATTGCGGCTGGCGCGTCGGAAGAGCTCTCCGGAGATGAATCTACAGCGCGCGAACCGGCCATGCCGGTGTTGCCGGAGCCGGAAGAGCGCGCCGAGCGCGAACCTGCTATCGCCGAAGTGCACGAGTCCGCCGCAGCTGAACCTGCCGCGCCGATGTCCGAATCGACTGCACAGCCGGTCCGGCAGGACGCCGAAATGGCGGCCAGCGCCCCTTCTGTTGAAGCCGAGGTGCCCGCTTTGGTCGAACAGTCCGCGCCAGATGCCTCGGGCATGCTGGAGCCGGTCGAGGCCCCGCGAGCCGAAACCACTGCCGTCGAAGAGCCTGCGGTGGACGGGCCTTCTCTCGAATGGCAGCCGGTTGAAGTATCGGCAGGTGTCGACCTCGAAGAGCAGATCGACGAGGAGCATCCCGAGTTTGTGCTGCCTGTGCAGGATTCGAGCGAGCCTTCCGAGCTTTCCACCGTAGATGCGACCCGTGCCGATGTACCGGACACGCCTGAACTGCAGGAGTCCGTCGAGCACAGAGTCGAGCCGATGGAGATGTCCCCCGAGGCAGCCGACGTACCGGCGGTGCTGCATGAGGTGGCTGTGGATCTCGAAGCGTTGCCGATGGCTGCAACAGATCCGTTGGCGTCACCCGAACCGTGGGTAGCAGCCGATGTCAGCGCCATGGATCTGGAGTCGTTGGACGAAGCGCCTCCGGCTGTGCAGGAAGCCGCTGGCTCGGACGAGCGTTTCGAGCAGGAACAGGACGCGCTGGCGGCAGCCGTCAGGTTCCAGAAGACCCTGGCCTCGGGCGGTCAATCCGAGCGCTTGATGGCGGAGCCAGCAAGGCACGAGGAAACCACCCATGGCGAATCCGGTTACAGCGCTGTTGAGACTGACGTAGCTCTGGAACCGATTATCGCGAGCCTTGAGGACGCGCTGGCAATGCTGGCGGCTGCCAGCGCCGATCACGACCAGACGCACAGACAGCCGTGGGACTGCGATGACGAAGTGCCGGAGTTCGTGGGCAGTGGCTCGATCGATGTCGCGGCGGCGAAATCCACCCAGTCGACCGTGCCCCCTGCAGTTCTCGCAATCGAGGCCGGGACATTGGCTGACAACTACCTTGAGGCGGCGGTGCTTCAGGGAATCTTTATCCAGAAGGAAACTGAAATGACCCAGATGCACGATGAGTTACCTGAGGCCGATGTGCAGGAAACGGCTGCCCCGGTAACCTCGGTGGAATTGCAGGAAGTATCGGCTGCGCTGAATGTCCCTCAGCTTGAGGCCAACCCGGAAGATGTCCTGTCCGACGTCCAGAGTACCCTGAACTCCCTGGCCGGCATGGCCCAGGGACTGACCCAGCAGAAGCAGGCTGCCGGCCGCCTGCAGGAAGAGCTGGAGGCCTGGAACAACCAGTTGCAGGAACGCGAGCGCCTGGCGGGTGACAAGGAGGAGCGTCTGCTGCAACTGGAGAACCACCTCAAGGAGGCCAAGACCAATCTGGATCGCATGGCCGCCGAGAACAATCGCCTGCTGGCCGAGCGCAGCGAAGCGCTGAAGGAACTGGCCCAGACAGTCGATATGCGCGACAAGGCGACGCTCAAGCGTGCCGAGTCCATCCAACTGGAGCAGCAGCGCATTGCTGAGCAGGCAGCCAGCCTGCGCGGGCGTGCAGGCGAGTTGGATGAGCGTGAAAGCGCACTCAAACGCAAGACCGAGGAGCTGGTGGTACGGCTCAAGCAGTTGCAGAGCGCCAAGGATAAATTCAGCACCATCGTCAAGAGCTTCAACGAGACGGTGCAGTTCAACAGCACTTTGTCGGCCATTTCCAAGACGGTTACCGAGTGACCAGGACGGCCGGTGGGGCGCAAGCCCTGCTGGCCGAGAAGCTGCCACAGCGGGTGCGCTGTCGCGTAGGGCGTTGCCGAGACCCGGATTGGTCCGTCTGCGTTCATGTGACAGCCACGAACTCCGGTGCGGCAGTCATTCAATGACTGACCTTCTGCGGGAACGACAGAGTCGGCGATTTCTGCCGATTCGGCATGTCGGACCCGGCCCGTGGGGCCTTCGCTACAAGGAGGAACATGGCCCGCGTAGTTTTCATCGAACCTTTGCGGCGCGACTTCGTCGCGCTCCGCCGGTTTCTGCTGGACCACGGTCATCAGTGCGACGTCCATTTCAAGTTTGCACGCCAAGCCTTGAGCGGTCTGGATGTCAGCAACTGTGATCTCCTGGTGGTGACCCTGGAGTTGCCGGACATTCATGGCATGGAACTGGTCACCATGCTTCGGCGAGAAGGCCGACTCAAACCGTCTACTCCGGTGCTGGTCTGCTCCAGCCTGGGTTCGCCACTGAATATTCAGCGCGCGATTCGCGTCGGCGTGTCGGGGTTTCTGCTGACGGATGACCGTCCAACCCTGATCGGCCGGGCTGTCGACGCCGTGCTGGCGGGCGGGAAGATATTTCCCGAGCACGAGCGTTTGCCGCTGGAGCGCGATCCCAGGCTGGAATCAGCGCTGGCTCTGCCCACCCACCTGGTGGCTGTGCTCTATGGCTTGCGCAGGGGCTGTTCGGTCGCGGTGCTGGCGGACGTCCTGGCATTGTCGGGAGCGAGCATCGGCCAGCACAGGCGGCAGCTGATGCGGAAGCTCTCCGCCACGACCCTGGAAGAGCTGTTCAGTATCAGCGAACAGATCGGCCTGCTCTAGACGCGTCGGTGCGCTCGAACCCTCTGCCGGATCCTGAATCCGGTAGATGTGTTGCGGTAGGAGTTAGTCGAACGATTCGTCTTGCCTTACATAGTTTTCCTTCGTCCATGCAGGAAATTACTGACATTCGCGCCGACGTTGGGCTGTGAAAATCCTTCTCGCAACCTGTCCTGGTCTCAAGCTATCAAGGTAGAGCGGGGCAGCCCATCGGTTCATCCAGTCGGCCTGATTGCCGCTACTTTCGAAGCGGCATCACCATCCAGTTCCTGACCTTGCTCGAACAGTCGAGTGACCTTCCGGGACAGTGGGGCTGACCACCCTCAGGGTAGGACGTTTCATGACTTCAGATGAGAAGCTGTACGAAGGACATCAGGAGGGGGGGGTGTCTGTCACGACCGCCACTCAGCCGTCCGAGCTGGACAGCACATTTCTTTCCCCAGCGATCGAGGAGGACCTGTCCGGGCTCCTGCCTCCTTTGCCTGCCCCCGCTGAAGGCATGGTTCGCCCTGTTGTTTCGGTGGGGTACATCCCGATCCATGTCAACGCCGCGGCTGAGATCGGGGAATCCGCTACCCCTCATTCCGTAAAGGCTTTCGAAAACCTGGAGCGGGATCTCGACGATCTGGCCTCAGCCTGCTCGGGGTTGGGCCCAGTGGAGCCGAGTTGCTCCGACTCCATCGAACCGTTGCCGATGATCGCCGACGAAGCGTCTCTCCGCCCGGCGGTCAACGAAGCCGAAGCCGGCGCCACTCTGCTCGACTCGCTCCAGCTGCCGGCCTACGGGCATGACGACGAATGCGATGCGGCTGACGCAGCCATCATTTCGCCCGCCGGCCAGCCGGCCTCCCACATTTCCAACGAGGAATCTTCCACCATGAATGCCCAAGCCCAACCCGCCAGCTCCGGAGCCGCAAATGCCCAGGCGTCCGTGGAGTCCGCCGTGACTGTGCGCCAGTCGTCCTCCCTTGAAACCGATGGCGTCCTGCACGATGTGCAGTCCACGCTCGATTCCCTGGCGGGTATGGCGCATGGCTTGTCGCAGCAGAAGATGGAGATCGTGAAAATGCGCGAGGCGCTCGAGGAGCGTCGTCTGGCGGCGCTTGAGCGTGAGCGTCAGTTGGTCGAGCGCGAGGAGCGCCTGAGCCAGCAGGAGCAGCGTCTGCAGGAAGAGAAGCACGGTATGGAGCGTATTGCCGAGCATAATGCCGCCGTACTCGCGGAGCGTAGCAGCGCGCTGCAGGCTCTCGCGGAAACAGTCGACAGCCGCGATCGTGCGACGACCAAACGTGCCGAGGTCCTGAACCAGGAGCAGCAAAGTATCGACCGTCAGCTGAATCAGCTGCGCGCTCGGGTACAGGAGCTGGATGACCGTGAGGTGGGGCTGCAACGCCAGGGTGCGGAGCTGTCTGATCGGTTCAAGCAACTGCTCGATGCCAAGGAGCGTTTTGGCGCCATCGTCAAGGGATTCAACGAAACTGTCCGCTTCAATACGACCTACAGCGCGATCAGCAAGACTGTCGGAACCGGTGCGGAAGAGGCCCAAGCCTGAAGCCGAGCCTCAGAATGAAAAAGCCCGGCCAATGCCGGGCTTTTTCGTCATTGCGGTTTACTTGAGCTGCAGCCAGATCGGCGCGTGGTCCGAGGGCTTTTCCATGCCGCGGATGTCGTAGTCCACGCCGGTATCGGCAATGCGCCCGCGCAGGGCCTCGGAGGCGAGGATGACGTCGATGCGCAGGCCGCGCTTGGGGGTGTCCTCGAAGCCGCGACTGCGGTAGTCGAACCAGCTGAAGCGGTCGTCCACGCTCGGGTTCTGCAGGCGGAAGCTGTCCACCAGACCCCAGCCCTTCAGGCGTGCCAACCATTCGCGTTCTTCCGGCAGGAAGCTGCACTTGCCGGTCTTCAGCCAGCGTTTGCGATTCTCTTCGCCGATACCGATGTCGCAGTCTTCCGGCGAGATGTTGATGTCGCCCATCACGATCAGTTGCTGGTCGGGCTGGAAGCGGGTTTCCAGCAGGTCCTGGAGGTCGGCGTAGAAGCGCTGCTTGGCCGGGAACTTCACCGGATGGTCACGGCTCTCGCCCTGTGGGAAGTAGCCGTTCATCACGGTGATCAACTGACCCTGGGCGTCCTTGAAGGTGCCCCAGATGAAGCGGCGCTGGGATTCCTCGCCGTCGTTGGGGAAGCCGCGCTGCAGTTCCAGCGGCTCCTGACGGGAGAGCAGGGCGACGCCGTAGTGGCCTTTCTGACCGTGGTAGTGCACGTGGTAGCCGAGGGCTTCGATTTCCTCGCGGGGGAACTGCTCGTCGGCGACCTTGGTTTCCTGCAGGCCGATCACGTCCGGCTGGTGGCGCTCGATGATCGCCTGGAGCTGGTGGGGACGTGCGCGCAAACCGTTGATATTGAAAGAGACGATTTTCATCCTGGGCGCCCTGGCAAAAGCACGATGCTAGCCCAGGTGGACGGACCCTGGCGACCCCGGCGAGGCGCTGCTAGGGTTTTTGTGGCTGGACTCATAACCATAAGAAGAACTCACAAGAAGAGGCGTCCGCATGCCTGATACCCTCGCCGAAGTCCGTCTGCTGGACGGTAGCTACAGCCGTGAAGTCCGCTCGCTGCTGTACCACGCTTATCGTCACGAGCCCACTTTTGCCTACCTGTTCGAGTCCGATCGCCCCGGATTCGACCAGCGCGTGCGAGCCACCGTCCGTGAGTTGGTCAATCAGCATTTCCTCGAGGAATTGCCATCCATCGGGCTGCTGCTCGAGGACCGCCTGGTGGGCGTCGCGCTGATCGTTCCGCCGCAGCGCCGGCTGGATGTCACTGAAAGCTGGTTCTGGCGGATGCGCATGTTGCTCACGACGGGGCTGGGTTGTACTCGGCGCTATCTGGACTACCACGCCGCCGTGATTGGCTGCCTGCCCCCGGGCCCGTACCACATCCTGCCGCTGATTGGCGTGCACCCGGAGTTCCAGGGCAAGCACCTGGGCGAACAGCTTCTCGATGCGCTGCATGCCTGGTGCGCCGAGGATGGCGGCTCACAAGGGCTGGTGCTGGATACAGGCAACGCACGGTACCTGGAGTTCTATCGGCGCCATGGCTACGAGGAACTCGGTGAAGTTGCCCTGGGACCGATCCGCGAGCATGTCCTGTTCCACCCGAATGTCGGGCGCGAGGCGGCAACGGCATCTGCGGGATAGGCCGACGGTCAGTCGCTCAGACGTTTCCTACGCTCTAGGGTGAGGCATTGCGGGGAAAACCCGTGCTAGCATTTCGCGCCATGAGAGTTGTCCAAGGATTGCTTGGGCTGCTGCTGGTAATGGCCTTCTGCTTGCAGACGGCGCTGGCGGTCGAAGCCCATCTCGACGTTCGTGTCACCCCCGCCAACGCTGCGCTCAAGGCCAATATCGAGGCCTATGTGGGCAGCCTTGGCGAGCGTGATCAGGCGGCCCTGCAAAGATTCCGGCGCAATGCCGTGGAGCAGGCGCAGAAGGCCGCCCAGGCTTTGGGTTACTACCAGGCGCGCATCCGTGGCCGGGTGACCGATGACAAGGTGCCTACGCTGCGGATCAATGTTCGGCCGGGTGAGCCTGTTCACCTGCGCAATGTGACGGTGCGAGTCGACGGGCCGGCCGCCAAGCTCAAGAACTTCCGCGTTCCCGGCGGGGATTCCCTGAAGCCTGGTGCGCAGCTCAACCACGGTGCCTACGAAGACGCCAAGCGGCTGATCCAGAACCAGGCTTCGCGCTTCGGTTTCTTCCGCGGGCAGTTCACCCAGCAGCAGTTGCGCATCGACCCAGAGGCGGGTGTGGCGGATATCGAGCTGGTCTACGCCAGCGGGCCGCGCTATCGGTTGGGCAAGGTCGATTTCGCCGGCGATTTCCCCTTCGACGAGGACCTGCTGCAGCGCATGGTGCCGTTCAAGGAAGGCAGCGACTACGACTCCGAGCAGATCGCCGATCTCAACCAGGCTCTGCAATCCAGCGGCTATTTCGATGGCGTGCGGGTCGACGCTGCACCGACCAATGCCGATGGCGAAGTGGTGCCGGTGCACGTTCACCTGGAAGCGCGCAAGCCGCGCACCATGGGGCTTGGCCTCGGCTTCTCGACGGACGTCGGACCGCGCGCACGAGCGACCTGGACCCGTCACTGGGTCAACCCGCAGGGCCACAGCCTGGGCTTCGAGGCGGAAGTCTCGGCGCCCCGGCAGAACGTCGGCGCCTGGTACGAGATCCCGCTGGACCCACCGCTCACCGACAAGCTGCGCTTCACCAGCGGCTATCAGTACGAGGACCTGGTAGACACCGAGAGCAAGCTGCTGACCCTCGGCGGCGAGTGGCACCACAAGCTCGACAGCGGCTGGCAGCGGGTCGTCTCGCTGAACTGGCAACGTGAAGAATACAAGCTGGGCGACGATTCGGGCCTGAGCAGCTTCCTGATGCCGGGGATCGGCTACTCGATCCTCGAAGCCGACAACAAGATCGACCCCGGCAAGGGCTACCGCCTGCAGTTCGAAGTGAAGGGCGCCAAGGAAGGGCTGCTGGCGGACGCCGACGTGGCACACATCAACGCCATGGCCAAGGGCGTGACCAGTTTCTGGGGAGGGCAGCGCTTGCTCGGACGCATCCAGGTCGGCGGCATCGCCACCAACGACTACAGCGCGATCCCGCCGTCGCTGCGCTTCTTCGCCGGCGGTGACCAGAGCGTGCGTGGCTACGACTACCAGACGCTGTCGCCGAAGAACTCCGACGGCGACCGCATCGGTGGCCGCTACATGGTCGCCGGCAGCGTCGAGTACCAGTATCCCATCGCCGAGCGGTGGCGCATCGCGGCCTTTGTCGACCAGGGCAACTCGTTCAACTCGCTGGACTTCCCCTCGATCAAGACCGGCGTCGGTATCGGCATCCGCTGGATTTCCCCGGTCGGCCCGCTGCGCCTGGACCTCGCCGACGGCCTGGACGAAGACGGCGGCATTCGCCTGCACTTCTCCATGGGACCTGAACTATGAGTCGCGCGGGCTGGATGCGCGCGCTGCGCTGGAGCCTGGGCGGCCTGCTCGGGCTGATTCTGCTGCTGGTTATCGCCGTGGCTGCCTTGCTTGGCACTCCAGCCGGCAGCCGCGCGGTGCTGAGTTGGGTACCGGGCCTGAACGTGGATGGATTCGACGGTCGCCTCGCCGGTGGTTTCAGCGCCAAGCGCCTGGAATGGAGCGATGGCGCAACGCATCTGGTGCTCGATCAGCCACAGATCGACTGGTCGCCCGCCTGCCTGCTGCGCATGACCCTGTGCCTGCACAAGGTGGTGGCCAACGAAGTGCTGCTGACCCTGCCGCCAGGCGAGCCGAGCGAGTCCTCCGGTCCAATCGAGCTGCCCGACCTGAGCCTGCCGCTGTCGCTGGAGCTGGGTGACATCCGTATTGGTCGCTTCCTGCTGGATGGACAGGAACAGCTGCGCGACGCCGAACTCGCAGCACACTGGGACCACGAGGGCCTGCATATCGACTCGGTAAAGCTCGCCCGCGATGGCCTCAACCTGTCGCTCAAGGGCTTGCTGAAACCCACACAGGGCTGGCCGCTGGAGGCCGAGGGCAGTCTCGGCCTGCCGGCGCCGGGCGAGCAACCCTGGACCCTGCAACTGCAGGCCAGTGGCGAGCTGATGGGCCACCTGAAGTTGCAGGCGCAGAGCAGTGGCTACCTGAATGGCACCCTGGACGGTGACCTGCAGCCGCTGGCGGAGAACCTGCCGGCCACCGCACTGGTGACTGCCGACGGCTTCAAGGCGGACGCCTCGCTGCCCGATACCCTGACGCTGAACCAACTGCGCCTGAACGCCAGCGGCAACCTCAAGGACGGCTACCAACTGGCCGGCGCTGCCGTGCTGCCCGCCGAGGAAAGCCCGGTGGTACTGACCCTGCGCGGCCGTGTCGACGCCCAGGGCGCGGATATCGCCGCGCTGGACCTGAGTGCCGCCAAGGACCAGCGCGTGGCGTTGACCGGCCGGCTCGACTGGAAGGATGCCTTCGCCGCCAACGCTCAGCTCGACTGGCTCGACTTCCCCTGGCGCCGCCTGTATCCGGCCATCGACGAGCCGCCGGTGAGCGTGCACACCTTCAAGGCCGAAGTGAGCTACAGCGAGGGTGCCTACCTGGGCAACTTCGACGGCGCCTTCAAGGGGCCTGCCGGCGATTTCACCCTGGCCAGCCCGGTGTCGGGCAACCTCTCGGAAGTCTTCCTGCCGTCGCTGAAACTGGTGGCGGGGCAGGGCAGGGCTGAAGGGCACCTGAAGGTCGGCTTTGCCGACGCGGTTACCTGGGATGCGGCCCTCGACCTGTCCGACCTCGACCCAGCCTACTGGCTGGAGGAGATGCCGGGCCGCCTTGGCGGGCCGCTGCGCAGCAAGGGCTCGCTCAAGGGCGAGGCGTTGAACCTTGATGCCAACCTCGACCTGCAGGGGCGCCTGCGCGGCCAGCCAGCCATTTTCAAGGCTAATGCTGCGGCGGCCGGGCAGGCGTGGAAGGTCGACGGACTGACGCTGCAACTGGGCGACAACCGCATCAGCGGGCAGGCTGCGCTGGACCAGCGGTTGTCCGGGCGCCTGGATATCGCGCTGAATCGCCTGGGCCAGTTGTGGCCGCAATTGTTCGGCAAGGTCAGCGGCCAGCTCGATCTCGCCGGCACGCTGCAGGCGCCGCAGGGGCAACTCAAGCTTGACGGCCAGCGCGTCGCCTACGCTGACCAGAGCCTGCGCACGCTGGACCTGACAGCCTCCCTGGACGCCGCCCAGCGCGGCAGGGTCAACCTGACGGCCCAGGGCCTGCGCAGCGGCGATACGGATTTCGGTGTGCTCAAGCTGGACGGCAGCGGCGACCTCAAGCGCCAGCAGCTTGCCCTGAACCTGCAAGGCAAGCCGGTGGCGCTCGACCTCGGCCTGGACGGCGACTGGAACGGCAAGGACTGGCGCGGGCGCCTCGCGAAAGGCGATATACAGAGCGGCGGCCAGGACTGGCGCCTGCAGCAACCGGCGCGCCTGGAGCGTCTGGCAGACGGGCGCATCAACCTTGGCGCCCATTGCTGGGCCTCCGGCCCGGCCAGCCTGTGCATGGAAGACCAGCGCCTGATGCCCGACCCGCGCCTGCGCATGCACCTGCGCGAGTTTCCGCTGGACAGCCTGGCACGCTGGCTGCCCGAGGACTTCGCCTGGAAAGGCAAGCTCGACGGCGATGTGCAGCTCGACCTGCCCGCCAGCGGTCCCAACGGTTCCGTCCTGATCAATGCCAACAACGGCACCCTGCGCATCAAGGAGCAGGAGGAGTGGGTCGACTTCCCCTACCAGCGCCTGCAGCTGGAGAGTCGGCTGACGCCACGGCGCATCGACACCAGCCTGCAGTTCCAGGGCGACAAGCTCGGCAGTCTGCAGGCCCAGGTCCAGCTCGATCCGCGCCCGAAGAACAAGCCGGTCAACGGCACCTTCAGCCTCAATGGTCTGGATATCTCCCTGGCCCGGCCGTTCGCGCCCATGGTGGAAACCCTGAAAGGCCATCTCAATGGCAGCGGGCAGATTTCCGGTGGCCTGCTGGCGCCCCGGGTGGACGGCGAACTGCGCCTGAGTGACGGCGAAATCTCCGGTGGCGATCTGCCGACTCGCTTCGAGCAGCTGCAGGTCACCGCGCGGATCGCCGGCGAGCAGGTCGACCTGAGTGGAGACTGGAAGGCGGGAGAAAATGGCAACGGCAGCCTGTCCGGACGCATCGCCTGGGCCAGTGGCCTGGATGTTGACGTGAAGCTGCGCGGCAATCGTCTGCCGGTCACCGTGGAACCCTACGCCAACCTGGAGGTGGAGCCCGATCTCAGTGTGCAGATGGCGGGTGAGAAGCTCGCGGTTTCCGGTTCGGTGCAGGTGCCGCGTGGCGCCATCACCATTCGCCAGTTGCCGCCGTCCACCGTCAAGGTCTCCGACGACACCGTGATCGTCGGCGCGAAGCAGGAACCCAGGAGCGCACTGGCGCTGAACATGGACATCGACGTCAGGGTCGGCAGCGACAAGCTGACCTTCAGCGGCTTCGGCCTGAATGCCGAGCTGGCCGGCCAGGTGCACATCGGCGACAACATGGATACCCGCGGCGAGCTGCGCCTGAACAACGGCCGCTACCGCGCCTACGGCCAGAAGCTGACCATCCGCCGCGCGCGGCTGCTGTTCGCCGGGCCCATCGACCAGCCGTTCCTCGATGTCGAGGCGATCCGCAAGGTCGACGACGTGGTTGCCGGCCTGCGCCTCACCGGCAATGCCGAGCAGCCGCGCAGCGAGGTGTTCTCCGAGCCCGCCATGAGCCAGCAGCAGGCGCTGTCCTACCTGGTGCTGGGCCGGCCGATGTCCAGCGGCGAGGACAGCAACATGCTGGGCGAGGCGGCCCTGGCGCTCGGTCTGGCGGGCAGTGCGCCATTGACCGGCGAGGTGGCGCAGAGGCTGGGTATCCAGGACTTCCAGCTGGACACCGAGGGCACCGGCAACAGCACCAGCGTGGTCGCCAGCGGCCAGCTCTCCGACCGTCTCAGCCTGCGTTATGGCGTGGGTGTATTCGAGCCGGCCAACACCATCGCGCTGCGCTACCTGCTGAGCAAGAAGGTCTACCTGGAGGCCGCCAGCGGCTTGGCCAGTTCGTTGGACATCTTCTACAAGCGCGACTTCTGAGTGCAGTCGGCAGCGTTGCTGCCGACTTGTCTTCTCCCGCGTCCTGCCAGCCTTCATGGCCCCTTAAGGTAGCCAGCACAGACTTCTCCCGCCGCCGGACGACGTGGCGCACAAGGGGAGAGTCATCATGCGCCTGGACCTCATCAGGACCCACCTGCTCGAATTCATCAACAAGGGCTTCCCGGCCCGTCAATTGCGCCGGCTGGCCGCGCGCGACCTGCTGCGGGGCTCCGCCGTCGGGCGCCAGGCTCCCAATGCGCTGGCCGCGACCCTGCTGGAGTGGTCCGCGCTGGAGTCCGCCTCGGTTCTGGAGCGCCTGGAAAGCCGGCGCGAGGGCCTCAGCGAAACCGAGGCAGAGGAACGCCGCCAGCGCGACGGGCTGAACGAGGTCGACCAGGACCGGCCCATCGGTGCCTGGATGCACCTGTGGTACTGCTACTGCAATCCCTTCAACCTGCTGCTCACCGTGCTGGCCACCATCTCCTGGCTCACCGAGGACGTCGAGGCCGCCGTGGTGATCGGCAGCATGGTGGCTATTTCCGCGTTGCTGCGTTTCATCCAAGAGAAGCGCTCCAACCGGGCCGCTGAAAAGCTCAAGGCGATGGTCAGCAACACCGCCACGGTATTCCGCAGCGCCGAGGACGATGGCCCCGCGCTGCGCGTGGAGGTGCCGATCCGTCAACTGGTGCCCGGCGACGTGCTGTGGCTGTCGGCCGGCGACATGGTGCCGGCGGACGTGCGTTTGCTCAGCGCCAAGGACCTCTTCGTTGGCCAGGCTGCACTGACCGGCGAATCCCTGCCGGTGGAGAAGTTCGCCCAGCTGCGCGATGCCCGCCAGGGCAATCCGCTGGAGCGCGACAGCCTGTGCTTCATGGGCACCACGGTGGTCAGCGGCTCCGCTCTGGCGGTGGTGATTGGCACCGGTACGCGCACCTACTTCGGCTCCCTCGCCGAGCGGGTGATCGCGAGCGATCCGACGCCGACGGCCTTCCAGACCGGGGTGAACCGCGTCAGCTGGCTGCTGATCCGCTTCATGCTGGTGATGGCGCCGGTGGTCCTGCTGATCAACGGCTTCACCAAGGGCGACTGGCTGGAGGCCGCGCTGTTCGCGCTGTCCATCGCCGTCGGCCTGACCCCGGAAATGCTTCCGATGATCGTCACCTCCACGCTGGCCAAGGGCGCGGTCGTGCTCAGCCGGCGCAAGGTGATCGTCAAGCGACTGGACGCCATCCAGAACTTCGGTGCAATGGACATCCTCTGCACGGACAAGACCGGCACCCTGACCCAGGACCGCATCGTCCTCGAACGCCACACCGACGCCTTCGGCCAGGTGCAGGACCGCGTGCTGCAACTGGCCTTCCTCAACAGCCACTACCAGACCGGCCTGAAGAACCTGCTGGACGTCGCCGTGCTCGAGCACGTCGAGCTGCGCCATGCGCTCAAGGTGGACAGCCGCTTCCGCAAGCTCGACGAGATTCCCTTCGACTTCGCCCGCCGGCGCATGTCGGTGGTGGTCAGCGAACGCGAGGACAACCACCTGCTGATCTGCAAGGGCGCGCTGGAAGAGGTGCTGGCGGTGTGCGAATCGGTGGAGACCGCCGAGGGTATCGAGCCGCTGACCGGCGCTCGCCTGGACAGTATTCGCGCGGTGGCTGACGAGCTCAACCAGGAGGGCTTGCGGGTGGTCGCGGTGGCCACTCGCGAGTTGCCGCCGACCCGCGATACCTACGGCGTGGCGGACGAGAGCCGGCTGTGCCTGGCCGGCTACATCGCCTTCCTCGATCCGCCCAAGGAAACCACCGCTCCGGCGCTGCGTGCACTGGCACAGAACGGCGTGGCAGTGAAGGTGCTGACCGGAGACAACGACCGGGTGAGCCTCAAGGTCTGCCGTGATGTGGGCCTGGTGGTCGAGGGCGTGCTGCTCGGCCCGCAGCTGGACGAGCTGGACGATACTGCGCTGGGCGAACTGGCCGAGCGCACCACGCTGTTCGCCAAGCTCACCCCCAGCCACAAGGAGCGCCTGGTGCGCGTGCTGCGCGAGCGCGGCCACGTGGTCGGCTTCCTCGGCGACGGCATCAACGATGCTCCGGCGCTGCGCACGGCGGACATCGGCATCTCGGTGGATTCGGCGGTGGACATCGCCAAGGAAGCCGCCGACCTGATCCTCCTGGAAAAGAGCCTGATGGTCCTGGAGGAGGGCGTCATCGAAGGTCGCCGCACCTTCGCCAACATGCTCAAGTACATCCGCATGACCGCCAGCTCCAACTTCGGCAACGTGTTCAGCGTGCTGGTGGCCAGTGCCTTCATTCCGTTCCTGCCGATGCTGCCGCTGCAGCTGCTGGTGCAGAACCTGCTCTACGACCTGTCGCAGATCGCCATTCCCTTCGACCATGTCGACGACGAACTGCTGCGCAAACCGCAGCAATGGAACCCGGATGGGCTGGGGCGTTTCATGGTGTTCTTCGGGCCGATCAGTTCGATCTTCGACATCGCCACCTTCCTCGTGCTCTGGCATGTGTTCGGTGCCAATGCGCCTGAGCACCAGACGCTGTTCCAGTCCGGCTGGTTCGTCGAGGGGCTGATCTCGCAACTGCTGGTGGTGCACATGATCCGCACCCGGCGCATTCCCTTCCTGCAGAGCCGCGCCGCCTGGCCGCTGCTGGGCATGACCCTGGTGATCGTCGCGGTGGCGATCTTCCTGCCCATGGGGCCGCTGGCGCACTCCTTCCGCATGGAGGCGTTGCCGCTGGGTTACTGGCCTTGGCTGGTGGCCATCCTGCTGGGCTACATGGCGCTGACCCAGGCGGTGAAGGGCTGGTTCGCCCGGCGCTACGGCTGGCAGTGAGCGAAACGGGACGAACGTGCGAACCCGATCACCGCTGGCCACGCGGGCATCGGGTTCAATACACTGAGGTGTCCGTCTTCTCCCGCTGTGAGTCGAGATATTGCCGTCGCGAGCCGTTCGCCTGCCGTTGCTCCTGCGTGTGCGCTTCAAGCGCCTGGTCCTGCTGGGCCTGGCGCTGGCCAGCGTGCCGCTGGCTGCCTGCGAAAAGTCACTGCGTTGGGATGACGACCCGCCATTCAGCATGCAGTTGCCCGACGGCAGCGTCGGCGGCCTCTACGTTGAACTGAACCGCGCCGTGCTGGAGCGCTTGGGTTGCCAGGTGCGCATGGTCAAGCTGCCCTGGGCGCGGGCGCTGAAGGAGCTGGAGCTGGGCCGTCTCGACGTGTTGCCCGGCGCCTTCCGCAAGCCTGAGCGCGAGGCCTACGCGTGGTTCTCCGGTGAGGTATTGCCGCCGTCGCGCAACATCCTCTTCGTCCGGCGCGGCTTGCCCCAGCGCGACAGCCTGCAGCAGCTGTCCGATCTGGCCGGCAGCGACTTCCGTCTCGGCGCACAGATCGATGTGTCCTACGGCGAACCCTTCCGCCAACTGATGGCCGATCCGGACTACGCCGCGCGGGTGTTCTTCAACCCAAGCCGCAGCAACCTCTGGCATATGGTCGACAAGGGGCGCATCGACGGCATCATCGCCGACGAGCACAGCGGCCAGTATGAGCTGCAGCAGCTGGGCCTGGCGCGGCGCATCGAGCCCACGGGCGTGGTGGTATCAGCGGAGTCCGCGGAGGTCGCGTTCAGCAAGCGCACCCAGGACGAGGATTTCGTCCGTCGCTATGCGCAGGCGCTCAAGACCCTGGTGGAAGAGGGCGAGGATCGGCGCATCCTGCAGCACTATGTCAGCAATTGACCTCAGGGCTTGCGCCAGAGGTTGATTCGGCGCGCCTTGGCTTCGTGTTCCTCGAACTGGTACTGGCCGACTTCCTCGGGCGTCTGCGCGTCGCTCTGCCGCCAGCGTGCGAGGCCGATGCTCAACTGGGCGCGGCCGATATCCAGGGTGTGGCCGCAGTTCGGGCACTCCGCCGGAGTGACCCACACCGCCGCGCGAAGGCTGCCGTCGGCCAGCGGTTCTGCGTGCTTGAGGGTGGCGCTCTTGCCCAGGGCAAGCTGTACCAGGGCTGCGCGGGAGCGTTGGCCGAAGGGCTCCTCCAGTTCCGGAGCGGTCACGCCGCGCAGGTGGATGGTAGTGTCGCCACCGTCCGCGCGCTGGCAGGTCAACTGGTCTCCGCTGAAGACGGCCGTCACCTGGCATTCCTCATCCGCGTGGGCGGCGAGGGGAAGGAAGGATAGTACGAGCAGTGCGGCGGGAACGAATCGCATGGAGCCTCCGGTGGACCCCGTCAGCATAACCGCTGCGAGCGTCCACCGGAGCGCCGCTGCAGAGCTTTTACTGGATCAGCGCCATCACCTGTTCGCTGTAGCGCCCGCCAGCGGCCGCGCCGGCCGGGAAGATCGCGTCCAGTTCGAGCAGCTCCGCCTGGGTCAGCGCCAGGTCCACGGCGGTGACGTTCTCCTCCAGGTACTTGCGCTGCTTGGTGCCGGGGATCGGCACGAGGTGTTCTCCCTGGGCCAGCACCCAGGCCAGCGCCAGTTGCGAGGGTTTCACGCCGCGAGCGGCGGCCAGTTCAGCGACCTTGTCCACCAGCCGCAGGTTCTTCGCGAAGTTCTCCCCCGTGAAGCGTGGGCTGGAGCGGCGATAGTCGTCTTCGGCGAAATCATCGGGGCTCTTCAACGCGCCGGTGAGGAAGCCCCGGCCGAGGGGGCTGTAGGGCACGAAGCCGACTCCCAGGCGCGCACAGGCGGCCAGCACGCCGTTCTCCTCCGGGTCGCGGGTCCACAGCGAGTACTCGCTCTGCAGCGCGGTGATCGGGTGGACCCGGTGCGCGCGCTCCAGTGTTTCTGCCGAGGCTTCGCTGAGGCCGAGGAAGCGCACCTTGCCGGCCTTCACCAACTCGGCCATGGCACCGACGGTTTCCTCGATGGGTACCTTCGGGTCGACGCGGTGCTGGTAGTAGAGATCGATGTGGTCGGTGCCCAGGCGCTTCAGGCTGCCTTCCACGGCCTGGCGGATGTACTCCGGGCTGCCGTTGGCGCCGCGTACCTGCGGCTGGTCCGGGGTGCGCACGATGCCGAACTTGGTGGCAAGGAAGACCTGCTCGCGCTTGCCCTTCAGGGCGCGGCCGAGCAACTCCTCGTTGGTGTGCGGGCCATAGATGTCGGCAGTGTCGAGCAGCGTGACGCCCAGCTCCAGCGCGCGGTGCAGGGTGGCGATGGATTCGGCTTGGTCGCTGCCGGTGGTGTAGAAGTCGGACATGCCCATGCAACCGAGGCCGATGGCGGAGACGATGGGGCCTTGCGGGCCCAGGCGGCGGGTTTTCATGCGGGATTCTCCAGGAGAGGAAAGGGGCAGGACCATTCTTGTTGTTTGCCAGACATGGATAAACCGGCAGATTGCGGTTTAACTATTCGGCCCGGATGAATAATCGGAGTGCGCCATGGACCGCTTGCAGGCCATGCAGGTCTACATCCGCATCGTCGAACTCAAGGCCTTCGGCAAGGCGGCGGACAGCCTCCAGCTGCCGCGCGCCAGCGTGACCCAGCTGATCCAGCAGTTGGAGACGCACCTGGGCGTGCAACTGCTGCGCCGCACCACCCGGCAGGTGAGCGTCACCGCCGACGGGCAGGCCTACTACGAGCGCTGTGTGCGCCTGCTGGAGGATCTGGAGGAAGCGGAGAACTGCTTCTCCGACTCCCCCGACAACCCACGCGGCAAGCTGCGGGTCGACCTGCCCAGTTCGCTGGGGCGGCTGGTGGTGATCCCGGCGCTGCCGGAATTCTGCCGACGCTACCCGCAGATCGAGCTGGAGCTGAGCCTGAACGACCGCCAGGTGGACCTGGTGCGCGAAGGCGTGGACTGCGTGCTGCGCGCCGGAGAGTTGCCGGATTCCAGCCTGGTCGGCCGGCGTATCGCCGAACTCGAGCAACTCACCTGCGTGGGGCGCGCCTACGCGCAAGAGTTCGGGCTGCCCGAGCACCCGCAGCGGCTCGAAGGGCACTTCGCGGTGAACTACCAGTCGGCCTCCAGCGGGCGCATCTTCGACCTGGAGTTCCGCTTCGACGGCCAACTGTGTACCCAGCGGTTGCCCAGCCGGATCACGGTGAACAACGCCGATGCCTACATCGCCGCCTGCCGGGCCGGCTTCGGGATGATCCAGGCGCCGCGCTACCACCTGCGTGAGGGCCTTGCCAGCGGCGAGTTGGTGGAGGTGTTGCGCGATTGGCAGCCGCCGCCGCTGCCAGTGAGTGTGCTGTATCCGGTGCGGCGGCAGATGTCGCGGCGCTTGCGGGTATTTTCCGACTGGCTCGGCAGGCTGTTCGAGTCCGGCATCGGCTGAGTCGCAGGCGGCTGCCGTCGCTCGTCGGAAAGCCGTCTGCCTGGGCTGCCGGCGTCACCGCGCTGTCTATGCTCAAGGCCGCCGTAGAGCGGTTCGTAGTCGCTGGAGTTGCGGCGTTTCTTTTCAACCAATCCCTGAAGGAAACGACCCAAATGAGCATCGTGAAAGCGAAAGATGGCACCGAAATCTTTTACAAGGACTGGGGCAGTGGTCAGCCGGTGGTGTTCTCCCATGGCTGGCCGCTCAATGCCGACGCCTGGGACGCGCAGATGCTGTTCCTGGTGCAGAAGGGCTACCGGGTCATCGCCCATGACCGGCGCGGCCACGGCCGTTCGGGCCAGCCGGCGAACGGCAATGACATGGACACCTACGCCGACGACCTGGCGGCGGTGATCGATGCACTGGACCTCAAGGGCGCAACCCTGGTCGGCCACTCCACCGGCGGCGGCGAGGTGACACGCTACATCGGCCGCCACGGCACGAAGCGGTTATCCGGCGCGGTGCTGATCGGCGCGGTGCCGCCGCTGATGCTCAAGACCGCGGCCAACCCTGGCGGCTTGCCGATCGACGTGTTCGATGGCATCCGCAAGGGCGTGAAGGAAGACCGCTCGCAATTCTTCAAGGACCTGGCGGTGCCGTTCTACGGCTACAACCGGCCCGGCGCGAAGCAGTCCCAGGGGGTGATCGACAATTTCTGGCTGCAGGGCATGACCGGCGGGCACCTGGGGCAGTACCTGTGCATCCACGAGTTTTCCGAGGTGGACTACACCGAGGACCTGAAGAAGATCGACGTGCCGGCGCTGATCCTCCACGGCGACGACGATCAGATCGTGCCCATCGATGCGGCTGGCCGGCGCTCGGTGGAGCTGGTGCAGAAGGGCGAGCTGAAAGTCTACAAGGGCGGGCCGCACGGCATGTGCACCACCCTGGCCGACCAGGTCAACGAGGACCTGCTGGGCTTCCTCAATCGCTGAGGCGAGGCGGCCGGGGCCGATCGGCCCCGGCATTGGGCGGCGCTTCAGCGTTCGCTGGATTGTCCGCCGACGGTCTTGCTGATGGCGCTCAGCGCCGTATTGAAGCGCACCGTTTCGTTGAAGCTGCGGACGATGGCACTGAAACGCTCCTTGGCGTCCACCAGTTGCTTGAAGCGTTCGGTCAGTTCGTTGTCCTTCTGTTGCAGCATCGTTTCACGTCCATCCAGTTCGGTATGGCGCACGCGCATCTGGGCGAGCTTGCGCTCCAGCTGTTCCTGTTCGGCCTGCAACACTTCGGCACGCTTGGCGGTCGCACGATCGCGGCTGTCGACGGACTCCGCCAGCGATTGCAATGTGGCGCTGCGTTCGGCCAGTGTGGCGGCCTGCTGCTCGCCGAGCCGGGTCAGGGCGGATTTCTCCTGCTGCAGGCGTTGCTCCCATTGGCGCAAGGTATCTTCGCGCTCGTTGAGCAGGCGTTCGCGCTCATCGGCCTGTTCATGGCGCGCGTCCAGTACCTCGCGCTCCTTGATCGAGTCCAGCCGTTGCTGCGACAGCCCCTGGGCCATTCCGGCCAGGGAATCGAGGGTGCTCTGCACGTCCTGCAGGACATTCTCGGTATCGCTGGATTGTGGGGATACCGCTGCCGCCAGCAATTGATCGGCCGGGCTGAGCGAGCTGTCCGGAATGGTGCCGGCCGCTCCGCCGGGCTTGCCGGTGGCACGGTTCGCTTCCCTCTGCAGCGTTTCATCGAGATGGTCCAACTGGGCCAGGGTGTGCTGCGCACTCTGCTGCTGTTTCAGGGCGTAGTCGGTGGCGCCGGGCGAATAGCTGGAGGTTTGGCCGGGAGCCGTGCCCAGGGCGTCCGGCAGTTGACCGGGCGGCAGGTCGTAGAGTTGCGACAGATGATCATCCGGGTTGGCGAAGGGGCGCTGCGTGTCGGGTCGGCTGGCGCCATCAACGGGGTCCTTGGAGTTGCGGATACTCATGGTGGTCTCCTGGGGCTGTTCCTTCGAGTTGCCCGTCGGCATCCGGGGGGAAGGGCTGGGGCGTGACGCGAGCAGGCCGCCCAGGCGGGCGGTGAACTGACGAACACGGGTCATGACGGGAAGCGCCTGGGGCGAAGCCGGCGCCAGGGTGTGGACCTGCGCCTGCAATGGCACGGACGGCGCGGATGATGACGATTCCAATGGCTCTGGCATGGCGGTGCTCACGCAGGATGCTTGCGCTGAGGCGGGCTTCGGACTGCGCGGTGTTCGGCTGCTGCGCGGTCCTCTGTCGGGGCAGGCGCGTCGACCGTGCTGCATGGGAGCAAACCTGCGCCAATGCAGTTTAGGTCCTGGTCGGAGGTTTGCCGGACGAAGCGGGTTTTCGACCGGGCGAGTGACGAACGGTTGGCCGTCAGCAGTGCTCCAGCACGTTGAGCAGCGTTCCCAGCGGATCGCGCAGGAAGAATCGACGCACGCCCCAGGGCTCCGTGGTCAGCGGATAGACGATCGCGTACGCGGCAGCCAGGGCACGCTGATGGACTTCGTCGAGATTGTCCACTTCGATGGACAGGTCCGGCACTGGTGTGCCGGAGCCGCCTTCGCTGGCCAGGCTGACCTGCGCCAGGGTCGACTCGCCGCTGGCGAGCGTCAGAATCCAGCCATGGTCCATCACGATTTCCAGATCGAACAGCTCGCGGTAGAAGCGGGCCACCTCGGCAGGTTTGCCGGTGGCGAGGTTGGCGACGATGCGGCGGACGGTCATGGCGGCGCTCCGGAAGGATGACGCCGCCAGCATAGACCCTCAGTGCGCCGGGCGTGCCGGCGGCATGCGGCGACGGTGGATGCGGTAGAACTGGTAGAGCACGCCGATGAAGAAAACCAGTAGCGCGATCATCACGGCAGTCTGCACCGGCGGCGAGTCCGGGCCCTGGCCGATGGGGTTGGAGGGCGGCAGCCGCGACAGCGATTCGTTGAGCGTCGGGATCATCATCAGGAAGAAGCTGAAGCTCATCGCCGCCGTTTCCAAATATTCACCCAGGCCGCCGAGTGCGCCGACGCGCTGCGCATAGCTACCCACTGCAATGGCGACCAGGCAGAGGATGCCGATGGCGTGCCCTGCGTTGAAACCGCCGGTGCTGGAGAGCCCGAATGCCGTGAGCACGCCAAGGATCATTCCGTAGACATACCACCTGCCGACACGGCTGCGCGGGTCGATGCGCCCTGCCTGATAGAACGCCCAGATGCCCGCAACAAGGGGCACCAGGCTGATGGCGGTATGCACGATACCGAGGGTTGAAAGGGGGTTGGCCATGACGAACGTCTCCGCAGTGAGCACAGGGACGCCACGCATCCACGAACTGTGCCGGGGCACGGAGGGGCGGGTGTGTTGTCAGGTTAGACGCAACCCGCGGGGGAGCAGGGCTGTGGCGGAATCAGCCGACGAACGTCACAGGCGCTTGTTGAGGCAGCGCGCCAGGCGGTCGCCGCCGAACTGGATCAGCGTCACCAGCGCCACCAGCAGGATGATCACGGTGAGCATCACCTGGGTGTCGAAGCGCTGGTAGCCGTAGCGGTAGGCCAGGTCGCCCAGGCCGCCGGCACCGATGGCGCCGGCCATGGCCGAGGAGTTGATCATGGTCACCAGGGTAATGGTGAAGCCGGCGACTATGCCCGGCCGCGCCTCGGGCAGCAGCACGTTCCAGATGATGTGCCGGGGCTGGCAGCCCATCGCCTGCGCCGCCTCGATCAGGCCGTGGTCGACCTCGCGCAGGCTGACTTCGGCGATGCGTGCAAAGAACGGCGTGGCGGCGATGGTCAGCGGTACCACGGCGGCCCACACGCCGTAGCTGGTGCCGACTATCAGGCGGGTGAAGGGAATCAGCGCGACCATCAGGATCAGGAACGGAATCGAGCGCAGTACGTTGACCACGCTGCCCAGGCCCCGGTTGACCAGGCGCGCCTGGAAGATTCCACCGGGGCCGGTAGTGACCAGCACCAGGGCCAGCGGAATGCCCACCAGCAGGACGATGGCCGAGGACGCGCCGATCATCATCAGGGTATCGAGCAGGCCTTGCAGCAAGCGATCAGGCATGGGTGAGCACCTCCAGGCGATCGGCGACGTCGCGGGCACGTTCGAGCAACTCGGGAGCGGTGGAGGAAGGGGCGGAAACGCTCAGCAGCAGGCGACCGAGGGCGCGGCCCTGGATGCGCTCGATGCCGCCGTGCAGCAGGCTGATGCGGCTGCCCAGGGCCTGGGCGATGGCCAGCAGGTCCGGCTCCTGTTCGCGCACGCCGGTGTAGTGCAGGTCGAGGATGACTTCGTTGTCCGACGGCTGCTCCAGGCGCGCCAGCAGGTCCGGCGGCAGGTGCTGCTGCAGCGAGCCGAGCAGGGTGCGGCTGACTTCGTGCTGCGGGTTGCCGAAGACTTCCCAGACATCGCCCTGTTCGACGATCCGCCCACGTTCGAGTACCACCACGCGGTCGCAGATTTCGCGGATCACCGCCATCTCGTGGGTGATCAGCACGATGGTCAGGCCGAGGCGGCGGTTGATATCGCGCAGCAGCGCGAGGATGGCCTGGGTGCTCTCCGGGTCCAGCGCCGAGGTGGCTTCGTCGCAGAGCAGGATTTCCGGCTGGTGCACCAGCGCGCGGGCGATGCCGACGCGCTGCTTCTGCCCGCCGGAGAGTTGTGCCGGGTAGGCGTGGCGCTTGTCTTGCAGTCCCACGAGCTGCAGCAGTTCGTCCACCCGCTCGGCGATGCGCGCCTTCGGCACGCCGGCCACGCGCAGGGGCAGGGCGATGTTCTGCGCCACCGTCTTGGCCGACATCAGGTTGAAGTGCTGGAAGATCATGCCGACCCGGCGGCGCAGGCCGACCAGTTGCTGGGCGTCGAAGGCGCCGATGTCCTCGCCGTCGATCAGCACCTGGCCGACGCTGGGATTTTCCAGGCGGTTGAGGGTGCGGATCAGCGAGCTCTTGCCGGCGCCGCTACGGCCGATGATGCCGAACACTTCGCCACGGCGGACGGAGAGTTCGATATCGCTGAGCGCCTCTACCGGGCCATGGTGGCCGGCGTAGGTCTTGCCCAGTCCGCGCAGGGCGATGTGCTGGGTGGCGAGTTCGAGGTTGCGGTTGAAGCTGACCATGGTGGGGGCCTGTTCTGGAGTTTGGAGCGGGGCTACTGCCCTCTCCCTAACCCTCTCCCTGAAGGGAGAGGGGACTGGTTCGGTGTATTCGGGAATTTGGGCTTTTGGCCGGAGGCACCGGCGTGGCACCAATGTTCGGTGTGCTGCGGACAGCTCCCTCTCCCTTCAGGGAGAGGGCAGGGGAGAGGGCTATCGTTGGCGGAGACGTTTCCGGTGCATTAATTCCAGCCCGGCTGGTAGAGCGAGCCGTGGGCCTTGTCCAGCGCGGCGCGGACCTGCGGCGAGTGCTGGTAGAGATCGACGAACTGCTTGAGCCGGCCGTCCGGGTCCTTGTAGTCATCGCGGGTGACGAACTGGATGACGTACTCCTTGTTCTCGATACCGTCGAACAGCAGCGCGCTGTTCGGATCGATAGTCCCAGCGAGACGGATGTAGTGCGGGTAGCCCTGGGCGAGGTCGACGTCGTCCAGCGCGCGCACCAGTTGCACGGCTTCCAGCTCGATGATCTGGATGTGCTTCGGGTTGGCCACGATGTCGTCCAGGGTCGCCTTGTAGCCCACGCCATCCTTGAGCTTGAGCAGCCCGGCTTTCTGCAGCAGCTGCAGGCCGCGGCCGCCATTGATCGGGTCGTTGGCGATGGCGACCTTGGCGCCTTCGGGCAGGTCGGCGATGGCCTTGTACTTGGTCGAATAGAGGCCGACGTTGTTGATGATCCCCGGCGCAAAGGCCTTCAGGTGCAAGCCGCCCTCGCGGTTGGCGTTCTCCAGGAAGGGCGTGTGCTGGAAGTAGTTGGCGTCGATGTCGCCATGGTCGAGGGTGATGTTCGGCGCGTTCCAGTCGGTGAATTCCACCAGCTCGACCTTCAGCCCTTGCTGGGCGGCTTCCTTCACCGCCACTTCCAGCGGCGGCGCGAAGGCGGCGGTGGTGCCCAGGCGCAGGGTGTCGGCGGCCTGGGCGAGGCCGGCGGCGAGGAGGCTCAGCGAGAGGCCGAGGGTGAGCTTGAAGCGTGCATGCATGGCAACGAGTCCTTATGGGTTTTAGAGCCTGACGGCCTTTTAAAGAGAGAAGGCTGGAGTCGCTCCAGTGGCGGTTGCCTGGCGATAGCTCGCGCCGACGTGCCGCGCGGGCAGTCGGGCGCGGCCCGCGCCGAAGAGTTTTTCCCGCAGGGTGCCGTCGGCGTAGGTGGTCTTGTAGGCGCCACGGTTCTGCAGTTCGGGCACGACCCATTCGATGAAGTCGGCGTAGCTTTCCGGCTCCACGGTGCGGGTCAGGTTGAAGCCATCGAGCCCGGCATCGTTGATCCAGCCCAGCAGCTCATCGGCGACCTGCACCGGATCGCCCACCAGTGTGGTGTAGCGACCGCCGAGGGCCAGTTGCTCCAGCAACTGGCGCACGGTGGCGTCGGTGCGGGCGACGGTCAGGGCCCTGGTGGCGGACTCGATGGCGTTGGTCTTCTCGTAGCGGATCGGCTCGTCCAGCGCATAGCGCGAGAAGTCGATGCCGGTGGTGCTGGCGAAGTGTGCAAGGCCCGCCTCGGCGCTGGCGAAGCGGCGGTACTCGGCGAGCTTGTCGCGCGCCTCGGCCTCGGTCGGCGCGACGATCACATTGATGCCCATGAACACCTTGATGTCGTCCGCCCGACGGCCCGCGTCTACCGCAGCCTGGCGGATGCGGTTCACCAGCACGCGGGTGGCCTCACGGGTCTGCGCCGAGACGAACACGCACTCGGCGTGGCGTGCTGCGAAGGCGAGCCCGCGGTTCGACGCGCCGGCCTGGAACAGCAGCGGCGTGCGCTGCGGTGAGGGCTGGCTGAGGTGGTAGCCCTCGACGTCGAAGAACTCGCCGTGGTGGCGGACCTTGTGCACCTTGCCCGGTTGGGCGTAGACGCGGCGCTGGCGGTCGGCGATTATCGCGTCGTCTTCCCAGCTGCCTTCCCAGAGCTTGTAGAGCACCTCCAGGTACTCGTCGGCGCGGTCGTAGCGGCGGTCGTGGTCGATCTGCCGGTCCTGGCCCATGGCGCGGGCGGTGCTTTCCAGGTAGCCGGTGACGATGTTCCAGCCGACCCGGCCATCGGTCAGATGGTCGAGGGTGGAAAGCCGCCGGGCGAACGGGTAGGGCGCCTCGTAGGTGAGGTTGGCGGTGACGCCGAAGCCCAGGTTCTGCGTGACGCCGGCCATGGCCGAGACCAGCATCAGCGGGTCGTTCACCGGCAGCTGGATGGCTTCTTTCGCGGTGAGCTCGATGCCGTTCTGGTAGACGTCGTAGACACCGAGGATATCGGCCAGGAACAGGCCGTCGAACAGGCCTTTCTCCAGCAGGCGGGCAAGGTCGGTCCAGTGGCTGAGCTTGTTGAAGTCCGTCGAGCGGTCGCGCGGGTGGGTCCACAGGCCGTGGTTGATATGGCCGACGCAATTCATGCTGAAGGCGTTGAGGAGAATCTGTTTCTGGCTCATGGGAAATCCTCGCTGGCAGAGGCCCTGTAGGAGCGAGCTTGCTCGCGAACCATCGGGCGCTCGGGCTGTTCGCGAGCGAGCTCGCTCCTACTCGAAACCCACCCGGTCTGCTGCGGATTGCTTTCGTAGGAGCGGACTCCGTCCGCGATGGGGCGCACAGTGGGGGCTGATCGCGGACGGAGTCCGCTCCTACGGAAAACCGGTATGGCGCAGGGCATCACAGCGTCCCCCGGCGCGGCGGCAACTGGCCGTTGAGGTAGTAGTTGCCCACTGCGTAGTACTTCCAGCGCGCCGGGTCGTGCAGGGTGTGCACGCGGGCGTTGCGCCAGTGGCGGTCCAGGCCCAGTTCGGCGAGGCTGGCGCGGCTGCCGCCCAGTTCGATCAGCTTGCTGCCGGCCAGCAGCGAAACCTCTGTAGTGATCGCCCGCGCCTCGGCCACGGCGATAGAGGCGGCGGCCACGCTTTCGGCGGTCGGCTCGGCGGTGGCTGCGTCGAGCACCCGGCCGGAGCGGTCCAGCAGCGCTTCGGCGGCGTGCAGGCGGATCGCCAGGCGGCCGACTTCGTTGATCGCCAGCGGATCATCGCTGGCCTTGTCGACCCCCGAGTCGATCCACGGCCGCGCCTTTTCCCGCAGGAAACTGAGTGCGTCTTCATAAGCGCCCCGAGCGATGCCGACATCGATGGCCGCATGCAGAATCTGCGCGTAAGGGCCAACGGTGGTCGGGCGTTCGAAGGCTGCCTGGAACGAGACGATGTCGTCCTCACTGACCTGCGCGCCATCGAACACCACGCTGCCGCTGCCGGTAGTGCGTTGGCCGAAGCCGGACCAGTCGTCGATGATCTCGACGCCCGGAGTGTCGCGCCGGATGAAGGCGAACTGCTGCAGGCCATCGTCATCGATCACCAGCGTCGGAATGCGCTGCGCATAGAGCGCGCCGGTGCAGTAGAACTTGCGGCCGTGAATGCGCAGGCGTCCGTCCTCGCGCTTGAGGCGCGTGGTGCGGTCATGGGCGGTACGGGTGCCGATCTCCGCCAGCGCATTGCCGAAGCGCACGCCGGCCAGCACCTCGGCGAACAGGCGGGCTTTCTGCTCGTCGTTGCCATTCACCCGCAGCAGTTCGACGGCGTAGAAGTGGTTCTGCGGAATCTGCCCGAGCGAACCGTCGGCAGCGGAAATGATGGCGATCACCCGGGCCACGGTGACGCGGGAGACGCCCGCGCCGCCATACTCGCGCGGTACGGTGATGCCCCACAGGCCGGAGCGGCTGAAGCGCTCGAGCTCGTCCCACGGCAGGCGCCGCTCGCGGTCGCGGGCGATGGCGTCTTCACGGAAGTCGTCGGCCAGGGTACGGGCGACGTCGAGCGCTTCGTCGTCGCTGCGGATGATATGGACGGGATTGGCCAGCTCTGGGTTAGACAAAACGATGCTGTTCATCGGCGCTCCTCAGATCCAGGAATGACGCGCGGGGCGGGCGCCGTTGAGGTGGTAGGCGCCAACCGCCTGGACCTTCCAGCGCACCGGGTCGTGCAGGGTGTGCACGCGGGCGTTGCGCCAGTGGCGGTCGAGGTTGAATTCGGCGAGGGTGGCGCGGCTGCCGGCCAGCTCGAAGAGCTTCTCGCTGGCGGCCAGACTGATCTCGGTGGTCAGCACCTTGGCCTCGGCCACGGCGATGGAGGCGCGGGCGGCGGATTCGTCGTCGATGGGACGCGCGCTGACTTCGTCGAGTACGTGGCCGGCGCGTTCCAGCAGTGCTTCGGCGGCGTGCAGTTCGACTTGCAGGCGGCCGATTTCGGCGATGGTGAAGGGCTCTTCGCTGGCCTGCTCGACGTTCGCGTCGATGAAGGGGCGAGTGCGTGTGCGGATGAAGTCGATGGCGTCTTCCAGGGCGTTGGCAGCGATGCCGGCGTCGATGGCGGCCTGGATCAGTTGCGAGACGGCGCCCTGGATGTTGGGGATGTCGGCCAGGCGTCCGTTGTGGATCACCAGGGATCCGGCGACGGGTGCGTTATCCAGCAGCACGGTGCCGCTGGCGGTGGTGCGCTGGCCGAAGCCGGACCAGTCGTCGACGATGCGCAGGCCATCCACGCCGCGTTCGACGAAGCCCATCACTGCACGACCTTCCTCGTCGATAGCCTTCACCGCTACCCAGTGGGCGAACAGCGCGCCGGTGGAGTAGAACTTCTCGCCGCTGACGCGGAAGTTGTCCCCATCGCGCAGCAGGCGCGCCTTGAGTTCCAGGGTGTTTCTGGTGTTGCGCTCGGGCCCGGCATTGCCGATGCGCCGGCCGTTGAGCACGCCGCCGAACAGCACGCGCTTCTGTGCCTCGCTGGCGACGCTGTCGATGACGTTGAGCAGGCCGAACTGGTTCTGCGGGATCTGCCCCAGTGCCGGGTCGGCGGCGCAGATCACGCGGAAGACTTCGGCGACGGTGGCGTAGGAGACCTGGGCGCCGCCGTACTCTCGGGGGATGCTGATGCCGCCAAGGCCCAGGGCGGTGAAGTGTTCCAGTTCGCTCCAGGGCAGCGCGCGCTCGCGGTCGCGGGCGGCGGCTCCGGGTTTCGCCAGGCGGGCCACTTCGTGGGCGGCGTCGATGGCCTGGGCGTCGTTGCTGATACGGCGCGCCGGGAGTAGCCGGGGCGCCTGGTCACGAAGGTCCTTGGGTGCGGATTCGTTGGTCATGCGGTTTCCTGTGGTTGCGGAGCAGGGAATTCCCTCTCCCTAACCCTCTCCCTGAAGGGAGAGGGGACTGTCCGTGTGCGTTGAAGCGGATGCGTCAGCCGGCGGGCTTTTGGCTCCCTCTCCCGCTTGCGGGAGAGGGCGGGGGAGAGGGGCTCTCTACCCGCGCCTGGGCCTCGATCAGAACGCCGGCGCGATCTCGCCCTTGTAGCGGGTCAGGATGAACTGGCGGACTTCCGGCGAATTCAGCACCTTGGCCAGCTTCTGGATGCCCGGGTCCTGGATGTTGTCCGGACGGGCCACCAGGAACTCGGCGTAGAGGTCCTTGCCCTTCTCGACGATCAGCGCGCTCTTGGTGTCGATGCCGGCTTCCAGCGCGTAGTTGGCGAAGATGAACGCCAGGTCGACCTGCTTCACCGCGCGGGCCAGCAGCGCGCCTTCCAGTTCGCGGATCTTCAGGTGCCTGGGGTTGTCGGTGATGTCGCGCTCGGTGGACTGCGGGTTGCTCGGGTCCTTGAGCTTGATCAGGCCGCTCTCGGCCAGCAGCACCAGGGCGCGGCCGGTGTTCACCGGGTCGTTGGGGATGGCCACGCTGGCGCCGTCGGGCAGCTCGGCGAGGGACTTGTACTTGGTGGAGTAGGCGCCGAACGGCTCGATGTGGATGCCCACCACCGGCACCAGGTCGGTGTGGCGGGTCTTGTTGAAGTCATCGAGGAACGGGCGGTACTGGTAGTAGTTGGCGTCGAGGTTCTTCTGCGCGAGTTGCAGGTTGGGCTGGATGAAGTCGGTGAAGACCTTGATGTCGAGGTCGACGCCTTCCTTGGCCAGTTCCGGTTTGACGAACTCGAGAATTTCCGCGTGCGGCACCGGGGTGGCGCCGACAACGAGTTTCTCCCCCGCGTGGGCGGAGAAGGCGACGACGGCCGCCAGAATGGCGATGGCCTTTTTCATGGGTGTTGCTCCTTGGGGCATTAGTGGGTGGGCCGTCGTGGTGTGGACGTGGGGCCTTGGTGGCAGCGGGGCCCGGCTGCCGGCGGGTGTTCTGGGTGCCGCTCCCGGAGAGGGAGTGGGCGGGGAATTCAGCGTCGGGTGTAGCGCGCCACCAGGCGGTCGCCGCTCATCTGCAGGGCCTGCACCAGCAGGATCAGCAGGGCGACGGTGATGATCATCACGTCGGTCTGGAAGCGCTGGTAACCGAAGCGGATCGCCAGGTCGCCGAGGCCGCCGCCGCCGATCACGCCGGACATCGCCGTGTAGTCCACCAGCACGATGGCGGTCACGGTGACGGCGGCGATCAGCCCGGTGCGCGCTTCCGGCAGCAGGGTGTGCCAGATGATCTGCCAGGTGCTGGCGCCCATCGCCTGGGTGGCTTCCACCAGGCCGCGGTCGACTTCGCGCAGGGCGGTTTCCACCAGCCGCGCGAAGAACGGCGTGCAGCCCACTACCAGCGGCGGAATGGCGCCGGGCACGCCCAGCGACGTGCCGGTGACCAGCGTGGTGACCGGGATCAGCACGATCAGCAGGATGATGAACGGCAGCGAACGCAGCATATTCACCACCACCGACAGCGCGCGGTACAGGCCGGGTCTGGCATGCAGCTGGCGCTTGCCGGTGAGGTACAGCAACACGCCCAGCGGCAGACCCAGCAATACGGTGAAGGCCAGCGCGCCGCCGAGCATGGCGAGGGTGTCCAGGCAGGCCTGGCCGAGGTCGTGCCAGTCGAGGTTGCGGAACCAGCCGTCCATCATGCGCGGCCCCTGCGCAGCCTGGCCGCGCGGTGCGAAGCGCCCAGGCGGTCGCCCTGGCCGAACAGCTTGTTGCGCAGCGTGCCCTGTTCGTACTCGCGCTTGAACAGGCCGCGCGCCTGTAGTTCCGGCACCAGCAGGTCGACGATGTCGACGAAGGTTTCCGGCGCCACCAGGCTGGAGAGGTTGAAGCCGTCCACGTCGGTTTCCTCGACCCAGGCCTGCAGCTGGTCCGCCACGGTCTGCGGCGAACCCACCAGCAGCGGGCCGTCGCCGCCCAGGGCGCAGTAGTCGGCGATTTCGGCTGCCGTCCACTGGCGCTCCGGGTCGGCAGCGCTGAAGGCGTCCACCGCGGACTGGATGGCGTCGCTCTGTACGTGGCGCAACACCTGGTCCGGCGCGTACTGGCCGAAGTCGATGCCGGTCCAGCCGGAAACCAGCGCCAGGGCGCCTTCGCGGTCGCTGTACTGGCGGTAGTCTTCCAGCTTGGCCAGCGCTTCGGCATCGGTCGGCGCGACGATCACGGTGAGCTGGTTCAGCACCAGTACGTCGCCGGGTTGGCGGCCGGCTTCCACGGCGAGGCGGCGCAGGTCGGCCACCTGGTCGCGGAGGATGTTTTTGGTCGGCGCGGCGACGAACACGCACTCGGCGTTGCCCGCGGCAAAGGCCTTGCCACGGCTCGACGCGCCGGCCTGGTACAGAACCGGCGTGCGCTGCGGCGACGGCTGGCTGAGATGGAAGCCGGGCACCTCGAAGTGCTCGCCCTTGTGCTCGATGGGGTGGACCTTGCGCGGGTCGGCGTAGACGCCGCTCTTGCGGTCGGCGACCACGGCGTCATCGTCCCAGCTGGCTTCCCAGAGCTTGTAGCAGACCTCCAGGTACTCGGCGGCCAGGGCATAGCGCTGCTGGTGGTTGAGCTGCTGCTTCAGCCCCAGGTTGCGCGCGCCACTGTTGAGGTAGGAGGTGACGATGTTCCAGCCGGCGCGGCCACGGGTCAGGTGATCCAGTGTGGACATGCGCCGGGCGAACGGGAACGGGTGCTCGAACGACACCGAGGCGGTGATGCCGAAGCCCAGGTGCTCGGTGGCCGCGGCCATGGCCGGGACGATCTGCAGCGGGTCGTTGGCCGGCACCTGGGCGCCGGCGCTCAGCGCGGCGTCAGCGTTGCCGTGGTAGACGTCGTAGACGCCCAGCACGTCGGCCAGGAACAGGCCGTCGATCCTGCCGCGTTCGAGGGTTTTCGCCAGTTCGATCCAGTAATGGATGTCGGTGTAGCGCGCGGCCTGCTGGTCGCGCGGGTGGCGCCAGAGGCCGGGCGAGAGGTGGCCGACGCAGTTCATGGCGAAGGCGTTGAGGCGAATCTGCTTGCTCATGGCGATGGCCTCAGTTCCAGTCGTGGCGCGGCGGGCGCTTGTCGTTGAGCAGCCAGTTGCCGACCAGGTGGTACTTCCAGCGCACCGGGTCGTGCAGGGTGTGCACGCGGGCGTTGCGCCAGTGGCGGTCGAGGGCGTGGCGGGCGAGGGTGGAGCGGGTGCCGCCCAGCTCGAACAGCTTGTTGGAGGCGTCGATGGCGACCTCGGTGGTCAGCACCTTGGCCTTGGCCACGGCAACCGAGGCTCGGGCCACGCTGTCTTCGTCCGGCGCCGGGCGGGCGGCATCCATCACTTTGCCGGCACGTTCCAGCAGAGCGTCGGCGGCTTCGATACGGATGCCCAGTTCACCGACCTGAATGATGGTCAGCGGGTCTTCGCTTGCCTTCTCCACGCCGGCGTCGATCCACGGGCGCGCCTGTTCGCGGACGAAGGCGATGGTGTCGCGCAGCGCGGCGCGGGCAATGCCGGCATCGATGGCGGCGGTGGTGAGCTGCGCGAACGGGCCGGCCAGGGTCGGCACGTCGTAGGAGCGGTGGGTTGGGAAGACGTTGAACGCCGGCACACGCAGGCCTTCCACCAGCACGGTGCCGCTGGAGGTGGTGCGCTGGCCGATGCTCGCCCAGTCGTCGACGATCACCAGCCCCGGCGTGCCGCGTGGGACGAAGGCGAGCTGGGCATTGCCCTGTTCGTCCAGGCCCAGCACGCCGAGCCAGTGGGCGTAGAGCGAGCCGGTGCAGTAACCCTTGCGACCGTCGAGCACGACATGGTCGCCGTCGCGGCGCAGGCGGGTCTGGATGTCCTGCACGGTCTTGCCGCCGGTTTCCGACAGTGCGTTGGCGAAGCGGTTGCCCTTGAGCGCGAGGTCGAAGAAGAAGCGCTTCTGCTCGTCGCTGCCCTGCAGGCGGATGTCCTCCAGCAGGCAGTAGTGGTTCTGCGGAATCTGCCCCAGCGACGGGTCGGCGGCGGAGATGATGGCGATGACTTCCGCGAGCGTGGCGTAGGACACCTCGGCGCCGCCAAAGGCACGCGGCACGCTGATGCCCCACAGGCCGCTGTTGGAGTAGACCTCGACCACTTCCGGCGGGACTTCGCGGTTGCGGTCGCGCTCGGCGGCGCCTTCGAGCAGGAAGGCGGCAACCTTGTGGGCGACGTCGATGGCCTCGGCGTCGGAGGCGATTACCTGGGCGTTCGGCTCACGGATGTCGTAGTGGGCGGACTCGGGGAGTTGGGACATGGCAGTACAGCGACCTCGGGGCAGATGAATCGGCCCGGTGTTCGGGCCTGTCTGTCCAGGTCATTGCACAAGCTGTGCCGGAATTTAAAAGTCTTGTAAATCAATGGTTTGGTGTTTTTCGCCAACAGTTGAGGCGCTGGGCAAACAGCAAAGTGTTGGGCGGGTGTTGCTGTGGCAACAGTGGTGGGGCAGGGGATATACCTTGGCGGATCGGAGCGGCCTGACGCCAATCGCGGACGGAGTCCGCTCCTGCGAGATGCTTCTGCGCTTGGGTCGGCCCTCACCCTAACCCTCTCCCAAAGGGAGAGGGGACCGTTCGGTGCAGGATGAAACTTCGGCGTCAACGGGCACGGACGGCTCCCTCTCCCTTCGGGAGAGGGCTGGGGTGAGGGGAAAGTATCGGCACGGATTCACCGGAAGAAGACAGTTGCTCCTACCGAGAATTTCCATCGGGTGCAGGAGCGGACTTCGTCCGCGGTGGGTCGGCAAACCTAAGCGGGTTGATCAACCAGCTCCTGGCAGACATCGATCCAGTCCGCCGCCACCAGCTCCGCCATGCGCTGCGGCCCGATCCTCACAGCGCTGTGCACCGCGCCGGCCGCCGGCAGCACCTCATCGAACGCCTGCAACGACACATCGCAATACACCGGCAACGGCGTCGCCAGGCCGAACGGGCAGACCCCGCCTACGGGGTGGCCGGTCAACTCCACGACTTCCTCGGCGCCGAGCATCCTGGCCTTGCCGCCAAAGGCTTCCTTGAGCTTGCGGTTGTCCAGCCGCGCATCGCCGCGTGCTACCACCAGCACGGTGCGTTCGCCGACGCGCAGGGATAGCGTCTTGGCGATGCGGCCCGGCTCCACGCCGTGGGCCTCGGCGGCCAGGGCGACGGTGGCGGTGCTGGTTTCCAGCTCGATGATGGCGATGTCGGGGGCTTTCTCGGCGAAGAAGGCGCGAACCGATTCCAGGCTCATGGGGCAATGCTCCGTGTCGTGCGAAAAGGTCTGAATCTAAGAAGCGCGGAGAAGACTGTCCAGCCCGGAAGGTTAGCGCCCGATGAGCAGGGTTTCGATGTCCGGTACGCGCAGCGCCTGCTCTGCGCATACCAGCGTCAGGCGCGCGGCGAAGACTCGCAGTTCCCGGTCGGCAGCGTGCACGGCGCGGGTCAGTTCGCTTAGCGGCACGGTCACCGAATGCAGCGGCGGCGGTGGGGAAAAGCCTTCGCCCGGTCCGTTGAAGTCAAAATTGGCGGATTGGTTCTGCAGGCTGATATGGGGCGAAGGGTGGCCGCTGTAGAGGTAGGCACCCTTGCCGGCGGCGATGCGCTTCCAGCTGTGCAGGTCGCCCAGGTCGCTGCAGCACTGCGGGAACAGGACATCGAGACTGCCCATCCGCAGTACATAGCCGCCGGGCAGGGGTTGAATCTGTTTCCAGTCCCCCGAGCCCGTCAGCCCCTCTTCACAGTGCAGCCGTATCAGGCGCGAAATGTCAGCATCGCTCAGCTCGGCGATACGGTGGAGTGCGCTACCCGGCCGGTAGGGCCTGAGGCTCGGGTCGAAGCCGCTGGCCCTCAGATTGCGCTCATGAAAGGCCCGCCAGCTTTCCACGTGCTCCCAGTACGGCCCCTCGGTCGGCACCGGCACGGAGTCGACCAGGTAGAACAGTTCGATGACGGGAATGAGCTGGACCTGCATGGGGGCGCCCGGAGTTTTCCGAACGGCACGTTCTAATGGCGTTGGCCCTGGGCGTCCATAGCGAATTTTCCCATTTCGCCGGCTGCAGGCCTTGGCGCGACCTATGCTCAAAGCCCCCGTAGCACCCCTGAGAATATTTTTGCGTGGGCTGTCGATTCGCCGTCACGCCCTTCGACTATTCGTCAGGAACCGGATGAAACCGGCCGCCACGCTGGCAATTACAAGAGAATGACAAGAGGAGAAAACCCATGCGTTTCATGGTGATCGTCAAAGCCACCGCCGACTCCGAGGCGGGTGTGATGCCCAAGGAAGAACTGCTCGCCGCCATGGGGGCGTTCAACGAGGAACTGGTCAAGGCCGGGGTGATGCTGGCGGGCGAAGGGCTGCACCCCAGCGCCAAGGGCGCACGGGTGCGCTTCGATGGCGCTTCGCGGCAGGTGATCGACGGCCCGTTCGCCGAAACCAAGGAGTTGATCGCCGGCTTCTGGATCATGCAGACCGCGTCGCTGCAGGAGTGCATCGACTGGGTCAAGCGCTCGCCCAATCCCTTCGATGGGCAGTCCGAGATCGAAATCCGGCAGATCTTCGAGGCCGAGGACTTCGGCGCCGAATTCACCCCGGAACTGCGTGAGCAGGAAGAACGCCTGCGCGCCGAAATCGCCAGCAAATCCTGAATCTGGAGGACACCGCCATGTTGATGAATGCCTACCTGGTCTTTGACGGCAACTGCGAGGAAGCCTTCCGTTATTACGCCGAGGTGCTGCGCGCCGAGCTGCCGGCGCTGATGCGCTTCTCCGATGCGCCGGGCTGCGAGGACATGCCCGAGGCGCTGAAGAACCGTGTCATCCATGTTCGCCTGGAGGTGGACGGCCACGTGCTGATGGGCTCGGATGCCTCGCCCCAGTGCGGCCAGTACGAAGGCGTGAAGGGCGTTTCGATCACCCTCAACGTCGACAGCAAGGCCGAGGCGCGGCGTCTCTTCGACGCCCTCGGCAAGGGCGGCAAGGTCACCATGCCGCTGGACCAGACGTTCTGGGCCGAGCTGTTCGGCGCGGTGGAAGACCGCTTCGGGGTGCCGTGGATGATCAATTGCGAGAAAGAAGCCTGAGTGCGCCTCGATAATCCGTAGGGCGCATAACGCGCCAGCGTTATCCGCCGTGGTGTTGCCGGCGGATAACCTGTTCCAGGTTATGCACCCTACGGCTGCTCCTTCCCACCGTTGGCGCGGAACCGCTCCGGTGTCGTCCCGGTAAACCGCTGGAATGCCCGGTGGAAGCTGGTGACGTGTTCGTAGCCGAGCAGGAAGGCAATCTCCTGCAACGCCATCCGGCTGGCCAGCAGATAACGCTGGGCCAGCGCCATCCGCACCTCCAGCACGATGCCCTTGAAGGTCAGCCCGTGCTCGCGCAACCGGCGTTGCAGCGTATGCGGCGGCAGGCGCAACCAGGCGGCGGTCTGCTCCAGGTCCGGCAGGGGGATGCGCGCGTTCTGCAACAGGTAGTAACGCACATCGTCTGGTAGCGCCGGGCCGCGTTCGAAACTGGCCAGCGTTGCCGCTCCCTGGGCCTGGCACAGCTGGCTCACCGAGGGGTTGGCGGTGGAGAAGGGTTGGTCATGGAATGGCTTCGGCATCCACAGCTCGGCCTGGCCGGCATTGAAATGGCAGGGGCCGGGGAATATCTGGCGGTACAGCGCCGCATGGGCCGGCGGCGGGTAGGGCAGGTGCAACTGCATGTCGGCGCAGTGTTCCAGGTCCGGCAAGCGCTGGCACAACCAGCGCCAGGTACTGCTCAGCCATTCCTCGCAGAGCGCGATGCGCTCTACTTCACTGAAAGGCGGCAATTGCAGCGTCAGGCGAATGTGCTCGCCGACTTCCTCGCGGTGGGTGTGGATCGGGTGCGGCATCAGGCTTGACGGCTGGCCGAGGGAGATGTCCCAGGAGCGCCGCAGGTTCGCCGCGCTGATCAGCGCGTAGCCGATCACTCCCAGGTCATAAAGGTTGTAGCGCTGGCCCAGGCGCAGGTAGAAGTCGCTCGGGCCGAGCAACCCGGCGGCCTGCTGCAGCAGGCGATAGTAGCGGGCGAAGTTCATCTCGGTGGCTGCCGCTTCTCCGCTCGGCGGCAAGCCCAGGCCGCCGAGCAGGGGAGCCACGGGCGGCAGGGTGGGGCGAGCGCGCCATTCGTCTAGGAAATGGCGGAACAGCTGGCGCGCGGCGTAATCGATGTCGAAGGAAGCGGTGGGCATTCGCGCGATCAACCTGTCTTTTAATGCTAGTGAGTTGTCATCTTGTGCTAGTCAATGGCTGAAAGTCGAGCCCTATACTGCCCCCACGGACAAGAACAACAAGGGCATCCCATGACCGCTCCGGACCGCTTCCGCTCCTCCAATTCCCCCAGCGACCGCTTCGCAGAACTGCTGCTGCACAACGGCCGCTTCTACACCCTCGACCCCGCCCAGCCCTGGGCCGAGGCCGTGGCCGTCCGCGATGGCCGGCTGCTGGCGGTAGGCCGGCGCGAGGACATGGAGCACCTGATCGGCCCGGACACCCTGGTGCGTGATCTCGAAGGCGTCTTCTGCATGCCCGGCCTGCACGACATGCACACCCACCCGGACCTGGCGCTGGCGCCTCGCTACGCCGACGACCTCGACGTCGGCATCGAGGACCCGACTCCGGAGCAACTGGCGAAAGCGATCCGCGACTATGCCGACAGCCACCCTGGCGATGGCTGGGTCTACGGCCAGTACTGGGTGCGTTATACCTTCCGCGAGGCCGGGCTGAAGCCGGGCCGCGAGTGGCTCGACAGCATCCTGCCGGATCGCCCGGTGGCACTGCTCGACCGCATGTGGGGCACCATGATGGTCAACTCTCGCGCCCTGGAGCTGGCCCGCATCGACGCCAACACCCCCGATCCGCGAAATGGTTACCTGGAGCGTGACGAGCTCACCGGCGAGCCCAACGGCCTGATGATCGACGGCGCCTACGCGCTGATCCATGCCGCCATGCCGCCGACCCCGGCCAAGGTGCTGCGCCAGGCTTACCGTGATGGCGTGCACTTCCAGAGTTCGCGCGGGGTCACGGCGGCAAAGTACGTGCACGTCTGCGAGAGTCGCCTGGATGCCCTCAAGCACCTGGACGACGCCGGCCAACTGACCCTGCGGGTGGAAGCAGCGATCAGCTGGCAGGACGATATCTTCCCGGTCCGTCGCCGCTGGGAACTGCTCAGCGGCGAACGCCACTACTACCGCAGCGCACGGTTGTCGGCGAACGCGGTGAAATTCCACTTCGACGGTACCGTCGAACCGCGTTCCTCCTTCCTTATTACGCCGTGGCCGGGCGAGGAGGCCTGGCGCGGCAAGCTGAACCTGACCCCGGAGCACATCACCGACATGGTGGTGGACATGGATCGCCGTGGCATCCGTGTGATTGCCCATTGCACCGGCGATGCGGCGTCCGACGTGTTCCTCGACGCGGTGGCCGAAGCGCGCCGGCGCAACGGCTTCAGCGGCATACGCCACCAGTGCGCGCACAGCACCATCCTGCATCCGGGCAACCTCAAGCGCTTCCGCGAGCTGGAGGTGATCGCCGAGTTCTCCCCGGCGGCCTGGTACCCGACGCCCTTTGCCAGCGGCGCGCGCTCCGGCTACGGTGCGGACCGCCTGAAGCGCATCTACGACTTCAAGGGCGTGCTGGCCGCTGGCGGCATCGCGGTGTTCGGCACCGACTGGCCGGTGGCATCCATCGACCCCTGGCTGGCGCTGGAAACCCTGGTCACCCGGCAGAACCCGTGGAACGACGACCCGGCCTGCTTTGGCGAACCGATCAGCCTGGAACAGGCGATCCGCGTGGCGACCCTCAACGGCGCCTACGCCATGGGCCTGGAAAACCTCACCGGCAGCCTGGAGGCGGGCAAGTCGGCGGACTTCATCGTGCTCGATCGCAACCTCTTCGAGCAGCCGGCTCGCAACTACATCCACCGCACCGAAGTGCAGCTGACCTTCGTCGAGGGTCGGCCGGTCTACGACCGCCTCGGCCAGTTCGCCGACACGCCGCTGGCGGCTGTCTGGCAGGGCGAGCCGCCGCGCATCGAAGGCGTCAACGCATGAACGCCGCGAGCATCCCGGTGACGGTGGTTGCCGGCTTCCTCGGCGCCGGCAAGACCACGCTGCTGCGCAACCTGCTGGAGCGCTGCGAAGGTCGGCGGCTGGCGGTGATCGTCAATGATTTCGGCGAGTTGAACATCGACGCCGGGATGATCGCCGAGCAGACCGAGGCCGTGTACAGCCTGGAGAACGGCTGCATCTGCTGCTCGGTGCAGGACGACCTGCTGGCGCAGCTGGAACGGCTGGCGAATATGCACCCGCCGCTGGAACAGGTGGTGATCGAGTGCAGCGGGGTGTCCGACCCGCAGCGCATCGTGCAGACACTGGGCTACCCGAAGCTGCGCCGGCGCCTGCACCTGGATGCGGTGCTGACCGTGGTCGACGCTGCCCGTCGTGAGCCGCTCGAAGGCGAATATGCGCGGCTGGAACGCATGCAGGCGGCCGCCGCCGATCTGCTGCTGCTGAACAAGTGCGACCTGCTCGAAGCCGATGAGCTGGCCGCCCAGCGCGAGCGCTTCGGCCGTGGCGCGCGGGTGCTGGAAACCATCCAGGCGCAGATTCCCGATGAGCTGCTGCTGGGCGAGCCGTCGCGCAAGCTCCGGCCGCATGGGCAGGAAGGTGTCGACCATGGCGATCTGTTCGACAGCTGGAGCTGGCAGGGCGATGAAAGCTTCGACGGCGTGCGGCTGAAACACTGGCTGGAGACATTGCCGCACGGGTTGCTGCGCCTCAAGGGACTGATCCGTCTGAAGGGGCAGGGTGATGTGCAGTGGCTGCAGTATGTGGGCGGGCGCTATCAACTGCGCCCGGCGACGGCGGCCGAGGCGGCGCAGGGATCGCGGCTGGTGTTCATCGTCGAGAAGGATGCGGGGCTGCGGGCTGATCTCGCGGCTGGCCTGCGAGCCTGCTTTTGCCCGTCGTAGGAGCGAGCTTGCTCGCGAACATTTTCCCGGCTGCCGCGCGGTTGGGCGGTTCGCGAGCAAGCTCGCTCCTACAGGTTTGATCCACCCTGTACGCGGGCAATAAAAAACCGGCCACCAGGGCCGGTTTTTCATGGAACAGCCGAACTCAGCGGTATTCGCAGAGGTAGGCGGTGTCCTGGGCGACTTTCAACTGGAACTTGCTGTTGGCCGGCACGGTGAAGTTGCTGCCGCCTTCGAAGGTTTCCCAGCTGTCGCTGCCAGGCAGCTTGACGGTCAGCGCGCCGGCGACGACGTGCATCACCTCCAGCTGGCTGGTGCCGAATTCGTATTCGCCGGGAGCCATCACGCCGATGGTGGCGGGGCCTGCGGTCATGTCGAAGGCGATGGATTTGACGGTGCCGTCGAAGTACTCGTTGACCTTGAACATGGGCTTCTCCTGCTAGAGGGGTGAAAAAGGGCCCGCCAGTATGCCCAAGGGCGCAGGCCCCGTCACTAGAGCGGCGCAGGCGACCGTACGGTCAGTGAATGAAGCCTTCTTTCAGCCGGCCACCGGCAGTGTCAGCGGCAACAGGCGGGCGGTATTGCGGGCGTCCTCCAGGGCGCGGTGCGGCTGTCCCTGGAAGTTCAATCCGGCCAGGTGCAGCGCGGCATTCAGACCCACCGGCCGCTTGAGCTGGCGGGCCTGGGCGAAGCGCTGTTTGAGGTTGACGTGAGGAACACGGGCCAGGTGGCTGTCCAGGTTCTGGCGGCGCCATTCCAGTTCCAGCTGGTGGCGGTCGTAGTCGCCCCAGCTGGTCCAACCGGCCAGGCGCGGGCGGTGCTGGGCCAGCCAGCGCTCGAATTGCGGCCAGACCTCATGCAGGGGCGCGGCGGCATCGACGTTGGCCTGGGTAATGTGGGTGAGTTCGCGACAGAAGGCAGTCAGCAGCGGTCGCCGTTGCGGGCGCACGAAGCGCTGGAAGTGATCCAGCTCGCGGCCGTCGGCCTCGGCCACCAGGCTGGCGCCGATCTCGATGATTTCCATTTCCTCGACCGGCCAGCCGCCTTCCTCGGTGGTGGCTTCCAGGTCGATCACCAGCCAGTGGGGCATAGTCGGTGCTCGTGGTTGGGTTCGAATCGAGTATGGAAGGCGTTTGCGGGGCCGGCAAACCGCTGTGCTAGGCTGACCGGCTACCAGGACAAGGGGGATCAAGATGGCGAAAGTGGCATTCATCGGTCTGGGTGTGATGGGCTATCCCATGGCCGGGCATCTGGCGCGCGAAGGGCATGAGGTGTGCGTCTACAACCGCACCGCGAGCCGCGCGGCCCAGTGGGTCAGGCAGTTCGGCGGCAGTTCGGCGGACACTCCGCGCGGGGCCGCGCAGTGGGCTGATTTCGTGATGTGCTGCGTCGGCAACGATGACGACCTGCGCAGCGTGGTGCTGGGCGAGGACGGCGCGTTGGCCGGTATGCAGCCGGGCGCCGTGCTGGTGGACCACACCACCGCTTCGGCCGAAGTGGCCCGCGAACTGGCCGTGGCGGCGGCGGAGCGCGAGCTGGGCTTCCTTGATGCGCCGGTCTCCGGCGGCCAGGCTGGCGCCGAGAACGGTGCGCTGACGGTGATGGTCGGCGGCGATGCGGACCTCTATGCCCGCGCCGAACCGGTGATTGCCACCTACGCGCGCATGGTGCGGCGCATGGGCCCGGTGGGCAGCGGCCAACTGACCAAGATGGTCAACCAGATTTGCGTGGGCGGCTTGCTGCAAGGGCTGTCCGAGGCGCTGCACTTCGCCCAGAGCGCCGGCCTCGACGGCATGGCGGCCATGGAAGTGATCAGCAAGGGCGCGGCGCAATCCTGGCAATTGGAGAACCGTCATCAGAGCATGCTGGAAGGGCGCTTCGATTTCGGCTTCGCGGTGGACTGGATGCGCAAGGACCTGGGGATCGTGCTCGACGAGGCTCGCCGCAACGGCGCGCAACTGCCGGTCACGGCGCTGGTCGACCAGTTTTACGCCGAGGTGCAGGCCGCCGGTGGCGGGCGCTGGGATACCTCCAGCCTGATCACCCGCCTCCAGGACTCGCCCTAGTCCTGACCCGCTCTATTCCCCGCAGGTGGCGCCATCGGTCGCAGAGATCGTCGTGCGCCGCTGATGCCCGCCTCAGGCGCGGAAGATAAAGTACACCGCGCCCAGCAGGCACAAGCCGGCCCACAAGTAGTCGAGCTTCAGTGGCTGCTGCATGAAGTACACGCTGAACGGCACGAAGACCGCCAGCGTGATGACCTCCTGCATGATCTTCAGTTGCCCCACCGACATCACCGTGTAGCCGATGCGGTTGGCCGGTACCTGCAATAAATACTCGAAGAGTGCGATGCCCCAGCTGACCAGCGCCGCGATGATCCACGGCTTGCTGCTCAGGGTTTTCAGGTGGCCGTACCAGGCGAAGGTCATGAACAGGTTGGAAAGCGACAGAAGAAACGCGGTTTGCAGCCAGACCGGCATGGCAGAGGCTCCAGAGAGGGACTGCGCCTGAGCCTAGTGGAGCGCCGCGCGACAGCCAAGGGGCGGAGATTTGATCAGGTTCGTATTGCGGGGAAGCGCGGCGCTGTTGGTGCTGGGGTTGCTGGCGTTCGGCGGCTGGAAGGGTTGGCAGTGGTGGCAGCAGCGGCCGGTATGGGCGCAGCTGACGGTGGCGCCGTCCATGGCTGCCGGGCAGAACTGGACGCTGGGCGACTATCGCCTGGAGTGGGACGGCGAGTCTTTCGCCCTGCGCGCGGGTGAGCATCCCGCACAGACGCTGTGGCAGACCCATGGCGGATTCCTCGCCGCCGGCATAGGGCGCGTAGAGGCCGAAGAGCACCGTGGCGCGATGTTCGTCCACGAACACCGCGAGTTGCTGTGTCGCCAGCAACAGTTGGATGCCGTTCGGGGCGGCCCGGATGAGCTGCTGATCTCGGGGAAACTGGGTTGCGACGATGGTCGACAGGTGCCTTACAGCGTTGCACTGCGTGCCGATGGCGGGCGCGGCGTGCTGATGGATGTGAGCCTGGATGACCCGGCGCTTAACCGTCTCTATCTGGCTTGGGCGCGGGAGGCCGACGAGCAGTTTCACGGCTTCGGCGAGCAGTTCCCCCGTTTCGACCTGAGCGGGCGCCGTCTGCCGATCCTGGTGCAGGAGCAGGGCGTCGGGCGCGGTTTGCAGCCGATCACCCTGGCTGCCGACCTGACCAACCGCGCCGGTGGCGATTGGTGGACCACCTACGCGCCGGTACCTTTCTACCTCACCTCGCGCCTGCACGGCTTCTTCAGCGAGGCGTCGGAGTACCAGGTCTTCGACCTGCGCGACGACCAGCGCGTGGCGCTGGAAGTGCACGCTGGCAAACTCAAGGCGCACTTCTATAAAGGCAGCAGTCCCAAGGCACTGATCGAGGCACACACCTCGGTAGTCGGGCGCATGCCGCCGTTGCCGGCCTGGACGCAGCAGGGGGCGATCCTCGGGCTGCAGGGCGGCACCGAGCGTGTGCGTGGCATCGTCCACCAGCTGGAGCAAGCGAAGGTGCCGCTGGCCGGCGTCTGGGTGCAGGACTGGGTCGGCCAGCGCACTACCAGTTTCGGCAAGCAACTGTGGTGGAACTGGGTACTCGATGGTGAGCGCTATCCGGGCTGGTCGGCGTTCAATGCCGAGCTGCGGGCCAAGGGGATTCGCAGCCTGGCGTATGTGAATCCCTTCCTGGTGGACACGGCGGAGAAGGGCGGGGCGACCCGCAATCTCTACCAGGAAGCGCTGGAGCACGGCTACCTGACTGTGGACGCCCAGGGACAGCCCCTGCTATTGCAGAACACCAGCTTCAGCGCCGGGCTGGTCGACCTGACCAATCCTCAGGCCGCTGAATGGCTGCGCGGAGTGATGCGAGAGGAAATGCTCGGCGCCGGCTTCTCCGGCTGGATGGCGGACTTCGGCGAGGCCTTGCCCTATGAAGCGAAGCTGGCGTCCGGTGAGCCGGCCGCGGCGCTGCACAATCGCTATCCTGAGCTGTGGGCGAAGCTGAACCGGCAACTGGTGGACGAGGAAGGGCCAGGTGAGTTGCTGTTCTTCATGCGCTCCGCCTACAGCCGCAGCCCCGGCCTGACCACCAGCCTGTGGCTGGGTGACCAACTGGTGACCTGGGATGCCAACGATGGCCTGCACAGCGCGCTGTTGGGATTGCTCTCCGGGGGCATTTCCGGGTTCAGCCTGAACCACAGCGACACCGGTGGCTACACCACCATCAGCAGCCCGATCCGCGACTACCACCGCAGCGAGGAGCTGCTGCTGCGCTGGACGGAGTTTTCCGCCTTCACCAGCCTGCTGCGCACCCACGAGGGCAATCGCCCGGACGACAACGTGCAGGCCTACAGCACACCGGCTGCTGTGGCGCAGTTGCAGCGCTTCGCCACGGTATTCCGCGAGCTTGCGCCCTATCGCCAGCGCCTGATGGACGAGGCGGCGAAGCATGGCTGGCCGCTGGTGCGCCCGTTGTGGCTGGAATTCCCCGCTGATCCGGCCAGCTTGGCGGAAACGCCGACGAGCTATATGCTCGGCGACCAATTTCTGGTGGCCCCGGTGCTGGAGCCCGGCGTGCAGCGCCTGAGCGTGGCATTGCCCGAGGGCCGCTGGGTGCACCTGTGGAGCGGCAGTACCTTCGGAGTGGCTTCCGGCGGGGCGGTCGAAGTGCCCGCGCCGATCGGCGAGCCGGCGGTGTTCTACCGCGCCGGTTCCGCCGATGGCGAACACCTGGTGGCGGCGCTGCGCGAGCAGGGGCTGCTGCGCTCCAACCCATGATCAGCGAGTCGAGAGTTCATCAACCATGCAATGCCGTATCGGCTGTGGCGCCTGCTGCATAGCGCCGTCGATTTCCTCGCCCATCCCCGGCATGCCCGATGGCAAGCCGGCGGGGGTGCGCTGCGTGCAACTGGATGAGCGCAATCTGTGCAAACTATTCGGCGACTCACGGCGTCCAAAGGTCTGTGCGGCCTTCGATGCGGACGCCGATGCCTGTGGCAGCAGCAACGAACAGGCCCTGCAGATCCTCACCGAGTGGGAACGCATCACCGCCGCCTGATGTGACTTGGAAGTCACGATTTCGCGGTCCATACTGACGCCCCGATCCGCTCAAGACCGCGGATTGCGACAGGGCGCCGGCAATTGCCGACCCCACGAGACCAAGAATAAAGAGAGGTAAGACGATGCGTGGTGTATTGCGTATGACCCTGCTGGCCACTGCCGTGATGGGCTTTGCCGGTACTGCCCTGGCGGAAGACTGGAAGCTGGAGAAGGAAGACGACGGTGTGAAGGTCTTCCTCAGCCCGGTCGCAGGTTCCAAGTACAAGGCTTACCGTGGCGTCGTCGACATCAAGGCCGATGTGGCCAAGATCAACGCCCTGCAGGAAGACGTGGCCGGCTCCTGCAAGTGGATCCACGCCTGCGCCGAAATGCGCCTGCTGAAAACCGAAGGCGACAATTCCTGGACCTACTCGAAGATCGACATGCCCTGGCCGGTGACCGGCCGCGACGTGGTGATCCACGTGACCACCGAGAAGACCGCTGACGGCGGCCTGATCCGCCATCTCAAGGCCGAACCGACCTATATCCCGGAAGAGAAAGGCGAAATCCGCGTGCCGAAGCTGATCGGCGAGTGGAAGCTGGTGCCCAAGGGCGCCGGTGTGACCGAGGTGACCTACCAGGTGCAAACCGAACCGGGTGGCAGCATTCCGTCCTGGCTGGCCAACAGTTTCGTGGTCGATGCGCCGATGAATACCCTGAAGGGCCTGCGCAGCGCTGCCGAGAAGTAATCGGCGCTGTCGTTCCCTTTCGTGAAGAAGCCGCCCTCGGGCGGCTTTTTCGTTCCTGTAAAAAAGGGGCCGTGATCGCGGTTACGTACATTGCGTGATCCTGCAATCGTGTGCCGGCCGGCTCTTCGTAGGAGCGAGCTTGCTCGCGAATGGGGTTTCCGGCCGCATTGGCGTCAAGGGGTTCGCGAGCAAGCTCGCTCCTACAGAAAAGCCGTGGCAATAAAAAGGCCGCCCGAAGGCGGCCTTTTCATTCGCACCGTAGCGATTAGCGGGCCTTGAGGTCCACGAAGTCGCGCTGGGTGGCGCCGGTGTACAGCTGGCGCGGACGGCCAATCTTGTACGGGCCGGAGAGCATTTCCTGCCAGTGCGAGATCCAGCCCACGGTACGTGCCAGGGCGAAGATCACGGTGAACATGCTGGTCGGAATACCGATGGCCTTCAGGATGATGCCGGAGTAGAAGTCCACGTTCGGGTAGAGGTTGCGCTCCACGAAGTAGGGGTCGTGGCGGGCGATTTCTTCCAGCTTCATGGCCAGTTCCAGCTGCGGGTCGTTGATACCCAGCTCCTGGAGAACCTCGTCGCAGGTCTGTTTCATGACCTTGGCGCGCGGGTCGAAGTTCTTGTAGACGCGGTGGCCGAAGCCCATCAGCTTGAACGGATCGTTCTTGTCCTTGGCCTTCGCCACGAACTTCTCGATGTTCGATACGTCACCGATCTCGTCCAGCATGCGCAGAACGGCTTCGTTCGCACCGCCGTGAGCCGGTCCCCACAGGGCAGCGATGCCCGAGGCGATACAGGCGAACGGGTTGGCGCCCGAGGAGCCCGCCAGTCGCACGGTGGAGGTGGAGGCGTTCTGCTCGTGGTCGGCGTGCAGGATGAAGATGCGGTCCATGGCCTTGGCCAGCACAGGGCTGATCGGCTTGGTCTCGCAGGGGGTGTTGAACATCATATGCAGGAAGTTCTCTGCATAGTTCAGGTCGTTGCGCGGGTACATCATCGGCTCGCCCTTGGAGTACTTGTACACCATGGCGGCGATGGTCGGCATCTTGGCGATCAGACGATGCGCCGAGACTTCCCGGTGCTTCGGATTATTGATGTCCAGGGAGTCGTGATAGAAGGCGGAGAGGGCACCGATCACGCCGCACATAACGGCCATCGGGTGCGCATCACGGCGGAAACCGTTGAAGAAGGTCTTCAGCTGCTCGTGAACCATGGTGTGGTTCTTGATGGTGCCGACGAACTTCTCTTTCTGCTCGGCAGTGGGCAGTTCGCCGTTGAGCAGCAGGTAGCAGGTTTCCAGGTAGTCGGACTTCTCGGCGAGCTGTTCGATCGGGTAGCCGCGATGCAGCAGTACACCTTTATCACCATCGATGTAGGTGATCTTCGACTCGCAGGAGGCGGTGGACATGAAGCCGGGGTCGAAAGTGAAGTGACCCGTGGAGGTCAGGCCCCGCACGTCGACAACATCGGGACCCAGCGTGCCGGAGAGGACAGGCAGTTCGACGGGGGCAGCGCCCTCGATGATCAACTGCGCTTTTTTGTCAGCCATGATAGGCCTCCTATTTATGCTTGAAATCATCTGTACGACCCCCCACGCAGGGCCCGCACCACTATAGAGAGATAAATCCGAATGTCAATTTGCACAATCGGAGAAGTTTGGCTCCTCCAAGCCCCTGTTTTGCCGGAAAAATTTGCCTGTTTACGCCTTTTATGGGGGTGCGGCAATTAGTCCTTAGGTGGAGGTCTTTCCGTTGTCATTAGGGGCCTAACTGTCTATACTCGGCGACCAGCCGCCAAGGGCCGTCCGGCCTAGCTTGATTGGTGGTTGTCACTCCCGAAGGTGATGGGTACCTGACAAGTGCACCTCCCGACAACTAGCCCTGATCCATAGAAGGGCTCTCAGTGTGAAAAAAGCCGTGAATAGCAAACGACCCGTAAACCTAGACCTAAGGACCATCCAACTCCCTATCACTGCTTACACGTCGATTCTCCACCGTATCTCCGGCGTCATTCTGTTCGTGGGCATCGCAGTGCTGCTGTTCGCACTGGATCGTTCCCTCGCATCCGAAGACAGCTTCGAGCAGGTGAAGGCGTGTCTGACCCATCCGTTGGTCAAGCTTGTGATTTGGGGCCTGCTGTCTGCGCTGCTGTACCACCTGGTAGCCGGTATTCGTCACCTCGTCATGGACGCAGGTATTGGCGAAACACTGGAAGGCGGTAAGCGTGGTTCGAAAATCGTCATCGCTGTCGCAGTGGTGCTGATCGTTCTGGCGGGGGTATGGGTATGGTAACTAACGTCACTAACTTGTCGCGTTCGGGTCTCTATGACTGGATGGTCCAGCGCGTCTCCGCGGTCGTTCTCGCGGCTTATGTTCTCTTCCTGCTGGGCTTCCTGATCGCTCACCCAGGTATCACCTACGCCGAGTGGCATGGTCTGTTCTCCCACAGCCTGATGAAGATCTTCAGCCTGTTGACGCTGGTTTCCCTGAGCGTGCACGCCTGGGTCGGTATGTGGACCATCACCACCGACTACCTGACTCCGATGGCGCTGGGCAAGTCCGCGACCGTCGTGCGTTTCCTCGTCCAGGCGGTATGCGGCATGGCCATGTTCGCATTCTTCGTCTGGGGTGTGCAGATTCTCTGGGGTAACTGATCCATGGCTAGCATTCGTACTCTTTCCTTCGACGCCATCATCGTTGGTGGCGGCGGCGCCGGCATGCGTGCCGCACTGCAACTGGCCCAGGGTGGTCACAAGACTGCCGTGGTGACCAAGGTCTTCCCGACCCGTTCGCACACCGTATCCGCCCAGGGCGGCATCACCTGCGCCATCGCTTCGGCCGACCCGAACGACGATTGGCGCTGGCACATGTACGACACCGTCAAGGGCTCCGACTACATCGGTGACCAGGACGCTATCGAATACATGTGCTCCGTCGGCCCGGAAGCCGTGTTCGAACTGGAACACATGGGCCTGCCGTTCTCCCGTACCGAGCAGGGCCGCATCTACCAGCGTCCGTTCGGTGGCCAGTCCAAGGACTTCGGCAAGGGTGGCCAGGCTGCGCGTACCTGCGCCGCGGCTGACCGTACCGGTCACGCCCTGCTGCACACCCTCTATCAGGCCAACCTGAAGAACGGTACTTCCTTCCTTAATGAGTGGTACGCGGTCGATCTGGTGAAGAACCAGGACGGTCATGTGGTTGGCGTCATCGCCATCGACATCGAAACCGGCGACACCGTTTATATCCGCTCCAAGGCCGTGGTCCTGGCCACTGGCGGTGCCGGCCGTATCTACGCCTCCACCACCAACGCCCTGATCAACACCGGTGACGGTATCGGCATGGCGCTGCGCGCTGGTGTGCCGGTGCAGGACATCGAGATGTGGCAGTTCCACCCGACCGGCATCGCCGGCGCTGGTGTACTGGTCACCGAAGGCTGCCGCGGTGAAGGCGGCTACCTGATCAACGCCCATGGCGAGCGTTTCATGGAGCGTTACGCTCCGAACGCCAAGGACCTGGCCGGCCGCGACGTGGTTGCCCGTTCCATGGTCAAGGAAGTGATCGCCGGCAACGGCGTGGGCCCGAACAAGGACCACGTACTGCTGAAGCTCGACCACCTCGGCGAAGAAGTTCTGCACAGCCGCCTGCCTGGCATCTGCGAACTGTCCAAGACCTTCGCCCACGTCGACCCGGTTGTCGCTCCGATCCCGGTCATCCCGACCTGCCACTACATGATGGGCGGCGTTGCCACCAACATCCATGGCCAGGCCCTGACCACCGATGCCAACGGCAACGAGCAGATCATCGAAGGCCTGTTCGCCGTAGGCGAAGTTGCTTGCGTATCGGTACACGGCGCCAACCGCCTGGGCGGCAACTCGCTGCTCGACCTGGTTGTGTTCGGTCGTGCCACCGGCCTGCACCTGGAGAAGGCGCTCAAGGATGGTATCGAGCACCGCCAGGCTTCCGAGTCCGACCTGGAATCCGCTTTCAAGCGCCTGAACGGCGTGAACGAGCGCACCAGCGGCGAAGAAGTCGCTCCGCTCAAGCGCGAGCTGCAATCCTGCATGCAGAACTACTTCGGTGTGTTCCGTACCGGCGAGTACATGCAGAAAGGTATCGCTCAGTTGGCTGATCTGCGTGAGCGTATCGCCACCGTCAAGATCAACGACAAGAGCCAGGCATTCAACACGGCGCGTATCGAAGCGCTGGAACTGCAGAACCTCCTCGAAGTGGCCGAAGCCACTGCGATTGCGGCAGAAGCCCGCAAAGAGTCCCGCGGCGCGCATGCCCGTGAAGACTTCGAGGAGCGCGATGACGAGAACTGGCTGTGCCACACCCTGTACTTCCCGGGTGAGAAGCGTGTAGCCAAGCGTGCCGTCAACTTCGCGCCGAAAACTGTTCCGGCATTCGAACCCAAGGTTCGTACTTACTAAGGGTGCCCGCCATGTTGCAAGTGAGTGTTTACCGCTACAACCCTGAGAAGGACGCTGCACCCTACATGCAGGACTTCCAGGTCGATACCGACGGCAAGGACATCATGGTCCTGGACGTGCTGGCTCTGATCAAGGAACAGGACGAGGGCTTCTCCTATCGTCGTTCCTGCCGTGAAGGCGTGTGCGGTTCCGACGGTATGAACATCAACGGCAAGAACGGCCTGGCCTGCATCACCCCCCTGTCGGCCGCTGGCCTGAAGGGCGGCAAGCTGGTTCTGCGTCCGCTGCCGGGCCTGCCGGTCATTCGTGACCTGGTCGTCGACATGCGCATCTTCTACAAGCAGTACGAGAGCGTGAAGCCGTTCCTGCAGAACAAATATGCAGCTCCGGCCATCGAGCGTCTGCAAAGCCCGGAAGAGCGCGAGAAGCTGGACGGTCTGTACGAGTGCATCCTGTGCGCCTGCTGCTCGACCTCCTGCCCGTCGTTCTGGTGGAACCCCGACAAGTTCCTGGGTCCCGCCGCGCTGCTGCAGGCCTATCGCTTCCTGGCCGACAGCCGTGACACCGAAACTCAGGCGCGCCTGGCGAGCCTGGATGACCCGTTCAGCGTTTTCCGCTGCCGCGGGATCATGAACTGCGTGAACGTTTGCCCGAAGGGTCTGAACCCCACCAAGGCAATCGGTCACATCCGTAACATGCTGCTGCAGAGCGGCACTTGATCTGCGGGCCTCGCGCCCACAGATCATGAAAGAGCGACACCTGTGCCGCCGGAACATTGTCCGGCGGTACAGTCCTTAGGACCCAAGCCCACAAAGCGGGGGTCCTGTATTGAAAACGTATATATGACCAGCAGGGGCATCCGGGCTGGTACCCGGACTATCTGCGGGAATCGGTGGCTTGAAGTCGCTGTGTTTGACTTCGCGCCAGAGGTTCCACAGGTGGAGTCCCCTTACCGAGGGTGACCAAGCATGCACGAAAGCGTAATGCAGCGGATGTGGAACAGTGCCCATCTATCCGGTGGAAACGCTGCCTACGTCGAAGAGCTCTACGAGCTCTACCTGCACGACCCGAACGCTGTGCCAGAAGAGTGGCGCACGTACTTCCAGAAGCTTCCTGCCGACGGCAATCCTGCCCCCGACGTTTCGCATTCCTCTATCCGTGATCATTTCGTACTCCTGGCCAAGAACCAGCGCCGCGCCGCGCCTGTTTCCGCTGGCAGCGTAAGCACCGAGCACGAGAAAAAGCAGGTTGAAGTCCTGCGTCTGATCCTGGCATACCGTCTGCGTGGACATCAGGCAGCATCGCTCGATCCGCTGGGTCTCTGGGTGCGTACCGCTCCCTCCGACCTGTCGCTGGAACATTACGGGCTCACCGCTGCAGACCTCGACACTACTTTCCGGACCGGTGAGCTCTACATCGGCAAGGAAGAAGCGACCCTGCGTGAAATCATCGATGCGCTGAAGCAGACCTACTGCAGCACCATCGGCGCCGAGTTCATGCACATCGTCGACTCCGAGCAGCGTCACTGGTTCGCCCAGCGCCTGGAAAGCGTCCGTGGCCGTCCGACGTACTCCGCCGACGCCCGCTCCCACCTGCTCGAGCGCCTGACCGCTGCCGAAGGCCTGGAAAAATACCTGGGCACCAAGTACCCGGGCACCAAGCGCTTCGGCCTGGAAGGCGGCGAGAGCCTGATCCCGATGGTCGACGAGATCATCCAGCGCTCCGGCTCCTATGGTGTGAAGGAAATCGTCATCGGCATGGCTCACCGCGGCCGTCTGAACGTCCTGGTCAACACCCTGGGCAAGAACCCGCGCGAGCTGTTCGACGAGTTCGAAGGCAAGAAGCTGGTCGAGATGGGCTCCGGTGACGTGAAGTACCACCAGGGCTTCTCCTCCAACGTCATGACCACCGGCGGCGAAGTCCACCTCGCCCTGGCGTTCAACCCCTCGCACCTGGAAATCGTTTCCCCGGTGGTCGAGGGCTCGGTACGCGCCCGCCAGGACCGTCGCAAGGACGGCACCGGCGACAAGGTCGTGCCGATCTCCATCCACGGTGATGCCGCCTTCGCGGGGCAGGGCGTGGTCATGGAGACCTTCCAGATGTCGCAGACCCGTGCTTACAAGACGGGCGGCACCATCCACATCGTGATCAACAACCAGGTGGGCTTCACCACCAGCCGCCAGGACGATGCTCGTTCCACCGAGTACGCGACCGACGTGGCCAAGATGATCCAGGCGCCGATCTTCCATGTGAACGGCGACGATCCGGAAGCGGTCCTGTTCGTGACCCAGCTGGCCGTCGACTACCGCATGCAGTTCAAGCGTGACGTGGTCATCGACCTGGTCTGCTACCGCCGTCGCGGCCACAACGAGGCCGACGAGCCGAGCGGCACCCAGCCGCTGATGTATCAGCAGATCGCCAAGCAGCGCACCACCCGTGACCTGTATGCCGATGCGCTGATCGCAGCCGGCGTGCAGACCACCGAGCAGGCCCAGGAGAAGGTCGACGAATACCGCGACGCTCTCGACAACGGCCAGCACGTGGTGAAGAGCCTGGTGAAGGAGCCCAACAAGGAGCTCTTCGTCGACTGGCGTCCGTACGTGGGCCATGCCTGGACCGCGCGACACGACACCCGCTTCGACCTGAAGACCCTGCAGGACCTCTCCGCCAAGCTGCTGGAAACCCCGGACGGCTTCGTCATGCAGCGTCAGGTGCAGAAGATCTACGAAGACCGCGCGAAGATGGCTGCCGGCGGCATGCCCATCAACTGGGGCTTCGCCGAGAACCTGGCCTACGCCACCCTGCTGTTCGAAGGTCACCCGGTGCGCATGACCGGTCAGGACGTCGGCCGCGGCACCTTCTCGCACCGCCACGCGGCGCTGCACAACCAGAAGGATGACTCGGTCTACATTCCCCTGGCCAATCTGTTCGAAGGTCAGCCGCGCGTCAGCCTGTACGACTCCTACCTTTCGGAAGAAGCAGTACTGGCATTCGAATACGGCTACGCCACCACCATGCCGAATGCACTGGTGACCTGGGAAGCCCAGTTCGGTGACTTCGCCAACGGTGCACAGGTCGTGATCGACCAGTTCATCACCAGCGGCGAAACCAAGTGGCAACGTCTGTGTGGTCTGACCATGCTGCTGCCGCACGGTTACGAAGGCCAGGGTCCGGAGCACTCCTCCGCGCGCCTGGAGCGTTACCTGCAGCTGTGCGCCGAGCAGAACATCCAGGTCTGCGTGCCGACTACCCCGGCGCAGGTCTACCACATGCTGCGCCGTCAGGTGATCCGTCCGCTGCGCAAGCCGCTGATCGTGATGACTCCGAAGTCGCTGCTGCGTCACAAGCTGGCCATCTCGACCCTGGAAGATCTGGCCGACGGTTCGTTCCAGACTGTGATCAACGAGATCGACAGCCTGGATCCGAAGAAAGTCGACCGCATCGTGCTGTGCAGCGGCAAGGTCTACTACGACCTGCTGGAGAAGCGTCGCGCCGAAGGTCTCGAGAACATCGCGATCGTTCGCCTCGAGCAGCTGTATCCCTTCCCGGAAGACGATCTGGCCGAGGTGCTGTCGCAGTACAAGAACCTCAAGCACATCGTCTGGTGTCAGGAAGAGCCGATGAACCAGGGTGCCTGGTTCTGCTCGCAGCACCATATGCGTCGTGTCATCGCCGCGCACAAGAAAGGTCTCAACCTGGAATACGCGGGCCGCGAAGGCTCGGCAGCTCCGGCTTGCGGCTACGCTTCGATGCACGCCGAGCAGCAGGAAAAACTGCTGCAGGACGCCTTCACCGTTTAACGCCAACGCGCAGTTGATACCGAATTTAAGGAAACACACATAATGGCTATCGAAATCAAAGCCCCAACCTTCCCGGAATCGGTTGCCGACGGCACCGTTGCAACCTGGCACAAGAAGGTCGGTGAAGCCGTCAAGCGCGACGAACTGATCGTCGACATCGAGACCGACAAGGTCGTGATCGAAGTGCTGGCCGAGGCTGACGGCGTCCTGGCAGAGATCGTCAAGAACGAAGGCGACACCGTTCTCTCCAACGAACTGCTGGGCAAACTGAGCGAAGGCGGTGCCGCCGCTGCCGCTCCGGCTGCTGCCTCGGCTCCGGCTGCTGCACCTGCAGCCGCTGCACCGGCCGCTGCTGCCGCTGGCGACGACAACATCCTCTCGCCGGCTGCCCGCAAGCTGGCCGAAGAGAACGGCATCGACCCGAACAGCCTGGCCGGTACCGGCAAAGGCGGTCGCGTCACCAAGGAAGACGTCGTCGCTGCCGTTGAAGCCAAGAAGAACGCCCCGGCCGCCGCTCCGGCTGCCAAGGCTGCAGCTCCGGCTGCAGCTGCTCCGGTGTTCGCCGCTGGCGACCGCGTCGAGAAGCGTGTTCCGATGACCCGCCTGCGCGCCAAGGTTGCCGAGCGTCTGGTCGAAGCCCAGTCCTCCATGGCCATGCTGACTACCTTCAACGAAGTCAACATGAAGCCGATCATGGACCTGCGCAACAAGTACAAGGACCTGTTCGAGAAGAAGCACAACGGCGTTCGCCTGGGCTTCATGTCCTTCTTCGTCAAGGCCGCCACCGAAGCCCTGAAGCGCTTCCCGGGCGTCAACGCCTCGATCGACGGCAACGACATCGTCTACCACGGCTACCAGGACATCGGTGTGGCAGTTTCCAGCGACCGCGGTCTGGTCGTGCCGGTTCTGCGTAACGCCGAGTTCATGAGCCTGGCCGAGATCGAGAACGGCATCGCCACCTTCGGCAAGAAAGCCAAAGACGGCAAGCTGTCCATCGAAGACATGACCGGTGGTACTTTCACCATTTCCAACGGTGGCGTATTTGGATCCCTCTTGTCGACTCCGATCGTCAACCCGCCGCAGACCGCCATCCTCGGCATGCACAAGATCCAGGAGCGCCCGATGGCCGTTAACGGTCAAGTGGTCATCCTGCCGATGATGTACCTGGCGCTGTCCTACGATCACCGCATGATCGATGGCAAGGAAGCGGTCAGCTTCCTGGTCACCATGAAGGATCTGCTGGAAGACCCGGCTCGCCTGCTGCTGGACGTCTGATACGTCAATTCACACGACGGCCCCGTACTACACGACGGCCCCGCAAGGGGCCGTCCGCTTCACCGGAATAAGGATTGAGACATGAGCCAGAAATTCGACGTGGTTGTGATTGGTGCAGGCCCCGGCGGCTACGTAGCCGCCATCCGTGCTGCCCAACTCGGCCTGAAGACCGCTTGCATCGAGAAGTACATCGGTAAAGAGGGCAAGGTCGCTCTCGGCGGTACCTGCCTGAACGTAGGCTGCATTCCGTCCAAGGCCCTTCTGGACAGCTCCTGGAAGTACAAGGAAGCCAAAGAAGGCTTCGATGTCCACGGTATCTCCACCGGCGGCGTGAAGATGGACGTTCCGGCGATGATTGCCCGCAAGGCCAACATCGTGAAGAACCTGACCGGCGGCATCGCCACCCTGTTCAAGGCCAACGGCGTGACCTCCTTCGAAGGCCACGGCAAGGTCCTGGCCAACAAGCAGGTCGAAGTGACCGGCCTGGACGGCAAGACCCAGGTTCTGGAAGCCGACAACATCATCATCGCCTCGGGCTCCAAGCCGGTTGAAATCCCGCCGGCCCCGCTGACTGAAGACGTGATCGTCGACTCCACCGGCGCCCTGGAATTCCAGAGCGTGCCGAAGAAGCTCGGTGTGATCGGCGCTGGCGTCATCGGTCTGGAACTGGGTTCGGTCTGGGCTCGCCTGGGCGCTGAGGTCACCGTCCTGGAAGCCCTGGACAAGTTCCTCCCGGCTGCCGACGAGCAGATCGCCAAGGAAGCTCTGAAGACTCTGACCAAGCAAGGTCTGAACATCCGCCTGGGCGCTCGCGTCACCGGTTCGGACGTGAAGAAGAAGCAGGTTACCGTGACCTTCACCGACGCCAACGGCGAGCAGAAGGAAACCTTCGACAAGCTGATCGTGGCCGTGGGCCGTCGCCCGGTGACCACCGACCTGCTGGCGGCCGACAGCGGCGTGACCCTCGACGAGCGTGGCTTCATCTTCGTCGACGACCAGTGCAAGACCAGCGTTCCGGGCGTCTTCGCCATTGGTGACGTGGTCCGTGGCGCCATGCTCGCGCACAAGGCCTCGGAAGAGGGCGTGATGGTTGCCGAGCGCATCGCCGGCCACAAAGCCCAGATGAACTACGATCTGATTCCGTCGGTGATCTACACCCACCCGGAAATCGCGTGGGTCGGCAAGACCGAGCAGCAGCTCAAGGGCGAAGGCGTCGAAGTCAACGTCGGCACCTTCCCGTTCGCTGCCAGCGGTCGCGCCATGGCTGCCAACGACACCGGCGGTCTGGTCAAGGTCATCGCCGATGCCAAGACCGACCGCGTACTGGGCGTCCACGTGATCGGCCCGAGCGCCGCCGAGCTGGTACAGCAAGGCGCGATCGGCATGGAATTCGGCACCAGCGCCGAAGACCTGGGCATGATGGTCTTCTCCCACCCGACTCTGTCCGAAGCGCTGCACGAAGCGGCCCTGGCAGTGAATGGCCACGCCATCCACATCGCCAACCGCAAGAAGCGCTAAGGAACGGGACCACGGCGGGGAGAGTGGCAGTCTTTTGCGAGGGGCTGTCCCCGACCCGCCGGATCGTTTCTCCCCCGAGGGGGACTCGGTCACAGGTGGCGTGGTGCCACGAGCGCCGCGCCGAATGCGCAATACCCAAGACGAAAACGGTAGACAAGCATGAATCTCCACGAATATCAGGGTAAGCAGCTGTTCGCTGAGTACGGCCTGCCCGTATCCAAGGGCTTCGCCGTCGACACACCCGAAGAGGCCGCAGAAGCCTGTGAAAAGATCGGTGGTACCGAGTGGGTCGTCAAAGCCCAGGTACATGCCGGTGGCCGCGGTAAAGCGGGCGGTGTGAAGCTGGTCAAGAGCAAAGAGGACGCCAAGGCGTTCGCCGCCAACTGGCTGGGCAAGCGTCTGGTGACTTACCAGACTGACGCCAATGGCCAGCCGGTCAGCAAGATCCTGGTGGAATCCTGCACCGACATCGACAAGGAGCTGTACCTCGGCGCCGTTGTTGACCGTTCCAGCCGTCGCATCGTCTTCATGGCCTCCACCGAAGGTGGCGTGGACATCGAGAAAGTTGCGCACGAGACTCCCGAGAAGATCCTCAAGGCCACCATCGATCCGCTGGTTGGCGCTCAGCCCTACCAGGGTCGCGAGCTGGCCTTCCAGCTGGGCCTGAAGGGCGACCAGATCAAGCAGTTCACCCACATCTTCGTGGGCCTGGCCAAGCTGTTCCAGGACTACGACCTGGCGCTGCTGGAAGTGAACCCGCTGGTGATCAAGAAAGACGGCAACCTGCACTGCCTGGACGCCAAGATCAACATCGACTCCAACGCCATGTACCGTCAGCCCAAGCTGCGCGCCATGCACGACCCGTCCCAGGACGACGCTCGTGAGGCCCATGCGCAGAAGTGGGAACTGAACTACGTCGCGCTGGAAGGCAACATCGGCTGCATGGTCAACGGCGCTGGCCTGGCCATGGGCACCATGGACATCGTCAACCTGCACGGCGGCAAGCCGGCCAACTTCCTCGACGTTGGCGGCGGTGCCACCAAAGAGCGCGTGACCGAAGCGTTCAAGATCATCCTGTCCGACAGCAACGTCGCTGCCGTTCTGGTGAACATCTTCGGCGGCATCGTTCGCTGCGACATGATTGCCGAAGGCATCATCGGCGCCGTGAAAGAAGTCGGCGTGAAAATCCCGGTTGTCGTTCGTCTGGAAGGCAACAACGCCGACCTCGGCGCCAAGGTCCTGGCCGAAAGCGGTCTGAACATCATCGCGGCGACCAGCCTGACCGACGCTGCCCAGCAAGTCGTCAAGGCCGCGGAGGGTAAGTAATGAGCGTCCTGATCAATAAAGACACCAAAGTCATCTGCCAGGGCTTCACCGGCTCGCAGGGTACCTTCCACTCCGAACAAGCCATCGCCTACGGCACCAAGATGGTTGGCGGCGTGACCCCCGGCAAGGGCGGCACCACCCACCTGGGCCTGCCGGTGTTCAACACCGTCAAGGAAGCCGTGGAAGCTACCGGCGCTGACGCGTCGGTCATCTACGTTCCGGCTCCGTTCTGCAAGGACTCGATCCTGGAAGCGGCCTTCGGCGGCATCAAGCTGATCGTCTGCATCACCGAAGGCATCCCGACCATCGACATGCTGGAAGCCAAGGTCAAGTGCGACGAGCTGGGCGTACGCCTGATCGGCCCGAACTGCCCGGGCGTGATCACTCCCGGCGAGTGCAAGATCGGCATCATGCCGGGTCACATCCACCTGCCGGGCAAGGTAGGCATCGTGTCGCGTTCCGGCACCCTGACCTACGAAGCCGTGAAGCAGACCACCGACGCCGGCTTCGGCCAGTCCACCTGCGTGGGCATCGGTGGTGACCCGATCCCGGGTTCCAACTTCATCGACATCCTGAAGCTGTTCCAGGAAGACCCGAAAACCGAAGCCATCGTCATGATCGGCGAAATCGGTGGTTCGGCTGAAGAAGAAGCGGCTGCCTACATCAAGGCCAACGTGACCAAGCCGGTGGTGTCCTACATCGCTGGTGTTACCGCACCGCCCGGCAAGCGCATGGGCCACGCCGGCGCCATCATCTCCGGCGGCAAGGGCACTGCGGACGAGAAGTTCGCCGCCCTGCAGGACGCTGGTGTGAAAACCGTGCGTTCCCTGGCCGACATCGGCAAGGCCCTGGCCGAGCTGACCGGCTGGCCGGTCAAGTAAGCGCCTCGCTTACTCAACCGTCCGTCCACAGAGGCCACCTTCGGGTGGCCTCTGTCGTTATGGCTGCGTCTGACAAAGTGTCGTTCAGGCGACATCGCCGATCATTGCGCGGACGATCTGACGTATGTCAGTGCAGCTCATCGGAATAGATCGTTAGGCTAGCAACTATATGAAGCGTCGCGTTCCCCACAAGGGAGGGCTCGCTCACCGTCAATTCCTACCCGGAAGCGACGGCGATTCCTGACCGTCAAGGATGGCGGGATAACCAGAATGCAGGAGCAAACGGGCCACGAGCCCATGGAAAACCTCTGCTATCGGACTTCCAAGAACAACTCTCCGTACCGATGACAGCAGCATCACAGGATGCGCAGGCTCGCCCCGAGTGAGTCGGCCAGTCCCGTTCGATGCGGCTTTGTCACGTCCGTACGGCGTGCGTGCCTTGGGAGACCACAAACCCGCTAAAGCACTGTGGTATTTCCCTTCATGAAAGTCTTGAAAGGCCAGGACGTCCTGGCATTGGGTTTTATGACCTTCGCGCTGTTCGTCGGCGCGGGCAACATCATCTTCCCGCCGATCGTGGGCCTGCAGTCGGGGCCGCACGTGTGGATGGCCGCGCTGGGCTTCCTGATCACCGCGGTCGGCCTGCCGGTGATCACCGTTGTCGCGCTGGCAAAAGTCGGCGGCGCAATGGACACCCTGAGTCACCCGATCGGCCGTGTGGCTGGTGGCCTGCTCGCGGCTGTCTGCTACCTGTCGGTCGGGCCGCTGTTCGCCACCCCGCGTACCGCCACCGTCTCCTTCGAAGTCGGCCTGGCACCGCTGACCGGGGAGGGCGCTCTGCCGCTGTTCCTCTACAGCCTGGTGTACTTCCTGGTAGTGCTGGTGATCTCGCTGTATCCGGGCAAGCTGCTGGATACCGTCGGCCGCTTCCTCGCGCCGTTGAAGATCATCGCCCTGGCCGCTCTGGGCATTGCAGCCTTCATGCTTCCAGCCGGCCCCATCGGCGTTGCTGAACCGGCCTACCAGGCCGCAGCGTTCTCCCAGGGCTTCGTCAATGGCTACCTGACCATGGACACCCTCGGCGCTCTGGTCTTCGGCATTGTCATCGTCAACGCGATCCGCTCCCGTGGTGTGGATTCGCCGCGCCTGATCACCCGCTACGCCATCATTGCCGGCCTGATCGCCGGTGTCGGTCTGGCGCTGGTGTACATCAGCCTGTTCCGCCTGGGCTCGGGCAGCCATGACATTGCCGCCGGTGCCGCCAACGGCGCTGCCGTCCTGCACGCCTACGTGCAGCACACCTTCGGCTCGCTGGGCAGCACCTTCCTCGCCGTGCTGATCGCGCTGGCCTGCCTGGTCACCGCTGTGGGCCTGACCTGCGCCTGCGCCGAGTACTTCTGCCGCATCCTGCCGCTGTCGTACCGCAGCCTGGTGGTCATCCTGGCTGGCTTCTCGCTGCTGGTGTCGAACCTGGGGCTGACCAAGCTCATCCAGTTCTCCATCCCGGTGCTGACTGCCATCTACCCGCCGTGCATCGTGCTGGTAGCGCTGAGCTTCTGCGCCAGCCTGTGGCGCTCGCAGACGCGCATCGTTGCCCCGGTGATGGTGATTTCCTTCGTCTTCGGCATCATCGACGCGCTCAAGGGCGCCAAGCTCGACGCCTGGATGCCGGCCTGGATGGAGCAACTGCCGTTGGCCGAGCAGGGCCTCGCCTGGCTGATCCCCTCGGTCGCCATGCTGGCCGTGATGGTGGTGATCGACCGCCTGCTGGGCAAACCCCAGGAAGCCATGGCCTGATCCCGCCGTATTGAACCTCCAATGAAAAAGGCCGCCCACAAGGCGGCCTTTTTATTGTCTAGAGAAATCTACTAGGGTCTTTTGTTGAATTTAAAACATATTAAAAATCAACGATTTATGATTTTTTCTGTCTAGAGAGATCTACGGAAGGTTGACTGGTTCTACGTGAAAGTGGGGGAATATATGGGGGAATTTATCCCCCTTTTGATGCACGTGAAGGGAGTAGGGCGTCGTGGGAAAGCTAACCGCCAAACAGGTCGAGAACCTATCGGTTCCAGGCACATATGAAGACGGGGAGGGCTTACGCCTCTTCATTCAGGCGACAGGTCGCAAGTCTTGGGTATTTCGCTTCCAGCTCAATGCGCGGCGCCGCGAAATGGGGCTGGGAGGCTTTCCGCAGGTGAGCCTCAAAGATGCTCGCCTTGCCTGCAGTGCATTTCGAATACAGCTCAGTTCAGGAGTAGATCCGCTCGCCGCGAGAGATGCTGAGCGGGCAGCCCGAAAACTAGCTCAGCAGGAAACCAGGCTAGGCGAGAAGTCATTCGAGACAGTCGCCCGAGAATACTTCGAAGCACACAGCGGTGCTTGGTCGGAGCGTTGGCGTAAGGGCTGGATTCGTAAGCTGGAGCATTACGCGTTTGATCGGATCGGTACTTCAGCTCCTAAAGATGTGCAGACTGAAGATGTGCTGAGCATTCTGCGTCCGATCTGGGCGGTTAAAAGTCGGACTGCGGATGAAGTCCGCTCCCAGATTGAGCAGATTCTGGATGCTGCGAAGGCGCGAGGTCTTCGTAGTGGTGAGAACCCGGCGCGTTGGAAGGGGCACTTAGAGAATCTACTCAGCAGGTTGGAGAAGAAAAAGGCTCGAACATGCGAGCGCTTCATAGCTTTGAATTGGAAGGATGCACCGAAGCTCATGCATCAACTCGACGAGCTTCGAGTACGCAATGCTCAAGCGCTGCAGCTGCTTCTACTGACCGGCGCACGCAGTCATATGGTTCGATTTGCCAGGTGGGAAGAGTTTGACCTGGTAGAGCGAGTCTGGAGGCTGGACGAGTCCCGCATGAAAACTCGTCAAGCATTCGCCATTCCTCTGTCCGAAGAAGTTCTACGGCTACTTGAGGCGATCCCTAGAATTAGCGATTCCCAGTACCTCTTCCCTGGGCACGGAAGGTCAGGGGTCATGCATGGAAATGCTATGCGGGACTTGCTGCAAGAGGACCTTGCTTATCGGGGCGTGACCTGCCACGGTTTTCGCTCAACATTCCGCGACTGGGCAGGGGAATGCACCAACTACCCTAGGTACATCTGTGAGCTCGCGTTGGCGCACGATGAAAGGGGCGCCGTTGAAAGCTCCTATTCCCGATCTGATTTCCTTGAGAAGCGTCGACCGCTGATGGCTGATTGGGCCAAATACCTTTCGAGCTTTCAGAGCCCTGGCGCGTAACCTCAAGGAAATTGCCTGGGACGCTTAGGTTACTGATCTATTCCTCTCAGCACGCGAATCTGCTCCTTGAGATACAGATCCTTCTCATCTTCCATCTGCAAGAGGATTTCCAGGACACGGGCTCTAGAGAGCTCGTGATCTTTGGAGAATCTGTCGAGTCGCTTGATCGCCTTGTCGCTCAGGATGAAGTTGTACTGCTTCTTACCCTTCGCTTCTTGGCGCCGAATTTTCTGCCTCCAAAGCCGCCTGACCGTCGCGATGCAATATTTCCTCTCAACGTCGCTCCAGGTCCATGCGTCTGAGGCGATCAGCAACTCTTGCAGGGTCTTCGGAACAGGTTCGGGAAACTCCTGCTCAGGTTGGTGTTTCCTCACCCATTCGACTACGTGCCGGCATGCTCCTGCTTCATTGGCTTCTTGAACCCAGCTGAGCTGCTTGTCCAACCGCGTTTGTTCGTCCCAATCCTGTTTCAGGCCAATAACCAGGGACTCCTTATCCCTGGGCGCCGAACCTGAGCAGTCGATCTTGGCTACCAGCATCTCTCTCTCCGTGAGCGCTGAAGAATAGATATCTGGAGTGCGAATGCGCTTGTCGCGGTTAAGCCGATGTTGGATCCAGGCCAGTTGACGCTTGCAGTCCGATATCCAGGTTATGTGCCCCTCCGAAACCATCTGACGGTTTTGGTCGACAGCGATTTCCTCTAGTGAGAGCCGAAAGCTCTTGATGCTCTCCGCCATCTGCTCGGACATGGTTCTCGGATTCAGCGCCTCACTGCGATAGAGCGCTTTTCCGCGCAGAGCGAGATAGAACCAAAGCCAGATGTCGTCACGGCGCTCGTGGGGTGCCTTTCCGTGAGGGCTGGATGGAGGTATGTCGATGGTGAAGTCGGAATTGAGAGGAGAGCGGCGGGTCATGACTTCCTTGCCTTGGTGAAAGCTTCTAGCTGCGGAATAGAGCCGGAATAGATGGTTTGTAGATGTGGTGTAGAAGGATTCTAGAAGCTGCCTAGATGCCGCTTTAATAAGACATATCTGGAATTCCGGGGCTTTCAGCTGTATTTCGTCCATATCTGTTCTACAGCCAGTCTTCCTCATGGGGATGCTGAAGCCCGTTGCGGCCGCCAGGGCGTGCCCAGGATCGGCCCGGTCATTAAAAACGAGACCTGCCAATCCTCTGAACGAACACCAGGAGCCCGTTCATGAGGATCATCCGTTTACGAGAAGTCATGGCTACGACCGGTCTGGCCAGGTCGACCGTCTACAAGTACATCAGCGAGGGGGCCTTCCCTAAGCCGGTGTCATTAGGGGAGAGGTGTGTGGGGTGGGTCGAGGAAGAGGTGCACGATTGGGTGATGGAGAAAATTGAAGAGCGTGACGCTGCTTTGAGAGTTGCGTGAGAGAGCGGCAAGGCATAAACGCCGTGACTGGCTGTGTCCAGTCACGGCGTTTATGCCGTTGGGATGAGTGACCGTAGGGAGGCTTCTAGGGCAGCAACTGGGCATTATTTGTCTTTCGCGCAGGAGTCATTAAGGCCTTTCGTGGTGGCACTCTGCTTGCTGCGAGAGGTATCGTCTCTCAGCGCCATTCTGCGCAGCCAAGGAGGACAGGCAGTGATTTCTATCGGCGACATCTACAACCAAGACATCAACTTCCTCTTCGGATCAGGAGCTTCGTTCGGCCTGCTCCCAACCCTCCAACTGCAGGTACAGACTGGTGAGGGTAACTCGCGCTACACGCTGGAAGATCTAGCCACCAAATTTGAGCATGAGGGCGACGAGCGCTTAATTCCGCTGTTCATGCATTACTACGCCAGTTGTATCCGTCCGGCCGAGGAGCTCAGCCTGGAACAGGCAGTGGCCGAAGAGGCAGGCGCCACGGTTATCAAGAACTACCGTACCTTCCTAACGACAGCGCTCGAAATGGTAAAACGTCGCAAAGCGCTGGATCGTCGTTGCAATGTGTTCACCACGAACTATGACGGTTGCTTCCCGCTCGTGGCCGACGTGCTTATTAATGAGGGCCACATTGATTTCGTATTGAATGATGGTGCACGAGGGTTCACGCGACGCATCCTACAGGCCCGAAATTTCGGGTCTTACCTTTGCCAGGCCGGTGTTTTCGGCCGTCACCAGAGCAGCATCCCTCAAATCAATCTGATCCATTTGCATGGGTCGGTCTATTGGAGCAAGTTGGACTCCGCGATTCAGGTCGGCTACGACCTATCTAGCCGCCAGGAACTGCTAGACGCTGACGCTATGGCGTTGCTGCAGCCATTTTCGGCTGCACTTAATAATCCTGCATCGACACTTGCCGATGTCCCAGTCCCAGATTTCACCGATGATGAGTTGGACGCTTTTTGGGACAAATATAAGCGGATTCCAATCGTGAACCCGACGAAGTGGAAGTTCCACGAGACGGTCTACGAGGAGCATTACTATCAAATGCTGCGGCTGCTCAGTTATGAGCTTGAGAAGCCCAACGCCGTGCTCATCACCTTCGGGTTCTCGTTTGCCGACGAGCACATTCTCAACCTCGTCATGCGCTCTCTTTCCAATCCGGGACTGCAGGTATTTGTTTGCTGTTACAGCCAGTCCGGGCACGCCGAAATGGAGGAAAAATTCAAGGGCAACCGTAACGTCAAGTGCCTGATGCTGCAGAATGGAGTGATGGACTTCACTGCGTTCAATGAACAGGTATTGGCTTGGCCGGAGGCTACTGCTTTTGCATCGGCTACCCCCATAGCTCCAGCAGCTATTCCTGTGGCTGATGCAGACCTCGAGAACCTGATATGAGTATTCGCGTTGGCGAGGTCATCGCTGTCCATGGAACGAAATTGGTTCTGAAGATCGACGAACAGTCGAGCAAGGAAACCCTGTTCTATGAAGGAAAGAAATACAAGGGAGTCTCAATCCGCGAATACCTATCCATCCAGCGCGGTTTCCGCGACATCATCTGCATTGTCGAGGGAGAGTATCTGGACGAAAGCCGCACTGAGATGCATGACGGCCGGCAGACGATTGTGCGGAAGGTAGAGGCTAGGCCGATTGGATACTTCGATCATACTGGCTTCACTCAAGGCATCAAGTATCTACCGATGATCCAGGATACGGCTTACCTGCTTCCGGAGGAAAAGATCAGGTCTATTTTCGATCGCAAGGCGGACAGCGATTTCAGGATTGGGACCATGCTGAAAGAGGAAATCACGGTTGGGTTGCCGTGGAGGCGACTCTTCAATAGCCATATCGGCATCTTCGGCAATACCGGAAGCGGCAAGTCAAACACTCTGGCAAAGCTCTACACCGTTCTTTTCGATCAAAAGCTGCCTCTCATCAGAGGTAAGAGCCGTTTCATTATCTTGGATTTTAATGGTGAGTACGGCGGCGATCAGCTCGTGGCTGCCGATGACAAAACCGTCTACCAGTTGTCCACGCTTACCGCTCCAGATCTGAACGATCCCGCTTCCAGGTTTCCACTGGCGACGCAGGAGTTCTGGCAGCTTGAGACTATGGCTCTGCTCTTTCAGGCTACCCCGAACACGCAAAGGCCCTTCCTCAACCGTGTCATCGCAGGTTGGGAGCGCTATGGAGCCATTCCAGGGTCACTCGCGAATTATGCGAAGCTGATGTTCCGAAAGTCGTTCTGCGCCGGAGAGGTTAAGACGGCGACGCTGGATTTGATGCGTACCGTCTCGCGGCTCATGGGAAACCAGCAGGTGCAGGACATGCTGGCAGACGTAGCCTGGCACCGCCTTGGCGGGCGCTTCACTTACGATGGGAGGTTCATAGGTACCGATGGCGCGCAATACGCGGCTGATATCGCTCCAATCGTAGAAACACTGGATGCCGCAGGCCTCGACGAGTTTGACCAGCTTGTGCTGCGCGTCAACCTGCAGCTGATCTCAGATCTGAACGCTGGATACGTGCAGTTTGAGCATATTCAGCCGCTTCTGAAGCGCGTCGAGTCTTCACTTGCCAACCTGCGCAAAGTGTTATCTGTTTCAGATGTGGCACCCGATGGGCACCTGCTCACGGTCATCTCGATGCGCCGCTGCAACAACGAAATTAAAAAGGTTCTGCCCCTACTGTTCGCGAAGCACTACTACAACAGTCACAAGGCCACGGTCACCAATCCGCCCGACCGAACTATCCATCTCATCGTCGACGAGGCGCACAACATTCTGTCCGACCAGTCTGCGAGAGAAAGTGAAACCTGGAAGGATTATCGGCTCGAGCAATTCGAAGAGATCATCAAGGAGGGGCGCAAGTTTGGGATGTTCATCACCATCGCTAGCCAGCGCCCTGCGGACATATCGCCCACCATTGTTTCGCAGCTGCATAATTTCTTCATTCACCGTTTGGTGAATGACCGCGACCTATATTTGGTCGACAACACTATTTCCACCCTGGATTCTTTGTCTCGCAGCCTCATCCCGGGCCTCTCGCAAGGGTGTTGTGTGGTCACTGGTACCGCTTTTGAGCTGCCAATTGTGATCCAGGTGGACCGGCTGCTAGATGGTAAACAGCCAGCCAGCGAGGATGTCGATCTCGACAGACTTTGGAGTGATGCCTTGGCAGTTGGGGCGGAGGAATAGAGCCAGTCGCAGCGACAATGGTGCTGCACAACCTCCTCTCACAGGCTGTAGCGGTCAACCAAGAACAGTTGCTGGGCGACTGTTTCTGGCCGTTGGCTGCAAAATCAGGATGTGATTGATATATTGCCGGAGTGACGAGAACTGAAAAATTTCCAATCGACATTGGGGCTTTAGCTTCAGTCTGTCCGAGGTCATTGAGGGCTGAGTTCTCGGTGCGGGTAATATGCTTTATAGCCATCTATCAATCCCGCCATTCATCGCTCCCCCATACGCTACTCGTCTACCTCCCGCTACCTACATATCAATCTCAAACCATCCCAACCCAGCTCATCCATCCAATCACTAGGTCTTTTCTAGCCATCGACCAGTAGAAAGTTACTCCCCGTGCAGAGGATATGAACCTCACACAGGAGCAGCCTTCATGCCTCGTCATCCCAGCAATACCAACCTCCACCTGCATCAAATCAGCACCTTCCAAGGCCTGCCTGTCATGGCTGAGAAAGGGCCCTTCATCGAGCAGTACCTATCGCGCTTGCACAGCGCCATTGAGCGCTCCCTGAGGCAGTACGCCAGGGTGTTTGCCTTCAGAGTGGATCTCCGCCTACCACTGTCCATCGAGCTGCCTGACTACGCTTGTACGAACGAGGTCATCAGTCGGTTTCTGGAATCCTTCAAGGCCAAGATCGAGCATGATCGACAGAGGGCTCGTGCTCGGCACCGATACGCTCATGACAGCAAGGTCCGATACGTCTGGGCCAGAGAGGAGAGCAGGGGAGAGCGACCGCATTACCACCTGCTGATCCTGCTCAATGGAGATGCTTACTTCACAGTCGGCAGGAAGACCTCATCTGAGCAGAACATCTTCCATCGTCTGCAGCAGGCATGGGCCAGTGCGCTGGGGCTCAGCGTGGAGGAGGTGAGTGGCCTGGTGGAGATACCGCGAGCGGCTGGATACCTGGTTAGTCGAGCTGCTGGTGATCATGGAGAGCTAGCTAACCTTTTCCGTCGAGCGAGCTACCTCTGCAAGGCTGCTACGAAGAACTATGGGGATGGTCAGCATGGATTCGGATGCAGTCGTGGATAGCTGGATTCCAGACACGTCTTATATCGACTTTCATCTTTGGTCGATCCAATGCACCTGCCTCATTCCTGTTCGCATGGATGGGGTAGTTGGAGCAAGTCGCTTGCCCTGAAAGGCATCGTCCGGATGCTTCAACTCTTGCGATGGAGCGCGGTGGTTGACCGTATCGAGACGGGGCGAGGACGCCTGGTTTTCGGACTGGTTGGTTCGTAGAAATTAACCCAGTTGGCTCCTGGTATGACTAAAGCCAGCTAGGTGCATTTCCATGACGAGTCACACCGCCATCCTCTCTGATTTCTTGCTCCGGGCAGAGATCAGGCGCCAGATTGAGCGTTTCGTTGAGGCTGTTCGATCCAGTAGCGAGCCGGCTTACCGCGTCTTGCACGATGATTCTGGTGATCCTCTCTATCGCCCGACATCGCTCGCCATTTCAGCCGTTCAGCTAAAGCAGATGCACGATTTCATCATGGAGCTCGAGGGGGAGGTGGCGGGCGAGGCTCTACGAGCGTTTCAGAATGCCTGTCGGTGCGTGGGGCTTGAGTTTAGTCCCTTGGTGGGCATGGTCTGTCTGAGCGAAGACGAAAGTCGCTACCTATGCTCCGAGGAGTCGCTGAACTGGTTCGTGGAGTGTGTTCGAGCCTACTCCGATGCCGCACAAGGGTGAGCGCATGGGGCACAAATCGGGGTCAGCTTCCGACCCATAGCGGACATGAAATGTCCGAGACTGATCGCCTCTGCACAGCATTGATTGCGACGTGTCGGCACTGCGCGGCAATTTCTTTGGCCGAAATTACATGTGCGTGATGTAAATTCTGCCTTTGCGCGCAGCAGGAGAAACTCATGCCAAAATTTCTGCCGAAGGGTGAACTTCAGGCGCTTTCGTTGAAAGCAGAAGGGGACGGTTTAACGCTGAATGATCTTTCTACCATTGGCGATAAATTTGGCGCTGCTCCGCAAGACTTGCTGAATGAGCTATCCGTCTGGGTTGCGGAAAACTATCTGCAGGGATCGTTGGATTTTGACTTTTGCGACAGCGTCATGAACGGGATCATAAATGCCGTGGTTGAAGTCGGCATGACCAGTGAGCTACCTCAACCCGCTTTCTCGCTATATCAAGCGTTTGATCAAGGCGAATGGATTCGCAATAGTGATTCACCGGAAATTGACCCCAGTGAGAAATACACAAGGCCGATGATCCTCGAAATATTGCGTGTCCTTAAAGACTAGATCGCTCGTATCGGCTTTTTTCGCTTCTAAGTTGAAGGTGTAACTGGATGGAACGTCCGCTACTGGCCGATAGCCGCCGCAGGTGAGGGCAGCTCCCGACCTAAAGCGAACACCTCAGAAGTCGGCTTTCAGGGTGGCGTTGGCGTTGGCGTAAAGGTGATCATCATCCAGGATCACTGAGGAGATGCAGCCTTGGTTATCTGTCCATTGAACTCTCAAGAGCCGGAGCCTGATCTTTCCCGCCGGTCAGCTCGAGTGGGCGAGGAAGGGCGGCTTGAAGTGCAGCAGCAACCTCCGCAAGCTCTTTCCCCTCCAGGGCCTCTACTAACAGCGCCAGTTGGGACGAAATTGCTTTGAGCTCCTTCACTGGCCGCTCAAGTGGCCTTGCCGGGAACAAGCGCGCAGTGTCCGGCGCTGTGAGAGCAACCTCGTCTTCCTTCGTCTGAAAGTGAGCGACAAACCCTAAGCCTCGCTTCAGTTTGTCGAACCCTTCAGCAGCGGCCTTAAAGTACGTTTCCTGCTTGCCACGCCACGCCGCAAGGGTGTGTAGCTTGTTGTTGAATCTGAGTTCGCCATCGTCAGAGACCGTAATGGCGTCCATCCAGTGGTTCCTCGGTCGGAGAGCTCGCTCCGTCTCTAACCAGCCCAGGATCTCCTTGCGGATTTGACTGCCATGTTCCGCCAAGTTGTGGACCCTCAGCAGCAGGTTCAGGGGGAATCCGTCGATGCGGTGCCCTGGGTGGTTGTTCGCCTCCAAGTCCTTGCCCAGCGCCTGTAGGTAATTGGCTAATGGCCGAACTACCAGGCTGGCCAAGACGGTACCGCTGTCTTCCCACTCCACCCATTCACTCAGTTTGGCCTGGACAGTGAAGTATGTCTGCGGAGTATTAGGGACGTCGTTGAAGAAGGCCTCGGTGGCGGCTTCCATTTCCGCTGATGTGACCTTTACCAAGTGCGACTCGCCGAGCATGGAGCAGACAGGACAGATCATGCCGGCTCGAGTGGCCACGAGCACTCCGGGAGGGGAGGATCCGATGTGCGGGTGGCGCCCATCAGTATGGTTCTCACAGAGCCCCGGAGAGGCCGCCTCCGCACCGAGCAGGTACAGCTGGCGCAGGGTGAGGTGTATCACCTGGTCTTCGTCCAATCTTTCGAGAGTGTTTGTAGTCGGTTGTTGCATATCATTCCCTGGTTGGTTGCCAGTGCCGCAATCCATCAGCAACATCCAGAATGTCACTTTCTGGGTGAGCATGGAAACCGCCTCGGTACGAATACTGATGTTCAACACCAACCTAGTGGGCTGTTGCTGATCCTGTGCCTTTTGAGGCTTATTCTCTGCAGTACCGAAATCATGCAATGGGTGAATCGCGAGAGGTTTCGATACTGTAAGCCCCACTAGTAATCACTTACCGACCGGCTGCAAAAAAACTAAGCCCCCCACCGGAGGAACATAGACCATGGAGGGTGCCAGCTCAGCATTTGCAGAATTGCTCGCCGACGACCTTGCCTCGCTCGCGTCACTTGGTGACCGCCAGGCGACTATCGCCACTCTGCTCAGAACTACAACATCTACGGCAGAGGGGCGTCAGCGTTTTCTGGGCCTGGACGCAAAGTTCATGCTGGGAGACTTGGCATTCACCCTTCGTGATCTCGCACCAGCAGCGCATGACCGCCTTAGTTCGACCCTAGGCCCACACCAGAGCAAGCTGCAGAGCGAACTGGGAGCCGAATCTGTAGCGCTAATTTGGTCGATCACCTCGATGGCCAGAAGCGTTATCGCTGTCGATAGAGTCGCAGATGCCTTTGCTGCCAACGATGCGCAGCGAGACGCAATCATGGCGTTTGGGCTCGAGTGGTGGATGAAGCAGCTCAGTCCTCAGGCTGCGCTCAAGTCTTGGTATGTAATCAAGAAGCTCTTCCCCCCTGAAACGTTGCCCGCATTACTGCTGTCGCTCTGCTCTGTTGCTCTTCAGGTAGCCACCCCCGATGACAAAACTCCGGCTCAAGCGGATGACAATATCCGCGAGGCGCGGGAGATTGCGGCGAAAGTTGGGGGAGTTGAAAAGCTCGTTGTGAAGCCGCTCAATGTTCGGCTTGGCCCTGGTAAGAAGTACCCAAAAATCGATAGTCCGCTTGCTCCTGGCTCCATCGTCTCCGTCGTGAAGGAGACCTCTGATGGGTGGACATTTGTCCGCCGGCATGGAACTGCGGGAGATACTGGGGGCTGGGTGGCGTCGAAGTTTCTAAAGGATGTTCCAGAGGTCGACTAGGAACGCTTGAACATCGGGTGCTCGTCACTCACTCACGACCCTTGGGTGTACACCATACAGCCGTTCAGTAGCCAGAAGCGGAAGTCTCGGATGCACGCCATGGCCAGAGTTGCCCGTGACGAGGGGCAGCTACCGGCCAGAGGCGGACGGCTGCCACCGACCAGCTGAAAGCTGAGCTTTACTCCATTCGCTCACTTGGAAATCGCGAACCCGGATATCAGATGGACTTCCTTGAAGACTTCATACTCAACCATCTGGCACTGGACTCGGACGGCCGCAGGTGTGGAGGTACTACCTATTAACGGATAGGCTAGGCCCGATCAGCTATGTTGACCCGGCTGGGGGCAAAGGCGCTAATGAAATTGAGGGGCACTCTGGCGATCTGATACCGCGCGAATTCTAGAGCGGGTTTCTGAACAGATTCGAGTCTGGGATTGGGTCGTGCAGACTAGAGTTTGATCGACACGCTTCGCACCACTTAATTCAATAACAATTTCATAGCTGAGTCGCTTATATATTTTACTGAAACGATTCCTGCGCTTGCCAAGAAGATCCGAGCATACGCTGTAAGTCTTTGTGACAGTGATCCAAGAAGCTCGAGGTACGGGTTCGCCCTAGTCAATATGCTCGCTGATACCATCCTCCGATCATACTCAGCGACTACTCCCGACTCAACGCTCTAGTGACTGAGTTATAGGATACTTGCCGGCAACCTAACTCAGTAAGCGACTGGATCATTAGTGGTTTTCGTCACTCATCATGCCCATGCTAGGGCATATCGGCGTGCGGCAGGAGCTCCACTAAATATTGAGTGGAGCCGTTTCGTACAACGCCATTCCTGGATAGTTTTGTTCCATGCAAGCACCGTAACCGTGCTCTATTGCTCAGGATGCATGTAGGAATCCATAGATTTTCTTGTAGGAATTCGCCTTTAGTGTGGTAGGGCATATCTGAATCTATCGACAAAAAAAACTTCGGACATATTGTGGGCGCCGTTAGAACCCCCTTGCGGTGAGTAAGATGAGCAGCGTTCTTGTCGTAGACGACCATCCGATGATTCGGCTGGCCGTTCGTTCAATCCTCGAAAGAAATGGCTTTGACGTGGTAGGCGAGGCAGAGAATGGAGTCGAAGCTCTGGTTAAACATCGAGAGCTGGCTCCAGACTTGGTGATTCTGGATATTCGTATTCCGAGACTGCAAGGATTGGAGGTCATCCGACGCATCGTGGGCACCGGACTCAACACCAAGATTTTGGTGCTCAGCAGTATGCCCGCAGAGATACTCGCCAAACGATGCGAAATGGCAGGTGCCTCTACGTTCGTCTGTAAGAAGAGCGGTCTGGAGGACCTCTTGCAAGGCGTTAAATCAACTTTGAGTGGATACAGCGATCTGCCAGCGCACAGTAGATTTGACGAACTACGGGTGACTGACCCACAGCGCGGGGATTATCGGAAGATGGCCAGCCTTACTGACCAGGAAGTAATGGTCATGCAATACTTGGCCGCAGGCACTAGCGCAGCAGAAGCTGCTCGCGAAATGATGCTAAGCGTTAAGACTATCAGTACTTATAAATGCCGATTATTAGCGAAGCTTGGAATTACGGACATAGTGCAACTGCAAGAATTTGCAAAACGTAATTCTCTCGTGTGAGCCTGAAATGAAAACCTTCTATTTGATAGTTATCCTGCATGGGAGCTTGATTCTGTTTGGATGTTTTCCGGAAGCGAGCACTACTAGCGTCAGCGTGCTAGGAGTTGGCTCCTTATTTGGCTCCAGCGTGTTGAGGGCAAATATCAATGAAGCGGGCACACCCTGGCAGCTCGACGAGCCGATAGTTCAAGGTTCGGTCCGTTCAATCAATAGCTTGAATCTCCGCGATGCTCAGACTCACATAGTTTCAAAAGGGCGCCTAGCGGAAAATCTCGGTGCGGCATCGACATCCGTCTCTCTTCCTGAACCGCAAGTCGCTCCAGGCCGATCATCTGTGGTGCTGAATGAGCGGCCGACCACGAGTGTTAGCTTCCTCACTCGCTGGATAGCCAGTCTCAAGTCGATCACCGACCTCTGGAACGGCTATCAGGATCAGTTGGTCAGAGTCTTCTGGGGCGCAATAGCGATCCTTCTCGGCGTATTGATGTGGAACTGGCGGTTATTGACCAAGATGCGAAGCCGAGCGGTATCGCAGCGGGAACTGATCGATCGCCTCGAGTTCAAGCGCGCGATGATCGACGGCATTCCCCATCCCATCTCTGTGCGCGACCGTGCCGGTCGACTGGTCACCTGCAATCGCAACTTCCTTGAGTACACCGGCATGATCCGGAAGGAGGCGCAGGGCACGCGCTTGACTGACAACAAATGGTTGTCAGAAACGGATGCGCAGAAGCTCCATCAGGAGTACCTGACGCACATGGATCAAGCGCAAAGCCTGTCGAGAGATCGGGTCTGGCTTGTACGCGGAGAAAGGCGAGAAGTCCACCATTGGGCCACGCCTTATCGCAATGGCGGAGCAGAGATTGCGGGTCTGGTTTGTGGCTGGATCGATGTGACCGAGCGCGAGCGCCTTCACCATGAAGTCCAACTAGCCAAGGATCAGGCGGAAGAGGCTAATCGCGCCAAAAGTACCTTTCTCGCCACAATGAGTCATGAGATTCGCACGCCCATGAACGCGATCATCGGCATGTTAGAACTCGCCCAGATGAATCCCCAGGAGAGGGCGCGCGATGACGGAAACCCAATTGAAGTCGCCTACGACTCCGCCAAAGGGTTGCTGTTGTTGCTCGGCGACATTCTGGATGTCGCGAAGATTGAAGCAGGGCACCTGGCGCTGGTGCCTGAACGCGCCAGTCTGCGCGAATTGGTGGAATCGGTAGCGCGCGTCTTCGAGGGGCTTGCGCGGCAGAAGGGACTGCAGCTCAGGCTGGAAATGCTGTTGGACGGCATCGGTGACGTGATGATCGATCCGCTTCGTTTCAAGCAAATCCTCTTCAACCTGGTGAGCAATGCAATCAAGTTCACCGATGTCGGCTTCGTCCATATCGAAGTTCGAAGTGAGCCTTTGGCAGACGAGCGCATCATGCTCCATATGGCCGTCAAGGACAGCGGCATAGGCATGACGGGAGACGAGTTGGCGCATGTCTGCGAACCTTTCCAGCAGGCGCTGGCGGGGAGGGCTTCGCGGGGAGGAACCGGGCTCGGACTGACGATATGCCGCACTCTCGCCGAGATGATGGGTGGGTGTCTGTGCATCGAGAGTTTGTCGGGGCAGGGGACGACCGTCAGCGTGCAATTGCTTTGCAGTGTGCTTGCGCCCTTGAGCAACGCGGCCGTCTCGGCGTGTCCGCCGCAGAGTGCGTCAACTCCGATGAAGATTCTGATCGTCGACGATCACGAGGCCAATTTGTTACTTCTGTCCCGACAGCTAGACCACTTGGGACACCAGGTGGTCGTAGCCGACAATGCTCGAGATGCGCTGACGTCTTGGCAGGCCGGCGACTTCGATATGGTGATCACGGATTGCTTCATGCCAGACATCAGCGGATATGTACTGGCCGGCAGTATCCGCGATATCGAGCGGGAGAGGAAAGCACCCCGCTGTACCATTCTGGGCCTTACTGCGAATGCCCAGCCCGATGAAGTACAACGTTGCCGCGATGCAGGCATGGACGACTGCCTGTTCAAGCCAATCGGCCTACAAGAGCTTCGCTCCTATCTGCAGCGCAGAGGTGGAACGGCTGTCCAGAGCGCGCTCGGTGCCTTCGACCACAACGCGGTGCTGGCTATGTCGTGCAACGATCCGGCGTTGGTTGTGGACCTTCTCCAGCGCCTGCACAGTGCGAACGGCAAGGATCTGACGCAATTGGAGCCGCTGCTGCAGCGCCGTGATCTAGTGGCGCTGGCTGATCTTGCTCATCGAATTCGCAGTGCTGTGTCGCTGATCGGAGCGGCCGGGCTGTTCGAGCGACTCATTGGACTCGAACGCGCCTGCCGAAAAGATGCGCCCCAGGACGAGCTGCAAGCGCGCCTGCACGATGTACTCGACGAGATGCATGCGCTACAGCATCAATTGAAGCTGGCCATCGATGCCGGTAAGCACCTGGAAAGCGGCCTCGCTGGCGCATAGTCCCTGAAGCGGTGACCGGCGGCTCGCGTATGGACCGCTACTCTAGTCGTAACATCACCTATCAGGACGGCAGGTCATGAGTACGGTAATGATCGTTGATGAGCATCCGATTGCAAGGCATGCCCTGCGTTTGCTCATTGAAGCGGAAGGTCACACGGTGGTGGCGGAGTCTGGCAATGGCACTGAGGCGCTTGACCTCGCACGCCGGCTCCGGCCGAGTCTGCTGCTGCTGGAACTGGCCATTCCTGGTCTAGGGGGGCTCGAGACCATACAGCGTCTCGCCCGTCAGGCATCAGATGTCAAGGTACTGGTAGTGACAGGACAAAGTACCGACTATTTTGCCGCTCGCAGCCGTGAAGCAGGGGCGCTCGGCTTCATCAGCAAACAGACCGATCTCGAGCAAGTAGGCATGGCTGTCAAGGCGTTGCTGAACGGACATACTTATTTCCCGCGCGACTCCGTTCAGGCACTGCCGAATCTGTTGCCCGATCAGGTGGGATCCAATCCGCTGAAAGCCTTGTCCGCGCGTGAATTGACGGTTCTGCAGATGCTCGCCAAAGGATTGGCCAACAACACGATCGGCGAGCAGTTGCTGCTGAGTGAAAAAACCATCAGCACCTACAAGGCGCGTGTCATGCAGAAGTTGCGCGCCAGTTCCATGTTGGAGCTGCTCGACATTGCTCGCCGTCACGGCCTCGTAGACGCCACTGCATTCAGCAGCGACGTTGCCGTGCCGGAACTCCTGGATACTGCAGCGCAGGGAGAGTTGAACCTGCTCCGGGCAATAATCGATGCGATGCCTCACGCCGTCAGTTTTCGCGATGTGGAAGGGCGTTTGGTCACCTGCAACAACCAGTATCTCGAACAGCACTCGCTCAAACTGGAGAGCGCAGTCGGTAAACGGATCTACGAGACGGGCGAGTTGCCCGCCAAGCATGGACATTATGTTCATGACCGGCTGATAGCCGCGATGAAGCAGGGGCAGCCCTACACGGCAGATGTCTGTTTGAGCTTGCAAACGGGCGAGCGGGTGCTTCGCCACTGGGGCAAGCCCTACCGAGACAGTGAAGGCACCTTGCTGGGGTTGATATGCGGCAACGTGGATATAACCGACCTGGACAGCAACCTGATCGATCTCAGGAGCAGCAGTCGCCGCCTTGAGGTTGCCGTGCAGGCCAAGGGGCATTTCATGCAGTGGGTGACCGACGAAATGGCCGCTCCGCTGAACAGAATCGCGGCCATGCTGAATCTTGCTATCGCCCCTCAGGACGCCGACAAGCAAGCAGAGGCGCTGGATATTGCCCAACATGCAACTCAAGGTCTGCAGAAGATGCTCAGCGACTTCCGAGATTACTTGCGCCTGGAAGCAGGGAGGCACCCGTTGGTACCGGAGGCTGTCGATATTGAGGCGTTGACCCGGAAGCTTGTCGAGGAGTTCAGGCCCGCCGTTGTCGAACGTGGTCTAACTCTCGGGCTTGATACTTCCGGGACCCTCCATCCCTGTGTCTGGCTAGACCCGACGGCGTTTCGCACCATAACGTTGGCCGTCTTGGACAATGCACTCAAGTTCACCGACCAAGGCAGCATCGAGGTGCAGCTTCATAGCATTGGCCAGGGGCAGGGCTTGGTCAGTGTCGAGCTAAGGGTGCGTGACACCGGCATCGGCATGTCGGCAGATGCACAGGCACGCTCGTTCGACGCCTTCAATCAGCATCTGGACGACCTGAATATTCGACGCGGGGGCAGTGGAATCGGCCTGGCGCTGTGCAAGCGACTGGTCGAGCAGATGAATGGTGAAATCCAACTGAGCAGCAGTCCTGGAGATGGGACCACGATTTCCGTACATCTGATGTTGCCCAAGGCGAGTTGATATCCAACGTCTAGCACTGATTTTAATTAGTAGTCAGCGTGTTCCTACTTTTCAGTGGGCTGGTTCCGATACAGATTTATGAGGCGAGATCCTAGAGTGATGAGGCTCTTCATACTTTTGGGTACTCTCATGTTCGGTACTTCAGTCAGGGCGTTGGTGTTGTGCGGGAACTCCGGGCGCCAGATAACGTTCAGTGCCATGCTCAATCGTCTCGGGATATTTCGGATGGCATTGTGTTCGAATGTCGAGGAGCTTCAAAAGGCGTGCGCGCGACATCCATCTTTCGACCTGTTCATTATTGAGGATTTCACTCCGGGAATTGAGGAGTTGCGTCGCCTGGAAAGCATGAGTAGGGCCGGAGATTTCTCTCAGGTTATTCTTATGGGAAATCATACGTCGAATGAAAGGGCTCAACTCTTCAAATGGGCATGGGCACATCATGTCGCTCTGCTCGATGTCATCGAGAAACCGATATCAGTGGCGAGATTGCGCGAGGCATTAGACCGTTTGGTGATTGCCGTTGACCCTTGCAATATCAACTCCACCGCCGTCATATCTTATCCTTTATTCGAGAGCGCGTCCCCATAACGCAGTGACATTTCTCATGACCAAGCCGCCAGGGTCGCCGAGAGCATATCTGCGGACAATTACCCAGGATGTCTGCCGGGTGATACCCAATTGATTTTAGAGTGAAATACCTCGGCCTCGACGCGGAGAGGATATTGAAATCAAGCTGTCTGTAACGGATTGGAATAACAGGTTTATTGATGTTGACTGAAAAGCCATAAGTGAATGTCGATTCCTACACGGCGCTACTCTAATTCTGATACCAGATAGAAACTTTCCTAAATAAGCTACACGCATCTTCAATTAGCAGCGTTTGTAGTCATGAAAACCTCCTACTTCACCTTCGGACCTCAGGAGAGTGGTTCGCGTTACTGCCAAGGATCGCCGATAAAAACTCGCCATACTCGTTTGATTGTTTATATCGTTTCGACCGTCTGCAGCGTCTTCGTTAATTTCCTGGTTACCTGTATTGCCATGAGCGGCGTTGCTTTTGCTCAGAACAATGCCAACGACCTGGTACGTCAGACACAGCAGTTGCTTCTGCGCGGTGAAATCGCTGCTGCAAAAGCGACGTTGCAGCAAGTCGCGAAGAATGATCAAGAGGCACCTTCGGTCATTTTCGAGCAGGCATTGCTCGATGACGCGGAGGGCCGACATGAGCAGGCCCGCAAAAACTATGACCACCTGCAAGCCGGGCCGTTGGCAAATGCTGCCGCAGTGCCTTCCGCAGTAAACCTCGTCGCCGTTGGCCAATTCAAACAAGCCGGCAAAGCCTTCAAGCAACTGAGCGCGAGCCAAGACTCATACGTCGCCGGTTATGCCCAGCTTTGGCAGCTTTGGCTGGCCGCGCGGACACGTGAAGGCAGTTCGGCTGTCCATCGAGCAAAACTCGCCGAAACCGCATCGCGCATACGTGCCGCGTCGCCTCAGCAGGAGGCCATCGGCCGGCTATACGCCGGCGAGGGCAGCGTCGGCGCGGTCTTCACCGCCATTGACGGGATGAGCTTCAGCGACCCCTTGCAGCGGCGCAATGCGCGCAGCGAGGCAGCGTTCTTCGCCGGTGGCTATCTGCAATACGTCCGTCGGGATTATCCCGCTGCGATGCGCCTGTACCAGCAGGAGCTGTCGCAGCCTGGCGCCTCGATTGAGCGACCTCTGCTTGCTAAGGCGCTGGCCTCGCTGCCCGTCTCAACTCGCTAACTCCCCAGATTCCCTTTTCCCTAATGAAATCCGGCCCTCGTGGGTCGGGCGGAGTTTTTCGCCATGAACAAAGTCTATCGGTTGGTCTGGAACGCCACGCTCAACGCGTGGGTGGCAGCAAGTGAAATCGCCAAGTCGCACCGCAAGGGTGGCGGCCTGGCGGGCCGAGTGGCCGCCGCTGTTACGGCAGTAGTGCTGGGGCTATCGGGAGGAGAGGCCATGGCCTACACCGTGGACCCCAGTTCCGTGGTGAACCTGGGGGCTGTGGCAGACGATGGCGGAAACTCGAAGAATACCGCGTTGGGTAGTGGTGCCGTAGCGAATGCGGCCGGGGCCGGTGGAAGTACTGCTGTTGGCAGCGCTGCTAGCGCTACCGGACTCAACTCGACGGCAGTTGGTCAGAAGAGCTCCGCAGTAGGTGCGAGCTCGGTAGCGATCGGCGACTCTGCAGTCGTGAGCAATCAGTTGGGAGTCGCAATTGGCGCCTTGTCCAACGTCAGTGCCGACTACGCAATTGCCATTGGCGACGCGGCTTCCGCGAGCTCGGCTTTCTCCATCGCGATGGGTTGGCATGCAATAACCGGCGCGAGTCTGATCTCTGGCAGCAGTGGCCAGGGTGCAATTGCGATTGGCGATAGCGCGAAGGCTGCAGGCGATGGTGCTGTCACGCTCGGCTACAACGCTTCCAGTGCAGACAGTGGCGCAGCTGCAGTGGGCTACGGTGCCAACGCTGGCGCAAGTTATTCGAGTGCATTCGGATCAACCGCGCAGGCAACCAATGGCGATGCTACAGCGCTTGGTGCAGGTGCCAACGCAACAGGGGCCGCTGCAACCGCCGTCGGTCGAATTGCCAAGGCCGGCGGTAACGCTTCGGTGGCAATTGGCTACGGACCGAGTGCTTCGGGGTATACATCATTCGCGGGCGGTACGCAGAGCAATGCGTCAGGGGACTACTCCAACGCTTTGGGTTACCTTGCGCAAAGTACCGCTAGCGGCTCGATTGCAGTGGGTACCAAAGCCAATGCTGCCGGGACCAATTCAGTGGCACTCGGCCGTGTGGCTTCCGCTAGCGTGGATTCTGGCATAGCGCTGGGCGCATCCTCAGTCGCCAGCACAGCTTCGGGGGTAGCAGGGTACGTGCCCGTCGGTGCGAACGCAGCGCAGTCTGCAGCGATCAATTCGACAAAGAGCACCTATGGCTCTGCGTCGGTGGGCGACGCTGCCAGCAATGTATACCGCCAGATTAATGGTGTGGCTGCCGGTACGCAGAACAGCGACGCAGTCAACGTGGCCCAGCTGAAAGCTGTGCCGATAGCGCACTACTACAGCGTCAATGACAGCGGCACTGCGGGTAGCAACTACAACAACGATGGCGCCTCGGGAGTCAACGCGCTCGCGGCTGGCATCGGAGCGACGGCAACTGGTTCCAGTGGCCTTGCCATGGGCAACTCAGCAAAGTCCACCAACAACGACACCATTGCAATAGGGCACAACGCTGTAGCGTCGAGCGCGAACCCGGCGCATTCCGACATGGTCGCCATAGGCCTGAGTGCCAATGCCTCCAGCGATCATGCCCTGGCTATCGGTACCTCTGCATCCGCGACGAGCAACAACACAACTGCAGTGGGCGTGTCCGCCCTGGCGAGTGGGCCTGCAGCTACGGCATTGGGGCATTCCAGTAGTGCCAGTGGCTCCTACAGCACGGCAATCGGCTCGGGTGCCAATGCGTCCAAGGGCAGCGCGGTCGCTATCGGCTACGGATCGAAAGGGGCCGGCGACAATTCCGCAGCGATTGGTTATCAGGCTGCAACGTCGGCGACCAATGCCCTTGCCATTGGTAACAGCGCTAATGCGCAGACCGGGGCGACCAGTGGCATTGCCATTGGTAATGCGGCGATGGTTTCCGGTGGAGCCGTCAATGCGGTCGCCCTGGGTAGCGGAGCAACAACTTCCGCTGTTGATGGGGTCGCCCTTGGCGCGGGCTCGGTGGCCAGCACTGCTGCCGGTGTGTCGGGGTACGACCCGTCAACCAAATTGGCATCCAGCGATACCAGCGCTACCTGGAAAAGTACGCTTGGCGCAGTCAGCGTGGGCGACGCATCTAAAGGCAAAACTCGCCAGATCACCGGTGTTGCTGCCGGCCTGGTGGGCTCGGACGCTGTCAACGTGGCCCAGTTGATGGGCGCCACAGCCGATGCAGTGATGTACGACGACAGCACTCATAACACCATTACCCTCGGCGGCGACACTTACGACAACAGCACCCACTCCGGCGGTACCTCCATCACCAACGTGGCCAACGGTGTGAAGGACAGCGATGCGGTCAACGTCTCGCAACTTAACGACCTGGCCAATACTCCGATCACCTTCATCGGCAATACCGGCTCAGTGGATAAGAAACTGGGCGAAGCGTTCGTTATTCAGGGCGCTGCCACTACTGCAGGTTCTTACTCGGGTGCCAACCTGAAGACCGAAGTGGATGCCAACGGCAACCTGCAACTGCAGATAGCCGACAACGCTGTTTTCGACTCGGTGACCACCGGCAATACCACCATCAGCAACGACGGTCTGACCATCGTCGGTGGCCCGAGCGTGACCACCGTTGGAGTCGACGCCGGCGGCCTGAAGATCACCAACGTGGCGCCAGGAGATGTCAACGCCGGATCCACTGACGCGATCAATGGCTCTCAGTTGAATGCGACCAACCAACAGGTGGATCAGAACACCACCGACATCAGCAACGTCACCACCAACATCAACAACGGCACAATTGGTCCGGTGCAGCGCACGGGCACGGACCAGCTTTCGCTGATTGCGGCCGGTGGCGATGCCTCGGCACCGGGCGTCGCGCAGGTGTTGAACAACGTGGCGGACGGGGCAATCAACTCGGTCTCCACCGACGCGATCAATGGCTCGCAACTGTATGACTTGGCCAGCTCCACGGCCAACGCGTTGGGCGGTGGTTCTGCGGTCAACGCGGATGGTTCGATCTCGGCTCCGACCTACTTCGTGGATGGCACGACCATAAATAATGTCGGTGACGCGATCACCAACATTGATGGTCGTGTAACGCAGAACACCATCAACATCACCGCTCTGCAGCAGGATGCGCTGCAGTGGAACGGCAGCCTGGGAGCCTACGACGCCAGCCATGGCACCGCTGATCCGCAGAAGATCACCAACGTTGCCGCGGGCGAGCTGAGTGACACCAGTACCGACGCGGTAAATGGCTCGCAGCTGTACGCGACCAACCAGCAGGTGAACCAGAACACCACGGATATAAGCAACGTCACCAACAGCATCAACAACATCAACAATGGGGTGGCCGGCCCGGTGCAGCGCACGGGTACGGACCAGCTTTCGCTGATTGCGGCCGGTGGCGATGCCTACGCGCCGGGTGCCGCTCAAGTGCTGACCAACGTGGCGGCGGGTGCGATCACTGACACCTCCACGGATGCGATCAATGGTTCGCAGCTGTTCGCGACCAATCAGCAGGTGGACGCCAATACCACGAACATCTCCAACCTCGATGGTCGTGTGACCAACGTGGAAGGTGACGTCACTACGTTGCAAGGCGATGTGACCAACCTGGGTGATCATGTCGAGAACATCTACAACACCGGCACCAAGTACTTCCACGCCAACTCCACGGGTACCGATTCGATGGCCTCGGGTGTGGATTCAGTGGCCATTGGCATGGGCGCGATTGCCAGCCACGACGGCAGCATCGCTCTGGGCGCCGGTTCCATTGCGGACGGCAGCACCCTGGATAGCGAAGCCTACCTGGTGGGAGGCAAGGCGAGCGGCGAGGTCAACATCGGCGAGCGGCGTATCACCGGCCTCTCGGCGGGGGCGGAAGACGCCGATGCTGTCAACGTGGCCCAGTTGAAAGCCATCACTTCCAGTTCGGTAGCCGATGCGGTGATGTACGACAACAGCACCCACAACAGCATCACCCTGGGTGGCGACAGCTATGACAACAGCACGCACATCGGTGGCACCACCATCACCAACCTGGCCAATGGGATGAACGACAGCGACGCGGTGAATGTGTCTCAGCTCAACGAGACCAATACCCAGGTCGCCAACATCGATAACCGCGTGACCAATGTGGAGGGTGATGTCACCACGCTGCAAGGCGATGTGACCAACCTCGGTGACCACGTCGAGAACATCTACAACACCGGCACCAAATACTTCCACGCCAACTCCACCGGCACCGACTCAGTGGCCTCGGGAGTGGACTCGGTAGCCATCGGAATGGGAGCGGTTGCCAGCCATGACGGCAGCATCGCGCTGGGGGCGGGCTCCGTTGCCGACGGCAGCACCCTTGGGAACCAGGCCTACCTGGTGGGCGGTACCGCTACTGGCGAAGTCAACGTCGGCGGGCGTCGTGTGACCGGTCTGTCGGCCGGTGCAGAGGATACCGATGCGGTCAACGTTGCCCAGCTCAAACAGGTCTCCGGGGCGGCCACCGAGGGGGCGGTCAAGTACGACCTGAATGGCGATGGCACCATCAACTACAACAGCGTGACGATGGGTGGCAGCACCTACAACAGCGTGACCAGAACCGGCGGCACCAAGATCACCAACGTGGCGCGCGGCGTTGATGACAGCGACGCGGTGAACATGTCCCAGCTTAACGAGACCAACGCTCAGGTCACCAATATCGACGGTCGCGTCACCACCATCGAGGGCAGCATCACCAACATCAACAATGGCGGCGGCATCAAGTACTTCCACGCCAACTCGGCCAAGGCCGACTCGGTTGCCAGTGGTGCCGATTCCATCGCCATCGGTCCGAATGCCCAAGCCAGTGGCAAGGGTTCCATCGCCATGGGTGACGGTGCCAGTGCCACGGCGGATGGCAGCGTGGCCATGGGGCAGGGCGCCAGCGACAACGGCCGCGGTGCGGAAAGCTACACCGGCAAGTACTCCAACGCGGCCAACGCCAGCGTCGGTACCGTCTCCGTGGGCAACGCTGCTACAGGTGAAACCCGCACGATCAGCAACGTCGCCGATGGCAAGGAGGCCACTGACGCCGTCAATCTGCGTCAGCTCGACGGCGCCGTGGCGGAGTCCAAGCAATACACCGACGACTCCATCCACAACGTCAACACCGAGATCGCCAATGTCACCACTAATGTCAGCAACCTCGACAACCGGGTGACCAAGGTCGAAGGCGATGTGACCAACGTGCAGAACGGCACCGACGGCATGTTCCAGGTGAACAACACCAGCCGGCTGCCCAAGCCGAAGGCAACCGGCAGCGATTCGGTCGCCGGGGGCGCAGGCGCCGAAGCGGTGGCTGACAACAGTACCGCCATTGGCTCCAACGCCAAGGCCAAGGGACGCAACTCGGTTGCCATCGGCGCCAATTCGGTGGCCCAGCGCGACAACAGCGTTTCGGTGGGCAGCGTCGGTGCGGAACGGCAGATCACCAACGTGGCTGCCGGCAGCGCCGATACCGATGCGGTGAACGTTGCCCAGTTGAACAAAAGTGTCGGTGACATCACCAGCAACACCAACGCTTACACCGACTCGGTGGCACGGGGCCTGCGCAAGGATATCGACGAGCTGGACAACGACCTCAGCGCCGGCATCGCCGGAGCCATGGCCATGGCCAGCCTGCCGCAACCCTACAGCCCGGGGGCCAGCATGGCGGCGGCCGGCGCAGGTACCTATCGGGGCCAAGGTGCGGTGGCGGTGGGTGTCTCGCGCATTTCCGACAATGGCAAGTGGGTGACCAAGCTGCAAGGCAGCACCACCACCCAGGGCGATGTCGGGGTATCGGTCGGCGTCGGTTACCAATGGTGAGTTTTCACTTCCAAGCCCGGCTTCGGCCGGGCCTGCCTCAGGAAATCAACATGAATACTTTCAATGCCACCGCCGTACGCACCCTGGTCATGACTTGCGCCGGCCTGCTACTCGGCGCCTGCGGCTCCTTCAGTCAGGTAGACGATCAGGGCCACAGCGCCGCGCCCAGGTTCCCATCTGTCAGCGAGTCCTACCGCCCACAAGGCAGCTACGCGGATCTTGAAAATCTGTCGAAGATCCAGCCGGGCATGAGCAAGGGGCAACTTTACGAGTTGCTCGGTGCGCCGCATTTCAGAGAAGGACTGCTCGGTGTTCGCGAGTGGGACTACATCTTCCGCTTCCGACGTTCCGGCCTGGCTGACCAGGTATGCCAATACAAGGTGCTGTTCGACAAGGAGATGCAGGCGCAGAGCTTCCTGTTCTCGCCGGCCGATTGTCTTGATCAGCTGAAACCGGTCGTCGGGTCTGTGGCGCCACACTCAGATCGATAGCGCGAAGACTTCAGCCGTGCTTCTCAAGGCGTGCTCTATCCAGAGTACCGATGGCCGTACACCGACAACGAGTACGGCCAATGGTCCCGTAAGCCTCTCAGGTGTCTATCGGCAGTATTAATCGTCATTCAGAGTCCAGTTGCTGGGTACCACTCAATATCTGCTTCTGACTGATGGCTGCCGCTGAACGGCGACAGCCATCACACCAAACCTGTGAGAGGTAGCGGAAGGCCGCCGTGGCTTGGGTATTTTTGAGAGCCTGGCTCCCACTAGCATTGGCGGTGTATCGCTGCTGGAGTGGCTTCCTATGTCGATTCATGGGGCCTTCTTCTGTGCCTGCAACGTCTCCTGAACCAGATTAGAGCGATCGAACGATCGGGGAGATTGCACGGGTGGATAGTCAATCAGCGTCTTCAGGTGCGCGCTGACCAGTTCGCCCATCGGGCCAGCGATCCAGGAGGACTTCTGGATCAGGTGGCCATAGGAGTCCTTGCTGTCGTAGCTCTCGAAGGGGTCGCTGCGCAGGTTGAACATCAGCGGAGCGAAACGCGGCAACACCGGGGCGTAGTAATCCTCCTTGGTGGAGAAGTGCAGCTTCCACGGCCCCATCCTCACCGCGGTCAGCTTGCCTTCGATGTAGTAGAGGATGCTGGTGCGCTTGCTGTCCGGCGACTTGCCGGTCCAGTAGTCGAGGTTGTCGATGCCATCGATGTACTGTTTTTTCTCGGTCTTCATTCGTTCAACCACATCGGGCACGCCGGCGATACTGGCAAAGGTGGTGAACATGTCCTGGTGTGCCTGGATGCCATGGAGGATCTGCCCTGGCTTCACCACACCTGGCCAGCGCAGCATGGAAGGCACACGGACGCCGCCCTCGTAGGTGGTCATCTTCTCGCCGCGGAACGGTGTGGTCGCGCCATCCGGCCAGGACGAGTGCTCGGGGCCATTGTCGGTGGAATACCAGACAACAGTGCTGTCCTCCAGGCCGTTTGCCTTGAGGAAGTCGAGTACCTGGCCGATGTCGTGATCATGCTGAAGCATGCCGCTGCCCTGGGCATCCTCTTCGTGAGTGTACTTGGCCGCAGCGTGGCGCCATTGCTCGTTGAGATGCGTATAGAGGTGCATACGGCTGGTGTTGAGCCAGACGAAGAATGGCTTGTCGTCCTTCTGCGCCTTGCGCATGAACTCGATTGCCCGAGGAATCACCTCGCCGCCGTCGAAATCTTCCATGCGTGCCATGGTCAGCGGTCCAGTGTCCTCGATGGTCTGTTTGCCAACACGACCGAATCGCGGGTCTACCGTCGGATCGTCCTTGTCGCTGGCAAAGGTGTGGAGAACGCCACGGGTCTGGAACTTCTTCGCGAAGGCTTCCGGTCCGCCGGGATAAGTGCTGGCGAAGTTCTGGTAGTCGACATACTCGCGCTGCTCCTCGGTATTGAGGTGGTACAGGTTGCCGTAGAACTCGTCGAAGCCATGCACCGTGGGTAGGTTGGGGTTGTTGTCGCCCAGGTGGTTCTTGCCGAACTGGCCAGTGCGATAGCCGACCTGTTTCAGGACTTCCGCAAGGCTCGGCGAGGCCGCCTGCAGGCCGAGCTTGTCGCCCGGTTGCCCCACGGTGGTCATGCCGGAGCGGATGGGGTACTGCCCGGTAATGAAGGCCGCGCGGCCGGCAGTACAGGAAGGCTGCCCGTAATGGTCGGTGAAACGGATGCCGGCCATGCCGATGCTGTCGATGTTCGGCGTGGTATAGCCCATGGTGCCCATGCCGTAGGCGCTCACGTTCTGCCAGCCGATGTCGTCGCCCCAGATCACCAGGATGTTGGGCTTGGCCGGCCCGGCCTGGGCCAGGGAACTCGCCAGTAGAGTTGCGCAGACGCTCAGTAGGGTAATCAGCCACTTGATGGGATGAATCATGATCAGCCTCGTTATTGTTCTGGAGTTGAATGGAACGATGTTTCAGCTGCGCAGGGACTCGACCAACTGGCGGCGTAGCTCCGGGTGCTCGGCGAAGGGGTCGGGCGGGTTACGCTGCTCGACGATGGCTTCAAGGCGGGCGCGCACCGCCCCCATGGCATGTGGGTGCGAGTAGATGTAGAAATCGCGACGGCCGATGGCCTCGAAGGTCAGCCTGGCAATCTGCTCGGCACTTACCCGCCCGGCGCCGGTGGCCTTGCGGTTCTGCTCCATGGCGGCCAGCTGGGAACGGGTGGGTGCCGTGGCATCGCTGAGCTCGTTGGGTCGGTTGCGGGCGGACTGGCTGATACCGGTCGGTACGAAGTAGGGGCACAACACCGAGCAATGAACCTGATCGCCGACCAGGGCGAGATCGTGATAAAGCGTCTCGCTGAGCGATACCACCGCATGCTTGCTCAGGTTGTAGACGCCCTGGGCCGGCGCATTGAGCAAGCCGGCCATCGAGGCACTGTTGACGATATGCGCCTCGTAGGCCGCGTCGGAGGCAGCTGCCGCCAGCATCAAAGGGGTGAAGATGCGTACTGCATGGATCACGCTGCGGACGTTCACACCCAGCACCCAGTCCCAGTCCTTCTCGCTGTTCTCCCAGACCAGGCCGCCGACCAGCACTCCGGCATTGTTGAACAACAAGTGGACCGCGCCGAACTCGGCCAGCGCGCCGTCAGCCAGGGCCTGAACCTGATCGGCACGGGAAACATCCGTGCGCAGGCCGATGACACTGGCTCCGCGCTCCCGCAGTTCGGTGACCGTTGCATCGAGCGCATCGGCCTGGATGTCGGCCAGTACCAGCTTCATGCCCAGCTCGAAGCCTCTCTCGGCAAAAGCCTTGCCCAGCCCTGATGCTGCTCCGGTGATCACCGCCACGCGCCCCTCGAAGTCGATCATGGCGCCACCTGGATGCTTTCCAGGGCCTGGCGCAGCGCCACCGGCAGCGCTACCGGACGCCGCGTCACACGGTCGACGTAGACGTGCACGAAATGCCCCTGTGCCGACGCGTCGCTATTGTCATTGGCGAACAGGCCAACCTCGTAGCGCACGCTCGAGGTGCCCAGGTGCGTGACCCGCAGGCCGGCCCGCACCAGATCGGGGAAGGCGATGGAGGAGAAGTAGCTGCAGGTGGTTTCGACCACTAGACCAACCGTTGGGCTCTCGACGAAGTCCAGCAGGTCGCGCTCCAGCAGCCAGCCATTCACCACGGTGTCGAACCAGCTGTAGTAGACGACGTTGTTGACGTGGGCATAGACGTCGTTGTCCATCCAGCGCGTGGTGATGTCGCGGAAATAGCGGTAGTCAGTGCGCTCATTCGGTGTGGGTTTGCCCATGGCATCAGGCCTCCTGCTTCAGGCGGCGCACGCGGATGTCCGCCTGCTCCTTGTGCCCGGACATGTGCTCGTAGCCGCAAAGGCGCGAGCAGTATTCGCCGACCATCACGCTTGCTGCGTCGGTGAGCACCCGCTGGTAGGTATGGGTCTTGATGAACTTGCCGACCCACAGCCCGCCGGTGTAGCGCCCGGCCCCCATGGTCGGCAGTGTATGGTTGGTGCCGATCACCTTGTCGCCGTAGCTGACATTGGTGCGGTGGCCGAGGAACAGCGCGCCGTAGCGGGTCATGCGGGCGTGATACCAGTCCGGGTCGCGGGTCATCACCTGTACATGTTCCGAGCACAGGCGCTCGGCGACCTCCAGGGCTTCCTCGTCGCTGTCGCACAGATGGATCTCGCCGAAATCGCGCCAGGCCACGCTGGCGATCGGCGCGGTGTCCAAGCGCGACAGTACCTTCTCAATGGCGGCCGGCAGTTCCTCGGCGATCTGCCGGCTGGTCGTGATGCAGTAGGCCGGTGAGGTTGGGCCGTGCTCGGCCTGGCCCAGCAGGTCAACGGCGACCAGTTCGGCGTCGACACTGTCGTCGCAGATCACCAGGGTCTCGGTCGGGCCGGCGAACAGGTCGATGCCGACGCGCCCGAACAATTGGCGCTTGGCTTCGGCGACATAGGCGTTGCCGGGGCCGACCAGCATGTCCACCGGCTCGATGCTTTCAGTGCCGATGGCCATCGCCGCTACAGCCTGTACGCCACCCAGGCAGTAGATCTCGTCCGCGCCCGCGAGGTGCATGGCTGCGACGATCTCGGGGCAGGGCTGGCCTTCGAACGGCGGCGCACAGGCGATCACGCGCTTCACCCCGGCCACCTTGGCCGTCAGCACGCTCATGTGCGCGCTGGCGATCAGCGGGTACTTGCCGCCGGGGATGTAGCAGCCCACCGAGTTGACCGGGATGTTGCGATGGCCGAGCACCACGCCCGGCAGAGTTTCCACCTCGACATCGTGCAGAGAGTCCTTCTGCACCTGGGCGAAACGGCGGATCTGCGCCTGGGCGAAGCGGATGTCCTCGAGCGTCTGCTGCGGCAGGCCGGCGATGCAGGCGGCGATCTGCTCCGGCGTCAGGCGGAAGCTGCTCGGCGTCCAGCGGTCGAACTTGCCGGAATAGTCGCGCACCGCTGCGTCGCCGCGCGCCTCGATGTCGGCGAGGATGGCTTCGACGGTGCTGCGCACCTGTGCCTGGTCGGAGGCCTTGGCCTGGGCCGACTGGCCTTTCTTGAGTTGTTGGATCATTTAGGGCTCCTATGGGCAGTGGTCGCCGCCTCAGGCGGCGCGAAGAGGGATGGCGGCCGGTCGCACAACCGTCAGGACGATGCAGGTGGCCAGCAGGTAGAGCCCCATCACGAACAGCAGGCTGTAGCTGGTGCCGCCGCTGGCGGTATTCAGGGCGGTAGTGATCGGCGGGCTAATGGCGCCGCCCAGGTTGCCGATGCTGCTGATCAGGGCGATGCCGGCAGCTACCGAGGCGCGCGGCAGGTACTCGGATGCGAGGGCGAAGAACACCGGCGTGACCGCGGCGATCCCCAGGATCGCCAGGCACAGGCCGGCCAGGGAGATGCCCAGCTGACCCTGGCCAAGGGTGATGACGAGCAGGCCGGTCATGGCCGTCAGCGCCCCGAAGCCGAAGTGCCAGCGCCGTTCGCGGTGGCGATCCGAGCTGCGGCCGAGCAGCAGCACCCCAGCGATGGCGAAGAGTTGTGGAACGGTGGCGTACACGCCGATCTGCAAGACGTCGGAGACGCCCCAACTGCGAATCAGGGTCGGGGTCCAGAACACCATGCTGTAGGTACCGGCGACCATCAGCAGATAGACCAGCGACAACGCCCAGACCTTGAAATCGCCTAGAAGGCCAAGCAACGAGCCATGGCGAGCGCTGCCTGGTGCCTCGGCCTGCTCGTCGAACTGCTGGCGCAGCCGGGCCTTTTCATCAGCGCTCAGCCAGTTGGCCTGTTCGGGGCGGTCGACCAGCACGTACCAGGCCAGCAGGCCGAGCAGCGGGGCAGGCAGACCCTGCAGGAGGAACAGCCACTGCCAGCCATGCCAATCGTTGGTGCCGTGCAGGTACTTCATGATGGCGCCCGACAACGGGCCGGCAACCAGCGCGGCGATGATGGCGCCAAGCAGGAACACGGCGATCATCCGCGCACGCCGTGCCGGCGGGTACCAGTAGGTCAGATAGAGAAGGGCGCCCGGGGTAAAGCCGGCTTCGAACGCGCCCAGGAGGAAGCGCAGGACGTAGAACTGCAAGGGTGTGCGCACGAACATCATCGCCATCGCCACCAAACCCCAGCAGACCATGATGCGCAGGAGCGTGCGGCGCACGCCGACCCGTTCCAGCATCAGGTTGCTCGGTACCTCGAACAGCAGGTAGCCGATGAAGAACACCCCGGCGCCCATGGCATAGACGGTATCGCTGAATGCCAGCGTTTCCTTCATCTGCAACTGCGCGTAGCCGACGTTGATCCGGTCTAGGAAGGCCACCACGTAAGCCACCAGCAGCAGCGGCATAATCCGCCAGCTGATCTTCAGGTACATCGCGTTGTCGTCCTGGGACACTTGTGTGTTCATGCCTGTCTCCTTGTTGTCGTTGTTGGGTAGGCGTGACGGGAAATGCGATGAAGCTTCAGGCGCTGGAGCGCAGTACCAGGCGCCCTGGCACCTCGCGCAGCGCATCGGTGAGGCTGCCGTTGGGGCGCCCTGTGCCGAGCAGCTCGATGGCGCAATCGATCATCCTGTCCAGCGGCTGGTGCACCGTGGTCAGTGAGTGCTCCGGATAGGCCGCGTCGCGGATGTCATCGAAACCGACCAGCGCCACGTCCTCCGGGACCCGCAGGGATGTGTTCTGGCGAACGTGGGCGAGTACGCCGAGGGCCATCACGTCGTTGGCGCAGAACACCGCGTCGATGGCGGGCGCGGTTTTGCTGAAAAGCTGGCCGGCGGCTTGTCGTGCGCCGTCGTACGTGTAGCCACCCGCAATGCAGGCAACGAGCTGTTGGCCGTGCTCCGCGAGGCCCTGCTTGAACCCGTACAGGCGGTCGGTGGTGGTGGAAATTCCAGGGTCACCGGAGACGAATGCGCAGGCTCGGCGACCGCTGCCGGCCAGGTAAACGGCGACTTCGCGGCCCATGCGCTGGTTGTCACAGCAGACCGACCAGACGCTCGGGTCTTCCACACGCCGGTTGAGGAACACCACCGCGATGCCTTGTTGCGCGCAGAGTTCGGACATGCGCGAGGAGAGCTTCGCGGCGGTCACCACGATGGCGTCGACCTGGTACTGCAGGAGTTGCGGCATCGACTGGTCGGCATCGCCGCCCGGCGGCACGACGAACATCAGCAACTGCCGGCCTTCCTGGCGCAGGCGCAGGGCAAAGGTTTCAAGTAGTGCCGGGTAGAAAGGATTGCCCAGACTGCCGATCACCAGCGCGACGATGCCAGTCTTGCGCCGGTTCAAGGAGCGAGCGATGGCGTTAGGTCGATAGCCCAGCTCATCGGCGATGGCGAGGATTCGCCCGCGTAGTTCAGGCGATATCCGCGAGTGTTCGTCGAATGCGCGCGTGATGGTGGAGGTCGCCACGCCCAGGCGCACGGCGAGGTCTTTGGCGGTGGTCCGCGTGGTCGCGGAAGGGGGCGGGGTGACGCGCGACATGAGCGATTCCAGTGGCCGTGCAACCGTGTGCACACATGGCCTGGATGCTACCCGCGCCCTTCGGGGGACGAGACCTCCCCCCTATGAGGGGGGAAGCCATGCAGCGACCGCAAGGCGGGTTTCAGGTAGCGGATCAGAAGCTCTCGTCGTCCATCTCCAGTGCCGACTCGCCGCCGTCGGTGAGCACCCGCGCCAGACCGTCCGCCGTGGGTAGCAGGTGGCAGGCATAGAACTGCGCCGTGTGCAGCTTGGCGCGATAGAACGCGGGATCGCCCGTGCCGTCCTGCAGGCGCTGCCAGGCCACAAGGGCTGAACTGGCCAGTTGCCAACCACCAGCTACCAGACCGAACAGTTGCAGGAAAGGCACTGCGCCGAGGGCAATCTCGCGTGGTTGCTGGTCGTGGCGCTGGACGATGCAGGACACGCCACGCTCCAGGGCGTCCAGCGCCAGGTCGAGCGCATGGCCGATCGGCTCCAGGGCGTCCTCGCTGCGCGGCAGGCGACGGGCGCAATCGCGCATCCGAGCAATCAGCGCCAGTGCCGCGACACCGCGATCCCGTGCGATCTTGCGGCCGACCAGGTCATTGGCCTGGATGCCGGTGGTGCCTTCGTAGATCGTTGTGATGCGGGCATCGCGTAGGTGCTGGGCTGCGCCGGTTTCCTCGATGAAGCCCATGCCACCATGGATCTGCACGCCCAGCGAGGCGATGTCGATGGCGTTCTCCGTGCTCCAGGCTTTGACCACCGGGATCAGCAAGTCGACGAAGGCCTGCTGTTCCCGGCGCACCTCCGGATCCGGGTGGCCGCTGGCGACGTCCATCGCCAGAGCGACCTCGTAGCCCAGTGCACGCATCGCTTCGACGCGGGATTTCATCGACAGCAGCATGCGGCGCACATCCGGATGGCGGAGGATTGCGACCTTCTCGCGGCTCGCACTGCCCAGTTCGCCACCCTGGCGGCGCTCGCGGGCATAGGCCAGGGCGCGCTGATAGGCCCGCTCCGAGAGACCAATGCCCTCGATGCCGACCGAGAACCGCGCAGCGTTCATCATGCTGAACATGTATTCCAGGCCGCGGTTTTCCTCGCCTACCAGCCAGCCGACGGCACCGTCGCGGTCGCCGAAGGCGAGGACTGCGGTGGGGCTGCCATGGATGCCGAGCTTGTGCTCGATGGACACGCAGCGCACATCGTTGCGCGCATCCGGCTTGCCCGAGGCGTCGAGCAGCACCTTCGGTACTAGGAATAGCGAAATGCCCTTGACCCCCTCGGGCGCACCAGGAACCCGTGCCAGGACCAGGTGCACGATGTTCTCGGTGAGATCGTGCTCGCCGTAGGTAATGAAGATCTTCTGGCCGAAGACCCGATAGGTGCCGTCGCCGTTGCGTTCGGCACGACTGCGCACGGCGGCGAGGTCGGAACCGGCCTGCGGCTCGGTCAGGTTCATGGTGCCGGTCCACTCGCCGCTGATCAGCTTCGGCAGCCAGGTTTCCTTGAGTGCAGCGCTGCCGTGCAGTTCGACGGCCTCGATGGCGCCGCGGGTGAGCATCGGGCAGAGGCCGAAAGCGACGTTGGCGGCGTTCCACATTTCCTCCACCGCTGCCGACAGCAGCCGGGCGATACCCTGGCCACCGAACTCCGGCGAGCAGGAGAGGGCATTCCAACCGCCTTCGACAAATTGCTCGTAGGCATGCTTCCAGCCATCGGCGGTGCGCACGGCCCCGTCATTCCAGCGCGCACCCTGGCGGTCACCGACACTGTTGAGCGGCGCCAGAACACCACTGGCGAAGCGCCCGGCCTCGGCCAGAATGGCCTGGGCTAGGTCGCTGCCGATCTCTTCCTGGCCAGGCAGCGCCTGGAGGCGTGCGAGCAGGCCGAGATCGTCGAGGATGAATTGCATGTCGCGCAGGGGGGCTGAGTACTCGCTCATGGTGGGACTCCGGGGGATAAGGTGGCCGGAATTGAATCCCAATCCATCGCCCGACGGCCCCCACCCCGCTGGGGTGGGCTCATTGGTCGGATCGCCTATCGCCTGGTGTGGCGCAGCGGGTAATGTCTCTCCCCGTAGCGAGGGGGGTGTGCTTTGCGCGGAGGGGGGGCAATATCGATCCCGGTACACCCGAGGCTCCTCGCGTCCATGATGCCGGGCAACGGCGCGCCAGTTATGCAGAAAGGCCAAGAATAACAATGCATCCAGACAAACTGCTCGTGACCACCAAGCTGGCGCCGCCGCGCGTCAGTCCTAACGCCATCACCCGCCAACGCCTGCTGGAACAACTGCAGCGCATGGAGCATTGCACCGTCGGTGTGGTCATCGGCGGTCCCGGCTTCGGCAAGACCACCCTGCTGGTGCAGTGGCGGCAGACCATGCTCAAGGCGCGCGCCGAGGTGGCCTGGTTGACGCTCAGCACCGAAGACCGCCACCTGGCTTCCTTTTTCGTCTACCTGCGTGCGGCGCTGAACCACCTCGGTATTGCCCTGGAAAACGACATTCCGCTGGAAGGTGCCAGTGGCGAGTCCCTCGATGGCCTGGTTGCAAGCATCGTCGAAGGCGCCGCAGCAGTCAGCAAGCAGCTTTACCTGGTGCTGGACGACTACCACCTGGTGAGCGACTCGCGTGCCCATCGCCTCGTCCAGCGCCTGCTGGACCATTGCCCGCAGAACCTGCATTTCATCATTGCCTCGCGCGCCGACCCGCCCTTGAGCCTGAGCCGCCTGCGCCTGCAGGACCAGGTGCTGGAGCTGGATTGCGCGGGCCTGCCGTTCGACCTCGCGGAAACCCGCAGCTTCCTCGAAACCAACCTGCCGTCGCTCAAGTTGAGCAGCGAAGAGTCCCACCTGATCCAGGACCTCACCAGTGGCTGGCCCGCCAGCCTGCAACTGATAGTGCTCCTGCTGCGCGCCCGCCCGGAGGCACGCAACAGCCTGCGCGACCTGGGCTGGATGTCCGATGACCTGCAGACCTACCTGGCCGAAGACGTGATGGTGCATTTGCCTCCCGAGCTGGCCGGCTTCATGGAACGGGTCAGCTTGTGCCGGCGTTTCAATGCATCGCTGGCAGCGCACCTGACCGGCCACGACAATGCAGGCGAACTGCTGGCGCGAATGGAGGAAGAGAACCTGCTGGTGTTCCGCATCGTCGGTGACGACCGCCAGCCGTGGTACCGCTTCCACCCCCTGTTCGGTGAATTCCTCGCCGCGCGCCTGGAGCGCCGCGATCCCACCCTGGTCAATGACCTGCATCGTCGCGCTGCACGCTGGTTCGCTGAGCGCAAGCTGCTGGCCGAGGGACTGCGACATGCGACCGAGAGCGGTGATCTGGAGTTCGCAGCCGAAGTGGTGGAGCGCTCGGCGCCCACCAGTTGGGGCCTGGACCAGGTCGGGCCGTTGCTGCGCCTGCTCGACCGATTGCCCCAGGAAACCCTGTTCAGCCACCCGCGGCTGTTCTTCCGTGGCTGCCTGGCCTATGCGTTGACCGCCCGCCCGGCCAAGGCCGAGTCCTGGCTCGAGGAGTACAAGCGCAGCGGGGCCAGCCAGGAAGGAGACTTGCTCCAGCACTTGCGCCTGGTCCAGGCGTCCATCGCCATTCAACGTGATCGCACGGATCAGATCGTCTCGGTTCTGGAGGGGGCTGAGCGCTTCGACGACGATTACTCGGTGGTCCGCTATGGCCCTTCGGCGTTGCTGGCCATCGCCTACGCGGCGGAGGGCCGGCACATCGACGCCTTGCGCTACCTGGACGAACACCCCATCGCCGAGGCCGACCGAAACGATGAGATGGCCCTGGTGGTCGAGGGTGCCCGTACGCTCTGCCACCTGCTGGAAGGGCGCATGGCGGATGCCCTGCGCGTCGGCCAGGACCTGTTCTCCCGATCGGTGTCCGCCCATGGCCACCGGTCCGCCAGCGCTTACCTGTGTGCGGCCTCGCTGGCCGTGGTGTACTGCGAACTCGACCGCATCGACGAAGCGCGCGAAGTACTCGCCAACCGCGTTGGCCTTCTGCAGTGGGCAATGCCCGACACCATGATCCGCGGCACTATTTGCCGCGCCCGTCTGGACCTCCTGCAGGAATCCGCGGTGGCTGCCCTGGCGTTCCTGGAGCGCCAGGAACGGCATTTCCGCAGCATCGGCCTGGAGCGCGGAATTGCCCACAGCCTGGCCGAGCAGCTGCGTATCCGTCTGCTGGAGGGTGACGGCGATGGTGCACAAGCCTGCTTCTCCCGCCTGGAACCGCTGGAAATCACGCATCAGGGCGAGAGGGGCTTCCTCAGCGAAATCCCCATGCTGGTGCAACTGTCGCGCGGGCGCCTGGCACTGGCCGCTGGCGAGCACGAACTGGCGCAGACGGCACTGGAGGCGGTGCGCGAGTACGCCCAGGCCCTGGGGCGTGGTCAGCTGGAAGTCACTGCATTGTTGCTGATGGCATTGGGGCGCAGCGCACAACGCCAGCAAGTGGCAGCCGAGTCCCTGCTGGTCGAGGCGCTGCAACTGGGGCGGCGTGGCGGGCTAGTGAGGACCTTCGTCGATGAAGGGGCCGGGGTGGTCAAGCTGCTCTCCACCCAGCGTGCCCGGCAGTCCTCCCAGGGCGATGTAACTGCATACCTGGACGACCTGCTGGCGCGTTTCCGCCGTGAGGAGGTGACCGATCGCGCCTCGCTGTCGCCCCGGGAGCTGGCGATCATCCAGCTGGTGGCTCAGGCGATGTCGAACAAGCGTATCGCCCTGACCTTGAACATTTCCCAGGAAACGGTGAAGTGGAACCTGAAGAACGTCTACGCCAAGCTTGGGGTTTCCAGCCGTTATGACGCCATGTCCTGGGCGCGCAAGCATGGCCTGATCCGCTGAGATCAATGGCCCCACCGGGTATGCGAGCGGTGCGTGGCCGCTTGATACCCGGTGGTCCATCGTAGCCGCAGCATAAAGCCTTCTTGTCCACCGTTCGCCCCTTGTATCGAGGGGGCTCGCCCGAGTCTTCGTCACCCCCCCTCGAAGTGAGGGTGGGGGAGGGGGTACAACCCCTCCGGCCCCGCACCTATCGTCACCTCAAGCCAGCCGCGCCCAGCGCAGCCCCATATCGGCACCGAGGAGACGCCCGCATGATCCCCCGCACGTTGTTCGAGCACGAGCACGAAGAGTTCCGCAACACCGTCCGCCGCTTCCTGGCCGACGAGTGCGTGCCGCACCATGAATACTGGGAGGAGCAGCACCGTGTTCCCCGTGAGATCTGGTCGCGCGCTGGCGAGCTGGGCATGCTCAACGCCACCACGCCGGAGGCCTACGGTGGGCTGGGTCTGGACCGGCGCTTCTCGATGATCGCGGTCGAAGAGGTGGCCCGCGCTGGCACGTCGGGGCTGAACGGCTTCAACGTGCACGATATCGTCGCCGGCTACTTCATCAACTTCGGCACCGAAGAGCAGAAGCATCGGTGGTTGCCGTCCATGGCCACCGGCGAAGTGATCTCCGCCGTAGCGATGACCGAGCCGAATACCGGCTCTGACCTGCAGGCGGTGAAGACCCGCGCGGTGCTGGACGGTGACGAATACGTCATCAACGGCGCCAAGACTTTCATCTCCAACGGTACCAACTGCGATGTGATCGTGGTCGTCGCCCGCACCGGCGACAGCGGCAAGGGCTCCCGCGACCTGTCGCTGATCCTGGTCGAGGCTGAGCGCGCTGGCGTGGTCAAGTCCAAGCCGCTGCGCAAGGTCGGCCTGCACGCCCAGGACACCACCATGGTGTTCTTCGAGGACGTCCGGGTGCCCAAGGACGCGATCCTCGGCGGCGTGCCGGGCCAGGGTTTCATCCAGCTCATGAAGGAACTGGCCTGGGAGCGCCTGAGCATCGGCATCCTCGGTATCGCCGCGAGCCAGGCCGTGCTGGAGCAGACCGTCGATTACACCCGCGGTCGCTCGGTATTCGGCAAGCCGATCATTGACTTCCAGAATTCGCGCTTCCGCCTCGCCGACCTGAAGACCGAGATCGCCATTGGCCAGGCTTACGTCGACCGCTGCATGGAGCTGTGCCTGCGGCACGAGCTCAGCAGCGAGGCGGCAGCCGCCGCCAAGCTCTGGGGCACCGAACTGTATTCGAAGGTGGTCGACCAGTGCCTGCAACTGCATGGCGGCAATGGCTACATGCTCGAGTACCCGGTGGCACGCCACTACCTCGACAGCCGCGTCAACCGCATCTACGGCGGCGCCAACGACATCATGCGCGAACTCGTCGCGCGAACCCTTTAAGCCTGCCGTTAGGAGTCCACCGATGAGCCCATTGATCCCGCGCACCCTGTTCGAGCAGGAGCACGAGGCCTTCCGCGACACGGTACGGCGCTTCCTTACCGAGGAGTGCGCGCCGCATCTTGAGCAGTGGGAGGAGCAGCATCGCGTGCCGCGCGCCATCTGGGAGCGCGCCGGCGAGCTGGGCATGCTCAATGCCACTACGCCCGAAGCCTATGGCGGCCTCGGCCTGGACCGGCTTTTCTCGATGATCGCCACCGAAGAAATCTATCGCGCCGGGCTGTGTTCCGGGCTGATCGGCTTCGGCGTGCACGATATCGTTGCCGGCTACGTGGTCAACTTCGGCAACGAGGAGCAGAAGCAGCGGTGGCTGCCGAGGATGGCCGCCGGTACCGCCATAGGCGCGGTAGCGATGACCGAGCCGAATACCGGCTCTGACCTGCAGGCGGTGAAGACCCGCGCAGTACTGGACGGTGATGAGTACGTCATCAACGGCGCCAAGACCTTCATCTCCAACGGCACCCAATGCGACCTCGTCGTCGTGGTGTGCAAGACCGGCGATACCGGCAAGGGCGCGCAGGACATCTCGCTGCTGCTGGTGGAAGACGGCCGCCCCGGATTCAGCAAGTCCAAGCCATTGCGCAAGGTCGGCCTGCACGCCCAGGACACCACCATGCTGTTCTTCGAGGATGTCCGCGTACCGAAGGAAAACCTGCTCGGTGGCATTCCCGGCCAGGGTTTCGTGCACCTGATGAAGGAACTGGCCTGGGAGCGCCTGTCCATTGCCATCAGCAGCATTGCAGGTGCCCAGGCAGTGCTCGAACAGACCCTCGACTACACCCGCGGCCGCACGGTGTTCGGCCAGCCGATCTTCGATTTCCAGAATACCCGCTTCCGTCTCGCCGACCTGCGCGCTGACCTGGCTCACGGGCAGGTCTATGTCGATCGCTGCATGGAGCTGTGCCTGCTGCACCAACTGACCCCGGACGCCGCAGCCTCGGCCAAGTTGTGGTGCTCGGAGCTGTACACCCGGGTGGTCGACCAGTGCCTGCAGCTACATGGCGGCAACGGCTACATGCTCGAGTACCCGGTGGCTCGCCACTACCTCGACCACCGCGTGCTGCGCATTGCCGGTGGCGCCAACGACATCATGCGTGAGCTGGTCGCACGCACTCTCTGATCCCCTGGCCCGGCCGGGAATAAACGACAAGAAAGAGCTATCCAAGGAGAACGAACGTGTCACAAGAACTGCGTTTCGACGGCAAAGTCGCCATCGTCACCGGCGCCGGCAATGGCCTCGGTCGTGCCCATGCGCTGCTGCTGGGCTCCCGCGGCGCCAAGGTCGTGGTCAACGATCTGGGCGTCACCACCGAAGGCGTGGGCAGCTCTTCCGCCGCAGCTGACGCGGTAGTGGAGGAAATCCGCGCCCTGGGCGGCGAGGCCGTGGCCGACTATCACTCGGTGACCGAGGGCGACAAGATCGTCGCCACCGCTCTGAAGGCGTTCGGCACCGTCGATATCCTGATCAATAACGCCGGCGTGCTGCGCGACACCTCGTTCCACAAGATGACCGAGGAGCAGTGGGACCTGATCCAGGCCGTGCACGTCAAGGGCGCCTTCCTACTGACCCACGCTGTGTGGCCGATCATGCGCGAGAAAGGCTACGGCCGTATCGTCATGACCTCCTCGGGCGCAGGGATCTTCGGCAACTTCGGCCAGTGCAACTACTCCACCGCCAAGGCGGGGCTGATCGGCTTCGCCAACTCTCTGGCCATCGAAGGCGCGAGCAAGAACATCCGCGTCAACACCATCGCCCCGATCGCCGCATCGCGCATGGTCATCGCCAGTGGCATCTTCACCGAGGAGATGCAGGCCAAGCTGCGCGTGGAGGACGTTGCGCCGCTGGTGGGTTGGCTGTGCCACGAGGATTGCCAGGACAGTGGCGAACTGATCGAAGTGGGTGGCGGCTTCCACGCCAAGTACCGCTGGGAACGTTCGCAAGGCCGCTTCCTGCACACCGACGGTCTCAGCCCGGAGCTGGTACGTGACAACTGGGAGCGCATCGGTCGCTTCGACGAGCACGCTGTGCACCCGGCGAACGGCGCGGAAAGCTTCAAGGAACTCTTCGAGCGCATGGACACGGCGGCCACCAAGGGCGGCAACCAATTCATCGACATGGAAGTGGCCGGCAAGGCCGTTTCCTACTTGGAAACCGAGTACGACCAGAACGACGCCGCGCTCTACGCGCTGGCCGTGGGCGCCGCCAAGGACCCGCTGGATCGCGCTGAACTGCGCTACGTCAACGAATTCGTCGGCGACGAGTTCCGCGTCCTGCCGACCATGGCCGTGCTGCCGGCCACTGAGGTGTTCCTGCGCGCCGCCAAGTCCGGCGAGCCGCAACTGGAGGGTCTCAACGTGCCGTTCGGCAAGGGGCTGCACGGCGAGCAGTACACCGTCATGTACCGCCCGCTGCCGCCGGCCGCCAAGCTCAAGCACACCATGCGCCTGAAGACCGCGATCGATAAAGGCAAGAGCACCGTCACCGTTCTGGCCATCGAGACCACCGACGAGCACGGCACGCCGCTGTTCTACAACGAGGTCACTGGTTTCTATCCGGGCGTACCGGGCGCCGGGTTGGCGAAGGTCGCCAGCGAAGAGGTCAACGTACCGCCGGCCCGTGAGCCCGACATCGTGCTGTCCGACAAGACCGAGGTGAACCAGGCGCTGCTGTACCGCCTGTGTGGTGACTGGAACCCGATGCACGTCGATCCGGATTACGCCGCCAAGGCGGGCTACGAGAAGCCGTTCCTGCACGGCCTGTGCACCTTCGGCTATCTCGGCCGCCACGTGATCAAGGCGTTCTGCGACAACGACTCGCGCCTGTTCAAGAGCGTGCGTGCGCGCTTCGCGGCCATCGTCATGCCTGGCGACACCCTGGAAACCCGCATGTGGCGCGAGTCGCCGACGCGGATCATTGTCGAGATGCGCGCCGTGGAACGTGACGTGGTGGTGCTGAAGAACGCCGCTGTCGAACTGTTCGAGCAGGTGCCGGCGTAACCGGCGATGGGGGGCACTGCGGTGCCCTCCATCGGCTTCGGACCGCCGCTCTGGCGGCGGTTCCCGTCTCAGGAGAGACCAACAGATGAATCGTCGCGTCAATGTGATTGGCGTTGGCTTGACCCCGTTCCGCCTGGCGGGCGCCAGTGGGGCCGGCGCGGACTCGGCCGTTGCGGTCGTGCGCCTGGCCCTGGCGGACGCGGGGATCGATTTCGCCCTGGTCGGCGCGCTTTACTGCGCTGCCGCCGGCGCGGCGCCCCATGCCGGGCAGGAAGCCTGGCGATCGCTGGGGCTGACCGGCATCCCCGTGTTCAACCTGCAAAGCGACGGCGCCGGGGGGGCCAGCGCATTGTTGCTGGCGCGCCAGGCGGTGGAGACAGGTGCGGCCGAATGCGTGCTGGTACTCGGCGTGGAGCCGGCCATGGCCCATGCCGCCAGCGCTGAAGTCGCCCTGGGCAATGCGCTGCATGGCGCTGCTGCCGAAGAGTACCTGGCGCGCTACGCTGCGCGCCGCGAAAGTCTGGCGATGCTGGCGGTGAAGGCCCGTGAGCACGCCGCTCGCAATCCCGACGCGCTGCTGCGCGCCCCCCTCAGCCTGGAGCAAGTCCTGCTCGAACCGCAGACTTTCGGCCCGCTCAGCGCCTCGCAGTGCTGCACTCCCGCCGAGGGCGCCGCCGCGGTGGTGCTGTGCTCCGACGCATTCGTCCGCAAGCGCGGCAACAAGCGCGCGGTGCGGATTATCGCCCAGGCGCAGTGCGGCGAACTGACGGCAGGGGCCTGTGGGGAGACGGCAATCCGTGCGGCAGGCTATGACATCGCCGCGACCGCCGCCCGCCTGGTCTATGAGCGCGCCGGCCTGGGGCCGGAGGAAATCGACCTGTGTGAACTTCAGGACGCCACCGGCAGCGCCGAGCTTCTGCTGTATGAGGCCCTGGGTTTCTGCCGCGAAGGTGACGCGGAGAAGCTCATCGAGGATGGCGACAACACCTATGGCGGCAATCTCGTGGTGAATCCGTCCGGCGGCTTGCTGGGCCGGGGGCATGCTCTGGGCGCCAGCGGGCTGGCACAATGCGTCGAGCTGGTCCGCCAACTGCGCGGTGCCGCCGATACCCGCCAGGTGCCGGGCGCGCGCTACGCGCTGCAGCACAGCCAGGGCGTGCAGGGCGACGCTGTGGTGACCCTCTATGCTCGCGACTGAGCGCGCTATCGGGAAGGACCGTCAAGAACAATAATCCGAAGGGCGCGCCTGCGCCCTCAAGTCCGTAGGACCCCGCAATGAACGATCAACAAGAAAAACCGACATTGCTACAGCGCTTCCTGCACTGGGAACGCCTTATGCCTGACGCCCCCTACCTGCACCAACCGCAAGGCCAGGGACACAATGAAAGCTACAGTTGGCACGCGGTAGGCGAACAGGCCCGGCGCATGGCCGCGTACCTGCAATCGCTGGATCTGCCCGCGCGCTCCAGCATCGCTATCCTCGGCAAGAACAGCGCGCACTGGATCATCGCCGACCTGGCGATCTGGATGGCCGGGCACGTCAGCGTTCCGCTGTACCCCTCAGCCAACCGCGATACCGTGGCATATGTACTGGAGCACGCCGAAGTGCGCCTGTTGTTCCTCGGCCACCTGGACGGCGGCGCCGCGGGCTGGGATAAACTGCGCGACAGCGTGCCGGCGAGCCTGCCGGTGATCGAATTGCCATTGCTGGCAATTGGCGAAGGGCAATCCTGGCAGTCCCTGATGGATACCTGGGAGCCGTTGCAGACGGTGGCGCAAACCCGGCGTGCTGACCTGGCCACCATCATCTACACCTCTGGCAGCACCGGTCGACCCAAGGGGGTGATGCACACCTTCGACAGCATGTGTTCCAGCTGCGAATCGACTGTTGGCATGTATGCAGGCGGAGCTGGCGTGGCGCCGACCGACCGGCTGCTGTCCTACCTGCCTCTGGCGCACACCGCCGAGCGCGCGGTGGTCGAAGCGCTGTCGTTGCTCAATGGCTGCCAAGTGTTCTTCAACGAAGGACTGGAGACCTTCGCCGACGACCTGCGCCGGGCGCGGCCGACCATCTTCATGTCGGTGCCGCGGCTGTGGGGCAAGTTCTACCACGGTATCAGCGAGCGCATTCCACAGTCAGTGCAGCAGGCTGCCTTCGCCGATCCGCAACGCAGCGAGGCGATGCGTCAGCAGATCCTCGGCGCGCTCGGACTGGACCAGGTGCATACCGCGCTGTCCGGCTCGGCGCCGCTGCCAGTCGCAGTGCTGGAGTGGTATCGCCAGCTCGGCCTGGAGCTGCTGGAGGGCTACGGCATGTCGGAGAACTTCGGTTGCTCCCACTTCAACCAGCCTGGCGAGGTACGTGTCGGCTACGTTGGTTCGAGTGTGCGCGACGTGCAGTGCAGGATCGCCGAGAACAACGAGATCCTGGTGAAGAGTCCAGGACAGATGCTCGGCTACTACAAGGAGCCGGAGCTGACCCGCGACAGCTACACCGAGGACGGTTTCTTCCGCACCGGTGACCGTGGCGAACTGGACGAAGCGGGACGCCTGCGCATCACCGGGCGGGTGAAGGAACTGTTCAAGACCGCCAAGGGTAAGTACGTGGCGCCTGTTCCGATCGAGGCACGCCTGGGCAACAACGAGCATGTGGAGGGTGCCTGTGTTACCGGCGTTGGTCTGGCGCAACCGGTGGCGCTGATCAATGTCTCGCCGGACACGCGTAACGCGCTGGCTGCCCCGGAACGGCGGGCGACTCTGGAAGCCGAGCTGGAAGCCTTCCTGGAATCGACCAACCAGCAGCTGGAAGCGCATGAGCGGCTGGCCTGCCTGGTTCTGGTAAGCGAACCCTGGAACGTCGACAACGGCCTGCTGACGCCGACCCTCAAGATCCGCCGCAACCTCATCGAAGAGCATTACCAGGCGCGCCTGGACGCCTGGTGTGCGAGCCGTCGCGCGGTAATCGTCGAGTAACTCCAGCCCCCTCTTGCCGGCCCTTGCGGGGCCGGCGAGCCCCTCGCCACTCCCCCTGACACGGGGGGCTCAGCGCCTTCCGTGATCCTCCCTACCATGCCGGTACAAGCAAGGCACGGTGAAACCGGGCCACCATGGGAGGAATGGAAATGACGAACAAAGTCGTGGTCGCCGGAGTCGGCATGATCCCCTTCACCAAGCCGGGGGCGAGCCTGAGCTACGACCTGATGGGCGCCCAGGCCGCGCGCCTGGCGCTGGAAGACGCGGGGGTGAAGTACAGTGCCATCCAGCAGGCCTATGCCGGCTACATCTACGGCGACTCCTGCTGCGGTCAGCGCGCGCTGTACCACGTCGGCCTGAGTGGCATCGCACTGTTCAACGTCAACAACAACTGCTCCAGTGGCTCGACCGCATTGTTCCTGGCTCGCCAGGCGATTCAGAGCGGCGCCATCGACGTGGCCCTGGTGCTGGGCTTCGAACAGATGAATCCAGGCGCGCTGAGCAGCCACTACAGCGACCGGCCGAACGCCGCCGACCCCTTCATCGAACGCTGCGACGCGCTTCTGGACGTCGCCGAGTTGCCCACCGCGTTGCGCATCTTCGGCGGTGCGGGGCTGGCTCACATGCAGCGCTTCGGCACGCCGCTGCAAAGTTTCGCGAAGATTCGCGCCAAGGCCAGCCGGCATGCCACGCGCAACCCGCTGGCGGTGTTCCGCAAGGAAGTCAGCCCCGAGGACGTGCTCAACGACCAACTGCTCTGGCCGGGCGTGATGACCCGCCTGATGGCCTGCCCGCCGACTTGCGGGGCCGCCGCCGCGGTGCTCTGCAGCGAGGACTACGCGCGCCGCCATGGTCTGGATGCGCGGGTCTGGATCGCCGCCCAGGCGATGACTACCGACGACGGCCGCAGTTTCGAGGAAGACCTGCGCTATGCCGCCGGCTACGGCATGGCTCTGAGCGCCTCGAAGCAGGTCTACGAGGCGGCCGGCATCGGCGCGGAAGACATCGACGTGGTCGAGTTGCACGACTGCTTCGCGCACAACGAACTGGTCACCTATGAAGGCCTCGGCCTGTGCCCCGAAGGTGGCGCAGCGAAGTTCATCGACGACGGCGACAACACCTACGGCGGCCGCTACGTGGTCAATCCGTCCGGTGGCCTGCTGTCGAAGGGTCATCCGATCGGCGCTACCGGCCTTGCCCAGTGCTACGAGCTGACCCAGCAACTGCGCGGCAATGCCGAGCAGCGCCAGGTCGAGGGCGCCCGCGTGGCACTCCAGCATAACGTCGGGATCGGCGGCGCCTGTGTCGTCACCCTGTACCGCAACTGAGGAGGCCGCCATGGATTTTCTTCCCGACGCCGGCCTTGACCAGTTCCGCCAGGAGATCCGCGAGTTCCTGCGCCTGCACCTGCCGGCTGAACTGGCGGGCAAACCGAGCTCCAGCATCCGTTCCGCGCTGCCCGACCTGGTGCGCTGGCAACGCATCCTCGATGAGCGCGGCTGGGGCGCGCCGTACTGGCCGAAAGAGCATGGCGGCACCGGTTGGAGTGTGCTGCAACGCCTGGTTTTCGACGAGGAATGCGTTGCTGCCGGTGCACCAACCCTCGACGGCTTCGCGCACAAGTTGCTCGGGCCGGTGATCAATCACTTCGCCAGCGCCGAACAAAAGGCCGCGCAGATTCCACTGATCCTCAAGGCCGAGCGCCTGTGGTGCCAGGGCTTCTCCGAGCCGGGCTCGGGCTCGGACCTGGCATCGCTGCGTACCCGCGCCGATCTGGATGGCGATCACTACGTGATCAATGGTCAGAAGATCTGGACCAGCTATGCCCACCAGGCCGACTGGATCTTCCTGCTGGTGCGCACTGACTCCAGCGCCCGCAAGCAGGCCGGCATCAGCTTCCTGCTGGTGGACATGAAGACCGCGGGCATCACCGTACGACCGATCCACAGCATCGACGGCTGCCATCACCTCAACGAGACCTTCTTCGACAACGTCCGTGTGCCGGTGACTAACTGCATCGGCAACGAAGGCGATGGCTGGAAGATCACCAAGTTCCTGCTCAACAACGAACACGCCACCGCCGCCGACCTGCCGATCCTGCGCCGCTACCTGATGCAACTGCGCCAGTTGGCGCGCAGCCTGCCGGCAGGTGACGGGTGGCTCGGCGAACAGACAGGGTTCGCCCGGCAACTCGCAGGTTTTGAGGCCGAGGTCGATGCGGTCGCCATGCTGGTCAAGCGCGTGGCGGCGATGGAGCAAGCCGGCGACCACAGCCCGGCGGCCCACGCCCTGGGGTCGATCCTGAAGGTGCGCGGTACCGAACTGCAGCAGCGCATCACCGAGTTCATGGTGCAAGCGCTGGGTGACTTCGGCGCCATCGCCTATCCGACTCCTGAGGATCAGCCCGAGGACCCGCCCGGCGCGGAACTGCCGCAGGAAGCGCTGGCCCGTGGCATCGCCATGGAAATGTTCTTCCGCCGCGCCTCGACCATCTACGGCGGCACCAGCGAGGTCCAGCGCGGGATCATCGCCAAGATGCTGTTTCAACTCTGAACGGGCCCAGCAACCATGAATTTCGAACTTTCTTCCGAGCAGCAGATGCTGCAGGACAGCGTGCGCCGCTTCATCGACAAGGAGTACAGCTTCGAGGCTCGCGTCGCCCGCCTGCAGGCGGGTGAAGGCAGCGATTCCAGCTGGACTACCTTTGCCGAACAGGGCTGGCTCTGTGCCGCACTTCCGGAGGTCCATGGCGGCCTTGGCGGCAACATTGTCGACAGTGTGGTGATCGCCCAGGAACTGGGTCGCGGACTGGTCCTCGCGCCTTATGCCGGCTGCGCCGTGCTGGCCGCGCAGACCCTGGTCGCCGCGGCAGCACCTGAACATCAGAAGCGCTGGTTGCCGGCCCTGGCCGATGGCTCCGCACGGCTGGCCCTGGCTTATGCCGAGGTGCAGACCCGTGGGCTAGTTGAGGGGCAACGCGCTAGCGCGAAACGCCATCCTGGCGGCTATCGGCTGAACGGCCGCAAGACGCTGGTAATGGGCGGCACGCAGGCCAATGCGTTCATCATTTCCGCGCAGGCGGAGGAGGGCTGCACGCTGTTCCTGGTGGAGGCTGACCTCCCAGGTCTGGGCCTGATCCCGGTACCGCTGCACGACGGCAGCTGGGTGGTGGAGTTGCAACTGTCGCAGGTCGACGTCAGCGAAGCCGCCGTACTGGGACGACCGGGCGAGGGCCTGGCTGCGCTGCGCCAGGGCATGGCCCAGGCCACTGCCTGCCTCTGCGCCGAGCTGGTGGGCGGCATGGAGCGGGTCATCGAGATCAGCGCTGACTATCTCAAGGTGCGCCAGCAGTTCGGAGTACCCATCGGCAGCTTCCAATCCCTGCAGCATCGCATGGCCGACATGGCAGCTCAGCTTGAGCTGGCACGATCGGCCTTGTTCGTCCTGCTCGATGCCATCGACAACCCGCAGATCCACGACCTGCAGCTGCGCACCTCGCAGATCAAGGCGCAGGTCGGCCGCGCGGCTAAGTTCGTCTGCGGGCAGGCCATCCAGTTGCATGGCGGGATCGGTACTACCGAGGAGTGCAGCGTCGGCCACTACTTCAAGCGCGCGGTAGTCGCAGACCTGCTCCTGGGCAGCGCTGACAGCCATGAAGCTTACTGCACCCAGCGGCAGCAGGCGGCCCTCGCGGACGCTGCCATGTCGGCGACGATGAATTCAATGACTTACGGAGAACAATAATGATTTCCCTCACTACCTCGGGCATGTGCCGCCGAAATGCCCTGGCGCTCGCCGTCCTGTTGGCATGCACGGGTATGGCCAGCGCAGCGGAGGCGGACAACGGCCCGGCCCTGGCAAAACCGGCCAGCGCGGCGACCCGTGCCAGCAACGCAGCAGTGCTGCAGGCACTACCGTTCACCGACCGGCAGGACTACGAAGACGCCAGCCGCGGCTTGGTCGCTGCATTCTCCGGTCAGATCAGGGACGCCAACGGCAAGGTGGTCTGGGATACCCACCAGTACGACTTCCTCAACGCCGAGCAGGCCCCGGATTCGGTGAACCCGAGTCTCTGGCGGATGGCCCAGCTCAACAGCAACGCCGGGCTGTTCCAGGTTGCCGAGCGCCTCTACCAGGTGCGCGGGATGGACCTGGCGAACATGACGATTATCGAGGGCGACAAGGGCCTGGTGATCATCGATCCGCTGATGACCAGCGAAACGGCGCGCGCCGCCCTCGACCTGTACTACCGTAATCGCCCGCAGCGTCCGGTGACGGCGGTGATCTATACGCACAGCCATATCGATCACTTCGGTGGCGTTCGCGGAGTCATCGACGAGGCCGATGTGGTCGCCGGCAAGGTGCAGGTGTACGCGCCAAGCGGCTTCATGGAAGAGGCGGCGAGCGAGAACGTCTTCGCCGGCACCGCGATGTTCCGCCGTGCCCAATATCAGTCAGGCGGCCTAGTGCCGCGAGGGGACAAAGGGCAGGTGGATACGGGTATCGGCAAGGGCGGCCCAACCGGCGGCAGCATTGGCCTGATCGCCCCGACCGTGCTGATCGACAAGTCCAATCAGCAGGTGCGCGTCGATGGCATCGACATCGAGTTCCAGCTGACCCCCGGCAGCGAAGCGCCGGCGGAGATGAACCTGTACCTGCCGCAGATGCGCGCGCTGTGCATGGCCGAGAACGCCACCCACACCCAGCACAACATCCTCACCCCACGGGGTGCGCTGGTACGTGACGCCAAGGCCTGGGGCCGCTACCTCGACGACAGCCTGGTGCGCTATGGCGACCGTGCCGACGTGATGTTCGCCCAGCACAACTGGCCGACCTGGGGCGGCGAGCGGATCCGCACGCTGCTGGCCGACCAGCGCGACATGTATACCTACATCAACGACCACACCCTGCACCTGCTCAACCAGGGCCTGACCCCGACCGAGATTGCAGCAGCGATGCAGAAGCTGCCGGGCGACCTGGAACGCAAATGGTATAACCGAGGCTACTACGGCTCGCTCAGCTTCAATTCGCGTGCGGTGTACCAGCGCTACATGGGTTTCTATGACGGCAACCCGGCCAACCTAGACCCCTTGCCGCCGCAGGACGCCGGTACTCGCTATGTCGAGGCGCTGGGTGGCGCGGAGCACGTGCTGGAGCTGATGCGCGCCGCGATGGACAAGGGCGATTACCGCTGGGCGGTAGAGCTGGGCAACCACCTGGTTTTCGCCCAACCGGACAATCGTGCGGCCCGTGACGCACAGGCCGACGCGCTGGAACAGCTGGGCTACCAGGCCGAGAGTTCGTTATGGCGCAACATGTACCTGTCGGCAGCCGTCGAGCTGCGCAATGGAGTGCGCCAGGCGAGCCTTCGCAAGCCTTCGGCAGATTTGGTCAAGGCGCTGGAGCCGTCGATGTTCTTCGACTACATGGCGGTGCGCCTGAATGCCGAACGGGCGCAAGGCCACGACATGCAATTGAACTGGACCTTCACCGATCGCAAGCAGAGCTTTGCCCTGACCCTGCGCAACGGCGTGCTGACTTATCGCGAGCACAGTAGCCACGTGCACCCCGATGCAGCGCTGAGCATCGACAAGGCCACGCTGGACCGCATCAGCCTCAAGGAGCTGGATTTCCCCTCCGCACTCAAGCAGGGCTTGGCCAAGGTAGAGGGAGACCCGCGCAAGCTGGGCGAGCTGATGAGCCTGCTGGATGCCTTCACGCCGGACTTCAATATCGCCACGCCCTGATCGTTGCAGGCAAAACAAAGGCCACCCCACGGTGGCCTTTTTCATTTCTGCCAATCAGCGCTGCGCGTCACCTTGCAGGCTGCCCATGTCGATCACGAAGCGGTATTTCACGTCGTTCTTCTGCAGGCGCTCCAGAGCCGTGTTGATATCCTGTATGGCGATGGTCTCGCACTCCGGCAGGACCTGGTGCTCGGCGCAGAAGTCCAGCAGCTCCTGAGTGGCCGGCAGGCCGCCCATCAGCGAGCCGGCGATGGACCGGTCATTGATCATCAGCAGCGCACCGTGGATCGGCTCCAGCGGCTCCAGCGCGCCGATCAGCACCAGCTTACCGCCACGGGCCAGCAGCATCAGGTAGGGATTGACGTCGTGCCGGCTGGGAATGGTGTCGAGGATGATGTCGAAGCTGGCGTAGGCAGCCTTCATTGCGGCCGCGTCCTTCGACAGCAGCACGTGCTGGGCACCCAGCGCGCGGGCGTCGTCGGCCTTGTGCGGGGATGTTGTGAGCACCGTCACCTCGGCGCCCATCGCCCGCGCCAGCTTGACCGCCAGATGACCGAGCCCGCCCAGGCCGACCACCGCGAGGCGGGTGCCAGCTTGCACGGCATATTTGCGCAGTGGCTGCCAGACGGTGATGCCGGCGCATAGCAGCGGCGCGGCCCTGGCGGGGTCGAGCGACTCCGGCAGGCGCAGGACGAACTTCTCGCGCACCACGATGGATTGCGAGTAGCCGCCGTAGGTCAGGTCGCCGCTGATTCGATCCTTGCCGTTGTAAGTCGGGGTGAACATCGTCGCGCAGAGCTGCTCCTGGCCTTCCTCGCAGGCCGCGCAGTGCTGGCAGCTGTCGACCATACAGCCGACCGCCACGCTGTCGCCTACCTGGTAGCGGCTGACCGTCGGGCCCACGGCGGTGACCCGGCCGATGATCTCGTGGCCCGGAACACAGGGAAACACGCTGCTGTTCCAGTCGTTGTGCAGGTAGTGGAGATCCGAGTGGCAGACCCCGCAATGGCTGATGGCAATCTGCACGTCATCGTCGCGCAGGTCACGGCGTTGCAGGCGCGTTGGTGCAAGTGGGGCGTGGGCCGCGTGGGCGGCGTAGGCGAGGCAATGGCTCATGGATTTCTCCGGGCAGGGGATGCGTGTGCCCGGCTTGCCGGGCACGCTGGATTCAAAGGGTGAGAGTCAAGGGGGGAGAGTCAAAGGGAAGGGCGCAGCCAGGGCGCAGCGGTAGTTTCCGGCGAGGCGATCTGGTTGGAGATCCACTTGCCCATGCGTCGCATCGGCTCAATGGCATCCTGCGGCGCCTGCCATTTCATCGCCGCCGCATAACCCAGCGAGACGATGCGCTGGGCGCCATACAGCGGCAGGATGTTCTTCAGCTCGTCCTTGACCGCTTCGGGATAGACGCCGACGGTCTGGGTGTAGGCATCCACTGCATCCAGCACCTCGTTCAGCTCGTCGACGGGGACCAGGTTGGCGGTGCGGTCATCGAGCAGGGTGGCAAAGGATACGGGCTCGGGCAGCTGCGAGCAGATGATCGCGCCTTCGCCGTCCTGGCCGCCGATCACTCGGTACCATTCGTCATCTAGACGCAGCGCGTCGACGTGTGCCTTCAGCCCCTGGTCGTAGCGCTTGGGCGCAGTGCTCAGGGTATTGGGTAGCGTCTGCAGCGCATCGTAGACATAGCGGCCGAAGGTGTTGAGCCGCTCCAGACCTGATTCGTCGGTGCCGCTCTGCACGTAGATGACCCGCGCGCAGACACAGCCTTTCTGGTTCAGCGCGCCGATATCGGTGGCCAGGCGCAGAGCCGCTTCGCGCATGCACACTTCGCTGGCGAAGGTGTCCTCGCCGATTACACTCGCGCTGCGCTTCGGATCGAGGGAGATCAGCTCCAGACCCGGCTGGATGTAACGGGTTACATGCTTGAGTGAGGCGAAGCCACCCCAGGCGACGATCTTCTCGATGTTCTGCGGCTGGTAAAGGCGTTGTTCCAGGGACTGGTCGCCACCTTTCCAGTAGGCGACCGACAGGTGTTTGGTGAGCGGGTGCTCCGGCGCCATCTCGACCATGGTGCGGGCGATGGCCAGCGCGGTGAACGGGTCGTTGGACGGTGCCTTGATGATGGCGTCGCTGCGCAGCACCATGTTGCGCAGGATGGTCACCAGCGACAGTGGGGCGGCATTGCCGGCGACGATGTGCAGGGTGCGGGAGCCGAAGCAACGGGTCTCGAGTTCGGTGCCATCGAGCAGGCGCTGGTGGACCCAGCCTTCGAGGTACTTGATGCCGACGGTGCTTTCGACCATTTCCACGATGAAGTTGCGGTCCAGGTACTGACGCAGGCTCATGTAGGCTGCCTTGACCATGGTCGGGGTCACCGGCGCGGTCTGGTAGGAAAGTTCGCAGGCTTCCTGGAGAAAGGGGTTGGTCGACAGGTCAAGTCGCTCGGCCAGGGCGCCGGCGTAGTCGAGGATGTCCTCGAAGCTGAGCTGGTACAGATCGGCCAGCTTGGCTGGATTGCCCAGTGGCAGCCTGTCGATGTACTGGTGTGCATCCGGGGTCAGGAAGCTCAGGTCGCCGCCACGGCCACCGACTTCGATCAGGTTGTCGGTAATGACTTCGCCGCGAATGATCATCGGCGCAATGGGTTTGCTCATCGGCTTAGCCCTCAAAGGAATTCAGGAAGTCCATGGCCTCGCGGTGCGAGTTGTCCGACGCGGCGCAAGTGATCTTGTCGTCGCCGCCGTTTTTCTCGCTGTAGCGCTGGATCGCGCCGACCACGTAGCGGCTGGGCCGGCCGCAGGTGCAGGGCTGGTCCCATTCGACGGTGATTTCGTCACCGGTGATGAACCCCCCCCAGTGCACATCGGCGCCCAGGTCATAGAAGGCCGCACGGCCGGTCTGCTGCCCGCTGCGCGGTAGCGGCTTGCTGGTCTGCGGATCGAGCACGAAGGGGATCACGGTGTGGGCGAAGTGGTAGTTGCCCTGCTCGCAGCGCAAGTGCGAGCCGCTGACCACTTCGGACATGGCGTAGGACTCGTTGATGCGCCGCGCACCGGTGAACCGCAGCACCTCCTCACGCCAGCCTTCAGGCTGCACCACGCCCTTGGCTCCACCGGTGGTGGCGATGTAGGAGTCCGGATGGAATACGCCTTCCAGCCCCCGTTCCAGACCGGCCTTGGCCATGTTGTGCAGCAGGCTCCAGGTGCCGCCGATATACACCCGCTTGCCTTGCAGCTCGCTGGCCATGCGGTCGAAGAAGGTGGCCAGGTGCTGGGGCATCTGCGCCTGCTGTTCGTCGAAGGACTTCTTCTTGGCCAGCAGGGCCGGGTTGATCACCAGCCGATCGAGGGTGCCGCGTGCTTGCGCCGCACGAACCTTGGCACCCAGGTGCAGCACGTCGCTGGAGAGGGTGTCGGGATAGGCGGCATGGAAGTTCGCCTCGCTCGGTAGCAACTGCTGCATCAGCGCCACGTTGCCGCGCAGATGACTCAGGTAGCCATTGCGGTAGTACGGGTAGGCAGTGTGCATCTCGGGGCGCGGTGAATCGGGGCCCTGCAGGCTCCAGGCGAACATGCTGCGCACCGCGCAGGCCTTATCGAACTCGCGGGTACTGTTGGGCAGGAAGGAGAGGGTGCCCGAAGTACCTGAGGTATGGCTGATGCACAGCTGCGGCAGTGCCGCATCCATGGTCTCGAACCAGTCGTCGAGTCCCTGACAGGCACTGACGTCCACGGCGCAGATCGCCTCGCCGATTTCGGGTGTAACCAGCTTGGCCAGCCATTTGTTGATCGCGGCGAAGTTGCTCTTCTCCAGCAGCGACGGCGGGTAGGACTTGAACACCGTATGCTCGAAGAGCAACGGCACCACATCTTCAAGCGTATCGATGCGCTCCAGCCCTTCGCCATCGGCCAGTTTCTTCAGCACCGGAATTCGTCCGCGCAACTGGGCGAAACGCAGCTTCAGTCCTGCGAGTTGCAGGGCATCGACCTCTTCGCGCGGCAAGTGGCTCCAGGTCTGGCAGGAATGCCCAGCAAGGGCGACGGGATCGTTCAGCAGCAGCTGCGTTCTTTGTTCCAGCGATGCAGTCATCGATTGACTCGCTACTCCAATGACAGGGCCGGCGAGGGGCGCCGGAGCGTTTCGACAAGGCGGCGGCCGGGGCCGGCAGGGGCCGAATCGAGGGGCCAGTATAGGGACGAAAACTGCCCATCACGTTCCGGATTCGGCGTTCCGATGGTGTGGTTAACTTGTTGTTTTATAAGGAGTTATCAAGAGATTAAAAATCGCTTCCAGGAGCATTCTGGATTCGCCGATCAAGTGTCCTGTACGCCATGAATGCCCCTCCCGAATGAGGGGGGACCGATGGCGTGTCGAGGTCCCTATGCTGGCTGTGGGAGCGGGGATCGCCGTCCGGCGCCGACACGCCTCGGCGCCTTCGCAAAGCGACAGACCAGCCGGAACGAAGACACCATGGCGACGCTGACTTTCAATACGACTCCATCCATTCACATCGAGCGCGGCGCGTCCGCGCGATTGGCCGAACGTGTGCGCAGCATGGGCTGCCGCTCGGTACTGCTGGTCACTGATCCGGGCGTCCTGGGCGCCGGACTGCTGCAGCCAGTGATTGACGATTTCGCCCGCAGTCAGCTATCGCTGCGCGTGTTCGCTGAAGTCCAGGCCGACCCGCCGGAGAGCGTGATCGAGGCTGCGGTATCCACGGCGCTGGAATGCGAGGCCGATTGCGTGATCGGTCTGGGCGGCGGTAGCTCTCTGGACGCTGCGAAGCTGGCGGCACTGCTGGCGCGCAGCGGCGAGTCGCTGGCTTGCGTCTACGGCACCGAGGTGGCGCGCGGGCCCCGCCTGCCGCTGATCCTGGTGCCGACCACGGCGGGTACCGGCTCTGAGGTGACCGCGGTATCCGTGGTCACCAATGGCGACGGGCAGAAGAGCGTGGTTATCTCGCCCTTGTTGCTGCCGGATCTCGCGGTACTTGATGCCGACCTGACTATCGGCTTGCCGTCGCATGTCACGGCGGCCACCGGGATCGATGCGATGGTCCATGCCATCGAGGCCTTCACCAGCCGCCACCGCAAGAATCCGATTTCCGATTGCCTGGCGCGTGAAGCCCTGCGCCTGCTGTCTGGAAGTATCGAGCGCGCGTGCAGCAGCGGTGCAGATATCCAGGCCCGCGAAGACATGCTCATGGGCGCCTGCCTGGCCGGCATGGCGTTCGCCAATTCGCCGGTGGCGGCGGTGCATGCGCTGGCCTACCCGTTGGGTGCGCGCTTCCATGTGCCTCACGGCCTGTCCAATTCGCTGATGCTGCCCGGTGTGCTGCGCTTCAACCAGGACGCTGCGGCGCCTCTCTATGCCGAACTGGCGGATATCGTCCTGCCGGGGCTGGAGGGTGACGCTCGAAGCAGGACACAGGCGCTGATCGAGTACTTCACCGACCTGCCGCTACGCCTGCGTTTGCCGACCCGCCTGCGTGAAGTCGGGGTAGCTGAGAATGACCTGGAGGGGTTGGCCGAGGATGCGCTGAAACAGGGTCGCCTGCTCGCCAACAACCCGCGCGAGGTCAACCTGAATGCGGCCCTTGCACTGTATCAGGCGGTACTGTGAAGCCGGCAGGGCGCCCGCGTCGGGCCGACTATGTGCGTTTCTACCCGGTGACCACGCGCTGGGGCGACCATGACTCCTATGGCCATGTGCATAACGTGGTCTATTACTCCTTCTATGATTCCGCGATCAGCCAGTTCCTGGTGGAAAGCGGCACGCTGGATATCGGGAACAGCCCGGTGATCGGGCTGATCGTGGCCTCGAACTGCACGTACTTCGCATCGATCACCTTTCCCGAGCGGGTCAGCATCGGGTTGCGTATCGTCCACCTGGGGCATAGCAGTGCGCGTTACGAGCTGGGTGTGTTCCGTGAAGACGAAGACGAGGCCTGCGCCTGTGGCGAAGTGGTCTACGTCTATGTCGACCGTGAGAGCCGCAGCTCGGCGAGCATTCCGGGTGCGGTCCGTCGCGAGTTGTCGACCCTGATCGTCTGAAGCGCCTTGGCACCGTGCAGCCTCGGCGCGGTGCCAAGTCAGCCGGAGGGCTGGAAACCATGGGCAAACCGCCGAAAGACCAGGAACACCACGATGCGGATCCTGCGCTGATACCGCTGGGCATGCCGCCGCAACCGCGCAAGCAACCGCGACAGGCGCGCTCCATTGCCCTGGTGGAGGCGCTCAAGCAGGCCGGGCGGCAGATTCTCGAGGAAGAGGGCCGCGAGGCCCTTACGGCTCTGCGGCTCGCGGATGTATCCGGAGTGGCCATCAGCTCGATCTACGAATACTTTCCGGCGATGGAATCGCTGATTGCCGCGGTGTTCGAAGATTACCGCCGCGAGGCGGGCGAGCAGTTGCTGGCCGCCATCGATGCCCTGCCCGAAGCGGCGACGTTGCTCGACGGGTTGCTTTTGGTGCTGCGTAGGGGGCTGGCGGTGCATCACCGCAAGTCCTGCCTGGACCCGGACTTCAGCGAGCGGGTGACCCGCTACGACGAATTGGTCCGCCTGGACTTGGTGGACTCCCGGCAATGCTGGTCTGCCGGCGCGACGCCTGCGCTGTTCGAGCGGTTCGCGGCGCAAATCCGCGTGAAGGACCGTGAGAAGGCACGGTTTTTCGTGTACCAGACACTCCTGACCCTGCCACGGGCCATGCGCCTGGAGCGCCCGCACTACCTGGTGGAAGACGAGAGCGCCGCGATGATCGCGCGGATGCTCCACGGGCTGCTGACCAGCGAAGCTTAGCGACCGCAGCAGAAACGACACGCCCCGCAGAGCGGGGCGTGCGTAGTGCAGCAGATCTGACTCAGCGGATGCCGGCGTTGCGCAAGGCGGCAGGCGTGAAGTCGTTGGTGGTGAACTTCTGGTCGTACTGCGTACCCTGCTTGGCCTCGTTGATCAGGCCCAGCACCACGTAGCGGCCGGCGATCAGGTCATACAGCGTCTGCGCGGCATAGCTGGCGATGCCGTGCTGGTAGTCGCTGACCAGATGCCCTTCGGCGACGCGCCAGAGTTGACCACGGCTGTCGTAGTGGTCGACCCCAACCAGCGCCCAGCTGTCCTCGTCGAAATACATGTGGCGCTTGGCGTAGATGTGCCGCTCGTTGGGCTTGAGCGTCGCCTCGACCTCCCAGACGCGGTGCAGTTCGTAGCGGGTCAGGTCCTGGTTGATGTGGCCCGGCTTGATGATGTCGGCGTACTTCACCGACGGTGACCAAAGCCGGTAGTTGTTGTACGGGATGTACATCTCCTTCTTGCCCACCAGTTTCCAGGTGTAGCGATCCGGCGAGCCGTTGTAGAGGTCGGTGTTGTCCGTGGTGCGCATGCCGTCCGCAGCGGTGCCTGGGCCGTCGTAGGCAATCTCGGGGGCGCGTCGCACACGGCGCTGGCCGGCGTTGTAGGTCCAGGCCTGACGCGGGTCCTTGAGCTGGTCGATGGTCTCGTAGGCGAGGTTGACCGTGCCGGTCAGGCGCGCCGGGGAAATCACTTCCTGCTTGAAGTAGTACAGCGTATTGGCCGTCTTCGCCGGATCGGCGTCGGGCAGGTACTGCGGCAGCCCCATGGTTTCGCGGAAGCCGACCAGCATGTAGTCGCCTTTGGCCTGCGGAACGGCCTGGGCGGTGGTGCGCTGGTAGTTGGTGCCGCGATAGCGCGTCTCGTGGTTCCACACGACCTCGACGCCGCTCTTGGGAATCGGGAATGCGTAGTTGCGTGCGGTGAAGTGCGCCAACCCGTTGCCATCGTTGACCAGCTCGGTCGAGGTCGCACTGGTCTTCGCCGCGTCATACAGCGCCTGTGGGTTGGAGACGCTCCGGTGGCTGGGGTAGACCGGAATGCGGTAGGTATCCGGGTAACGCTTGAACAGCGCGAGTTGCCCTTCGCTCAGCTTGTCCTTGTACTGCGCGGCGGTGGCCGCGGTAATCACGAACAGCGGCTTTTCCTGAGCGTAGGGATCACCCAGGAAACCATTCTGCACGGGAGCGGCGTCAGGCTTCAGGCCACCGGTCCAGGCAGGGATGCTGCCATCGGCGTTGCCTTCCTTCTGCGCGCCAAGTGGCGTGAGGGTGTTTCCCAGTTCCGCGGCTTCCTGTGGTGAGACAGCCGCCATGACGCTGGAGGCCAGCAGGGTCAGCGCCAGTGCGCCAGTGCTCATCAACATCGAGTTTTTCATGATCGGATACCTGCGTCAGAAGTTCACGCCGAAACTCAGGGCGACGAAATCGCGGTCGGTCTGGGTGTTGAAGTGGCCGCCGAAGTAGTCGGTGTAGGCGAGGCTGGCGGTGTAGGTGTTCAGGTAATCGGCGTTGAGGCCGACACTGATTGCTTTCTGGCCTTCCTCGAAGTTCGGACCGTAGCCGCTGACGTCCTGCGACCAGGCCAGGTTCGGCGCGAGGTTGATGCCGGCGAACACGTTCGGGTAGTCGAGCTGCGCACGCAGGCGATAGCCCCAGGAGCTACTGGTGTAGAAGCCGTTGTCGTTGCATTCCTGCTGCGGGTTGCTGGCGTTGGCCGTGCCCACCGCGCTGCCCCGGCAGACGGCCTGGTTGGACAGCTGGCCGGCGCCGAACACCGGGTTGCGGCCGAAACGGATGTCGCTGCCGTCGGCGTCGCCGACACCGCCGATGTGGTTGTAGCCGACCTCGCCGACGACGGTCAGGCGTTCGGCAGCCAGGACCTGGTTGAACAGCTTGGTGGCGGTGAGCTGTGCCTGGGTGACCGGCATGCGCTTGTAGCCCGGGATGTCGGCGCCGGCGCTCAGGCGTTGCTCGCCGCTGACGTAGATCGGCGACGCCGCGCTGCCCAGGGCTGCGAGGTTGAGGTCAGCGGTGTTGATCTGCAGCGGCATGTTGGGGCGGAAGCTCAATTCGCCGCCCAGCGACACGCCTTCCAGGTTGGTGGCGAAACTCAGGCCGTAGAGGCGGATGTCCTCGGGGTAGTCGATGTAGTAGCGCGCGCTGCGGATGGCCGCCAACTGGTTGGACAGGTTGGTGGCGGTGGTCAGGCTGAGCACCGGTGAACGGCTGTGGTAGTTCATCGCGTAGGCGGCGAACTCGGTGTCGTTGAGCTCCGGCACGAACCAGCGCAAGGCGATACCGTATTGACCGCCGTCGCGGGCGTCGTGGTCCTTGCTGCGCGGAATGTAGGCATCGTCGGTACCGCCACGCACCAGCGTGGCTGGGCCGCCGGTGTTGTTCGCCTGGCCAGGGGCGAGGTCGTCGCCGGTCACCACCAGGCGGTCGTAGCAGCCGGCTGCAATGCCATCCACGCCGAAGAACGTGCCGCAGTTGTCGACGACGGTGTGATCCCACTCGATCTGATAAAAGCCCTCGGCGGTGAGGTTCTCCGTCAGACCCTGGGACAGGTAGAACATGTTCACCGGTACCAGGGCTTCCTTGACCTCGGAACCGGGCCGGCGCAGAGCGGCCACGTCCACCGGGTTGATCGAACTGATGCCGTTCTGGATGAAGGTGCTCTCGCCCCAGTTCACCACCTGTTTGCCCAGGCGCACGTTGCCCGGCAGATCGCCCAGGTTGTAGTTGTGGTAGACGAACGCATCGAGGAACTGTCCACCCTTGGTCCGCGCGGCCTCGTCGCGACCCTTGTCGTCGATGTCGTAGAAATGCTGGTTGCCGTCGGCCTGCTCGAAGTCGTACCAGTACTTGCCGCGCAGGAAGGCGCCGCTGTCGCCGTACCTGAGCTCCAGGTCATGAATGCCCTTGAAGATGGTCGAGAAGTTTTCCCCGGAGCGGAAGTTCAGACGGCCATCGTCGGCAGTGCGCGAGGCGGCCTTGCCCTTGGCGCCCTGGGAGTTGAAGTTGGAGATGAAGTTCGGGTTGGCGCCTGTGGTGGACCAACTGCCACCAATGGACAACGACGAGTCGAACTTGCCCTCGATTTCGCCGATGTTGAAGTCGACGGCGGCAGCCTGCGTGGCCACGCCAAGAGCGACGGCGGCGGCGAGCAGGTGCGGTTGGAAGACTCCGGTTTTTCTTATTGTCATGCGGTTCTCCAGTGCGTGTTTCCCCGACATCGGAAGCGGCCAGGAGCCCATCCGACGCGGGAATTGACAGTGCCGGGGCGGCTGACGGTGAGGTGGTTTGCGCGGCTATTGCGCCCCGGCTGCTGTGGCTTGCGCCGTCCTACGACGGCGAGCTCATCCTGTACCTGCCGGGTGGCTACCTCCTCCCCTCGGAGGGGCGCAATCCCCCCTCCCTGATGGGGGGGGGACCAGCGAGAGTGCCTGGAGCGCGTTCCAACGGTTCCCCCCTCGTCGGGAGGGGGCGCCATCGGCGAGGGGAGGGGATGGCGCCCCGCATGCACTGCGCAACCATCGAATCCAGCCTGGCCTGTTCGCCGCATGCCGCGGCGGCTGGCCACCGTCCAATGACTCTGGAGAGAGTGATGTCGCAGAAAACCTACGTCGCCGGTGTCGGCATGATTCAGTTCGCGAAGCCCGGCGCCAGCGCCAGCTACATCGAGATGGGCGCCCAGGCCGTGCGCCTGGCCCTGCAGGACGCCGGAATCGACTACCGCCTGGTGCAGCAGGCTTATGCCGGCTACGTCTACGGCGACTCCACCAGTGGCCAGTCGGCCCTCTATGAAGTGGGCCTGACCGGTATCCCGGTGCTCAACGTCAATAACAACTGCGGCAGCGGCTCCTCGGCACTGTGGCTGGCGCGCCAGGCGGTGGAAAGCGGCGCGGTGGACTGTGCGCTGGCCTTCGGCTTCGAGCAGATGCAGCCTGGCGCCCTGAAGGACCATTGGACCGACCGCCCGGCCACGGTTGGCAAAGGGTGCGCGGTGGCCGACATCGTCTTCCCCGAAGGCGCCGGCATGCCCAACGCACTGCGCTTCTTCGGTGGCGCGGGCCTGGAGCACATGCAGAAGTACGGCACGAAGATGGAAACCTTCGCGGCGATCCGCGCCAAGGCCAGCCGCCATGCGGCGAACAACCCGCTCGCGGTGTTCAAGAAGGTGGTCAGCGTCGAGGATGTGATGGCCGACCAGGTCATCTTCCCCGGCGTGATGACGCGCCTGATGGCCTGCCCGCCGACCTGCGGCGGCGCCGCGGCGATCATCGTCTCCGAGCGCTTCGCGAAAAAGCATGGCCTGCGCACCGACGTCACCATCCTTGCCCAGTCCCTGGTGACCGACCAGCCCGAGGCCTTCGACCCGCCGTCGATGATCAGCGCGGTAGGTGTCGGCATGACCCGTCAGGCTGCCAACGAGGTATACGAGAAAGCCGGCGTCGGCCCAGAGGATATCCGTGTCTGCGAACTGCATGACTGCTTCGCCCAGAACGAGCTGCTGACCTACGAAGGTCTGGGCTTCTGTGCCGAAGGCGAGGGCGAGAAGTTCGTTCTCGACGGCGACAACACCTACGGTGGCCGCGTGGTCACCAACCCCTCCGGCGGCCTGCTCTCCAAAGGCCATCCGCTGGGTGCCACGGGCCTTGCGCAGTGCTACGAGCTGACCAACCAGCTGCGCGGCACCGCCGGCGCACGCCAGGTAGAAGGCCTGCAGCACGCCTTGCAGCACAACCTGGGCCTCGGCGGTGCGGGCATCGTCACCCTGTTCGGTCGCGGCTGACGGCTCGGACGCCCCCGCCGCACAGGCGCGGGGCGTCTCCTTGCGGAGGAAATAGCAGATGCCAGACAAGAGCCTGATCGGCCGGTCACTGGGCGTCACCCAGGCCGAAGTGGAGAAGGGGCGCCTGCGCTTCTTCGCCAAGGCCATCGGAGAAACCGACCCGGTCTACACCGACGAAACCGCTGCACGCGCGGCCGGCCATCCCTCGTTGCCGGTGCCGCCCAGCTTTCTCATGTGCCTGGAGTGCGAAGGACGCGATAGCGATCATATCGTCGAGGACATCTTCGGCTTCGACCTCGGCCGCATCCTGCATGCCGAGCAGGGATTCGTGTACCACCGCCTGGCGTTCGCCGGCGACCTGCTGACTTTCGACACGCGGGTGGTCGACGTGTACGAGAAGAAGGGAGGAGCGCTGACTTTCGTGGTCCAGGAAACCCGCGTCACCAACCAGCGCGGCGAGCATGTTGCGGACATCCGTTCGTCCCTGGTGCAACGCTGAGGAGAGAGCCATGCAGCAACCCTGTTACAGCGACCTGCAGGTCGGCGACGAAATTCCGCCGCTGTCACTTCCAGCCGTTGATCGCACCACGCTGGCCCTGTACGCCGGTGCCTCCGGCGACCACAACCAGGTGCACATCGACCTCGATTTCGCCCGTCGCGCGCGTCAGCCCGACGTTTTTGCCCACGGCATGCTCTCGGTCGCCTACCTGGGCCGAATGCTCACCCGCTGGGTCCCACAGGCGCAGATCCGCGCGCTGTCAGTGCGCTTCACCGGCATTACCCAACTGGGCCATGTCCCCTCCTGCCGGGGACGGGTCATCGACAAGTACGAGGCCGGCGGTGAATGCCTCGTGCGCCTGGCGCTGCGCTGCAGCAACCAGTACGGCGAAGACAAGCTGATCGGCGAGGCCGTCGTCGCGCTGGCCTGACTCCAATGACAAGAAACAAGGAAACCCCGATGAAGAAACTCGAAGGCAAGGTGGCGCTGGTCACCGGCTCCGGCCGTGGCATTGGCCGCAGCGTCGCGCTGAAACTGGCCCGCGAGGGCGCCCGCGTGGTCGTCAACGATCTCGATGCGGCCCCGGCCGAGGAGGTCGTCGCACAGATTCGTAGCGAGGGTGGCGACGCCGTTGCCTGTATCGGCAGCGTCACCGCCGTGGACTTCGCCGATCGTTTCGTGAAGACCGCCATGGATGCCTACGGCACGCTGGATATCATCGTCAATAATGCCGGCTACACCTGGGACAGCGTGATCCAGAAGATGAGCGACGAGCAGTGGTACGCCATCATCGACTGCCACATCACCGCGCCATTCCGCATCTTGCGTGCCGCCCAGCCGATCATCAGCGCCCTGGCCAAGCAGGAGGCAGCGGAGGGCAGGGTGGTCAACCGCAAGGTGGTGAACATCTCCTCGGTATCGGCCGCCGGCAACCCGGGCCAGATGAACTATTCCACCGCCAAGGCCGGCGTGCTGGGCATGACCAAGGCCCTGTCCAAGGAGTGGGGGCGCTACAAGGTCAACGTCAACGCCGTGGCTTTCGGCCACATCGAGACCCGCCAGACCCAGCCGGTGGAAGGCGATCCGACCTTCATCGACATCGAAGGCCGGCAGATCAAGGTGGGTATCAGCCCAGCGACCGTCGAGGCCTCGAAGACGCTGATCCCACTGGGTCGTCCGGGTACCCCGGACGAAGCGGCCGATGCGGTGTACCTGTTCTGCATTCCGGAGTCCGACTATGTCTCCGGGCAGGTCCTGGTCTGCGGTGGCGGCCTGGGCACCGTGTAAATGACAGGGGCGCCACGGCGCCCCTGGTCTTTTGCTCAAGCGGAGAAATTTCCATGCAAGACTCACGACCGCCACGTCGCCTGCTGCATGACCGCCAGGTGCAGTGCCGTGGCTACCAGCGCGAGGACGGGCTGTTCGAAATCGAAGGCTGCCTGATCGACACCAAGAGCGAAGAGACACAATTCATCTACGGCAAGGTGGCTGCCAGCGGCGTGCTGCACCAGATGCGTCTGGTGATGGTGCTGGACTGGGACCTGGTGATTCACAGCGTCGAGGCCTTCAGCGAGCAGGCTCCGACCCCCGAATGCGGCCAGGTGACCGAGGCTTACCGCGCACTGGCAGGGGTGCGCATCGGCGCTGGTTTCAAACGACGAGTCGCCGAACGGGTTGGCGGAACCGTCGGTTGCACGCACCTGACCGAACTGCTCGGCCCCATGGCCACCACTGCCATTCAGACGCTCGCACCCCTGCAACAGAAACGCCTGCGTGAACGTGCAGCCGCCGATCCGTCGTTCCAGATGCCAACCCATTGGGTCCTCAATACCTGCCATGCCTACCGCGAGGAGGGCGAGGCTGCCCGGCGGATTCGTACCTGGAAACCGAACGGTCCGGCTATCGATCCCGTGAAATAGAAAGATTCAAGCCTTCCCACCATGCCGGTCGTCGCTGGCCGGCTCCAGGAGACGAACGTGAACAACAAGAAACGTCCCTTTTTCCTCATTGCCTTGCTGCTGACGGCGTTCTCGGGCGCCCACGCAGCAGCACCATCGCCGCAGGAGGCCCGGGCCATCGCCAGGGATGCCTATATCTACGGCTTCCCATTGGTGGACAACTACCGGGTGCAGTACACCTATTTCCAGGACCGCCAGCATCCGGAATTCAAGGCACCCTGGAACACTCTGCACAACACCGCGCGCATCTACACCCCGGAAGACAAGGCATACCCGACGCCCAATGCCGATACTCCGTACTCCCAGCTCGGCGCCGACCTGCGCCGCGAGCCGCTGGTACTGACCCTGCCGGCAATCGAGGACGGGCGCTACTACTCGGCGCAGTTCGTCGATGCCTACACCTACAACTTCGGCTACGTCGGCAGCCGCACCACTGGCAATGGTGGTGGGCGCTTCCTGCTCGCCGGGCCGGACTGGGACGGCGCTGTACCGCCGGGCATCGATCGCGTATTCCGCTCGGAAACTGAGTTCGCTTTCGTCTTCTATCGCACTCAGCTCAAGGGGACTGACGACCTGGAGAATGTCAAGCAGGTCCAGGCGGGTTACAAGGTGCAGACGCTCTCGGCGTTCCTTGGTCAGCCTGCGCCGCCTGCCGTACCGCCGGTGGACTTCCGTGTGCCGCTCAGCGCCGAGGCGGAGCGCAGCAGTCTCGAGTTCTTCGAGCAGCTCAACTTCGTGCTCGGGTACTGCCCGACTCATCCATCCGAGAAGGCTCTGATGGCCCGCTTCGCCAGGCTGGGGATAGGTTCGGGCCAGCATTTCGATGCGGACAACCTGCCGGCGGACTTGCGGGAAGCGATCAAGGCAGGCATTGCCGACGCCTGGCGCGATTTCGACGCCCTGGGCCAGCGCGTGGCACGCGGCGAGGTCGCCACCAGCAATTTCCTCGGCAGTCGCGCCTTCCTGGGCGACAACTACCTATATCGGATGCGGGCGACGGTCACCGGGCTGTACGGCAATGACAAGGAGGAAACCCTCTATCCGCCGTTCTACCTAGACAGCAGCGGCGAAAAACTGGATGCCTCGCGGCATCGCTACACCTTGCGCTTCGCTCCCGGCCAACTGCCGCCAGTCAACGCCTTCTGGTCGCTGACGATGTACGACTCGGCTCGATTGCTGGTGGCCAACCCGCTGAATCGCTATCTGATCAACTCGGCGATGCTGCCAACGCTGCAGCACGATGCCGATGGCGGCCTGACCCTTTACATCCAGCACCAGCCGCCGGCTGGCGCGCTGCAGGCGAACTGGCTACCCGCTCCCGACGGGCCGTTCTACATCGCCGGTCGGCTCTACTGGCCCAGGCCTGCAGCGCTCGACGGCCACTGGCAGGCTCCCCGCGTGCAACGCATTGACTGAATACAACAACAAGGAAACCGCAATGTCCGCATTCAAGGCCACTTTCCTGGCCCTGGCGGTCGCCACTGCCCAGGCGCCCGCGCTGGCCGCCGAAACGACGGTGACCATCGACAACTTCACCCGTGCCGAGTCGGCGCGCTTCTTCGATCTGACCGTCAAGCGCGGCGGTTTCGGCCAGTTCGTGCACAACGCCGCACTGGTGCCGATCGACAGCCAGGTGATTGTCCGCCCTAACCGCGACACGCTGTATTCCTCGGCGGTGTTCGACCTCGACGCCGGCCCGGTGAGCATCACGCTACCCGATGCCGGCAAGCGCTACTTCTCGCTGGTCGCCTATAGCCAGGACCAGTACACCTCACCGATGGGCTACGGCGCTGGCACCTATCGCTTCGATCGCCAGCAGATCGGCACGCGCTATGTGCTCGTCGGTATCCGTACTCTGGTCGACCCCACCGATGCCAGTGACCTGCAGGCTGCCCATGCGCTGCAGCAGCAGGTACGGGTGAGCCAACCGGCAGGGCCCGGACGCTATGAGGAGACCTCGTGGGATGCAGCCAGTCAGCAACGTGTTCGCACTGCGTTGCTAGGCCTGGCGGCGACCCTGCCGGACTCGCGCGGCATGTTCGGCGCGCGCGGCCAGGTCGATCCGCTGCGGCACCTGATCGGCAGTGCCTCGGCCTGGGGCGGTAACCCGGAGCGCGATGCGCTGTACCTGAATGTCACGCCGGAGCGAAATGACGGCACCACGCGCTACGGGCTGACGGTCGGACGGGTACCGGTGGATGCCTTCTGGTCGATCAGTGTGTACAACGCCGCAGGCTACTTCCAGGCCAACCCGCAGAACGCCTACACCCTGAACAACCTCACGGCCAAGCGCGCCGCCGATGGTTCGGTGCAGGTGCTGTTTGGCGGTTGCGATGGCAAGCAGGCGAACTGCCTGCCGATCACTCCGGGCTGGAACTACATGGTGCGTCTGTATCGTCCCCAGGCCGAGTTGCTGGACGGCAGCTGGAAGTTCCCCGAGGCGAAGCCGTTGCCTTGATCTGCAAACCTGAAGCGGGGCCCGCCGGGCCCCGCTCTCCAGGTGCGGCGCTGACTCAGCGCAGACCATCGTTGCGCAAGGCAGCGGGGGTGTAGTCGAACGCCTTGGCGGTGAACCCGTACTGGGTATTGCGCGGTTCCTCGTTGCGCAAGCCCACCACCATGTAGCGTCCCGACTGCAAGTCATACAGCGTTTCCGCCGCCGCGTAGGAGGCCTGTTGGTCGTAGCGATAGAGGATATGCCCTTCGCCGACGCGCCAGAGCTGGCCGCGGCCGTCGTAGCGATCTTCCTCGACGATCTGCCAGGTGTCTTCGTCGAGGTAGAAGTGCCGCTGTGAGTAGAGATGCCGGGCGCCGGGCTTGAGCGTGGCGACTACCTCCCAGACCCGGTGCAGCTCATAGCGCGTATGGTCCTGGTTGATGTGTCCGGCCTTGACGATGTCGTCGTATTTCAGCTGCGGCGACTCCAGGCGGTAGCTGTTGTAGGGAATGTACATCTCCTTCTTGCCAACGAGTTTCCAGTCGTAGCGGTCCGGCGCGCCGTTGAACATATCCAGGTCATCGGAAGTGCGCAGGCCGTCCGAGGCCGTGCCCGGGCCGTCATACGCCAGCTGTGGCGCGCGTCTTACTCGGCGCTGGCCAGCGTTATAGACCCAGGCCAGGCGCGGCTCCTTCACCTGGTCGATGGTTTCATGCACCACTGCCACGGTGCCGGCCAGGCGTGCCGGCGCGGTGACCCACTGCTTGTAGTAGTAGAGAAGGTTGTCCGTTTCGTCCTTGGGCAGGCCGGAAATCTGTGGCGGGAAGACCTGCTCCTCCTCGAAACGCACCGGGGTGAAACCGCCGTTTTCCTGGGGAGTTGCCTGGATGTAGCTGCGCTTGAAGCTGCCGCCCAGGTAGCGGGTGACGTGGTTCCACACCACCTCGACGCCGTTCTTCGGGATAGGGAAGGCGTAGTAGCCCGTGCTGGAGAATTCGGCCAGACCGTTGCCATCATTGATCGACTGGGTCTTGAGCGCGCTCTGCTTGGCCAGGGCTGCGATCTGCTGTGGAACCGCGGCACTGCGGTGGGTCGGATACACAGGGATCCGGTAGCTGTCCGGGTAGCGCTTGAGCATCGCCAGCTGGCCGACGCTGAGCTTGTCCTTGTACTGCTCGGCGTTCGCAGCGGTGATGACGAAAAGCGGCTTTTCAGCGGCGAAAGGATCACTGAGGAAGCCGCCGGCATCCACTTGCCCCGCGCTCTTCGGCAGGCCGCCGGTCCAGGCGGGAATGCTGCCGTCGGCATTGCCTTCCTTTTGCGCGCCAATCGGCGTCAGCTTGGTGCCCAATAGTTCGGCTTCCTGAGGGCTGACGGCCGCCATCACGCTACTGGCCAACAGTGAGAGTGCGACTGCAAGGGTACCGGTTTGCATCAGTTTGCGGTTTTTCATGCTGCTCGTTTTCCTGTTCAGAAGTTCACGCCGAAGCTCAGCGAGACGAAGTCGCGGTCGACGTTGGTGTTGAAGTCGCCGCCGAAGAAATTGGTGTAAGCCAGGCTGGCGGTGTAGGTGCTGCGGTAGTCCGCGTCGACGCCGACGCTGATGGCTTTCGATCCCTCGTTGAACACCGGGCCGTAGCCATGCACGTCGTGACTCCAGCCCAGGTTGGGCTTGAGGTTGATGCCAGCGAAGACGTCGCTGTAGTCGAGCTGGGCGCTGACCGTGTAGCCCCAGGAGGTCGCGCTGTAGTAACCGTGGCGCGAGTTGGTGACATCGCCGTACACCGAGTCCCGGCCGTAGCGCTGGCGGTCCAGGGATTCCAGGCCACCGATATGGGTGATGGCCGCCTCGCCAACCAGCACCAGGGACTCCGCGCCAAGCATGGGGTCGAAGATGTGCAGCAGGGTGCTCTGCAGCTGGGTCACTTCCTTGCGCTTGTAGCCTTCGTTGACCTGACCTTCGACGCTCGGAACGGTGGGCTCCGCGGCGGCGCCGGTCAGTGCGGTGTAGACCGGGTTGAGTACCGCAGCGCCGACGTCGGTGCCGTTGATGTCGACGGGAGCGTTGGGGCGGTAGCTGATCTCGCCGCTCCAGGCCGTGCCGGTGGGCAGGGTGGTGGCGAAGCTGGCACCGAACAGGTGGATGTCTTCTGGGTAGGTCAGGTAATAGCTGCTGTTGCCCAGGGTGCTGGCGATGGCCAGCTCGCCGCTGGGATCGGCGGCGAGCAGGGCATCGAGCTGGCCGACCACGCCCTTGGCTGTGCGGGTGTTGGCGAAGGGAATCCGCGAATGGTAGTTGAGGTAATAGACGCCGTACTCCGCGCCATCGTCGAGCCAGTGCATGGCCAGGCCATACTGGCCGCTGTCGCCGGGCTCGCGGTTCTTCTCCCGCGGCACGTAGACGCCTTCGCGACCGTTGACGCCGAAGCCCAGGCCAAGGGCGGCCGCCTGGGCTTCGAGCGCCTCTGCATCGGCGAAGCCCACGGTCATGTTGGTATTGCAGCCCTTGGCGACTACATCGCTGCCGAAGAAGGTGCCGCAGTTGTCGAAGGCGTAGGGCTTCCACTGCAACTGGTAGAAGCCCTCCACGCTCACCTTTTCGTTCACGCTCTGCGAGACATACAGCGCGTTGACCGGAATCAGCCCTTCCTTGAGTTCCGCGCCGGGGCGGCGCAAGGCGGCGACATCCAGCGGGTTGATGGCATTGATCGAGTTGCCATAGAAAGTGCTTTCGCCCCAGCTGATGACCTGCTTGCCCAGGCGCACGTTACCTGGCCGCTCCGCCAGCTCGTATTTCTGCGAAACGTAGGCGTCGAGGAACTCGGCACCGGAGGATCGCGAGGCCATCTCGCGGCCGTGGTCGCTGATTTCCTTGAAAGGATGGTTCTCATCCTTCAGCTGGAAGTCGTACCAGTACTTGCCGCGCAAGAAGAAGCTGGTGTCGTCGTAGGTGAGCTGCAGGTCGTGCACGCCCTTGAAGATTTTCGAGAAGGCGTCGCCCTTGCTGAAATTCAGGCGCCCGTCATCACCGGTGGACGAGTGACCGGTTCCGCCGTTGCTCACGTCGATCAGTTTCTTGTCGGGGCTGGCCGTCGACCAGCTCTCGCCGATGGACAGACTCGAGTCGAACTGGCCCTTGATCTCGCCCAGCGTGAAGGCGGCTGCGCCGGCCTGGCCGGCCGCGGCGAGGGAGACCGCGCCGGCCAGCAGGCAACGGGTGAAGGTGTTGGCGTGCATTGATTGTTTTCCTTGTTGTCATGCCATACGGGTGAGGAAGTGCAGGTAAAGGCTCAGTGCTGTTGCTGGAGGAAACACAGCAGGGCCTGGCGATCGGCTGGATTACGGATGCCGCCGAAGGCCATTGCCGTACCGGGGTAGAGTCGGGCGGGGCTGCTCAGCCACTGGTCGAGGCGTTCCAGCGACCAGTCGGTACCGGCCGAGGCCAGGTCGGCCGAATAGGTGTAACCGGCAACCGAACCGACTCGCCGGCCGACCACGCCGGAAAGGTGCGGGCCCACGCGGTCCTCGCCGAGGGCATGGCAGGCGCTGCACTTGTTTTCGAAGACCCGCTGGCCGGGGGTGGCATCGCAGTTGGCGGCCTGCGCAAGGTCAGCCAGGAGCAGTGCTCCCGCGAACAGACTGGTCAGAGCCAGTGGTGAAAGGTTTCTGGGCATTGTCATCAGGGCTCTGCGCGCCTTGGCGCGCGACAGGAGGTTCAGGGGAGTGCGGCGCTGTGAACGCCGTTGCCTGAAAAATCGCAGTTCCGGTGCCCGGGTGGATCGCTGAAGCACGCCACCGTCTTGTCATTGGGTGCCAATTTGCGGAGGCGACGTGCAGGCAAAAAAAGACCGGGCAAAGCCCGGCCCAAAGGAGCAGCACCTTCTCGGTTCAGCGGGGAGGCTGATAGGGATCAGGACTGCCGGGGGGAATCGGCGGGTACTGCTTGAGGCTGGCATTGAGCGCGCCGATCATTTTCATTACCGGGTGAGCGACCCAGGAATTGGTGGCGGCGACGTTGTGCTCTTCGCGCAGGTCAGTCAGCAGATTGATGATCTTGGGTACTGGCAGCTGCTGAGGCGGGTCGTACATGTTTTCCTGCCAGATGAAATGGACCTTCCAGTTGCGCCACTTCACCGCGTACAAACGCTCGCCCACATAGGCCGGAACACTGTCACGCGCGGAGTGCGGTTGCTGCCCGGTGAGGAAGGGCAGTTGGTCGACCCCATCGATCGGGCGGTCACTGGGCAGCTCGGCGCCTGCTGCATGCCCCAGGGTGGTGAACAGGTCGGATATCTGCACTATGTCGTTGCTGACCATGCCAATGGGCGCCTTGCCAGGCCAGCGGAGGATGAAAGGTGCGCGCAGCGAGGCCTCCATGGCAGTGAAGTAGGTGCCGCGCCAGGGACCGTTGGCGCCTTCCCACGGGCTGGTCGCCTCGCCACCGTTGTCGCTGGTGAAGATCACCAGCGTGTTGTCGGCCACACCGGCCTCGCGCAGCGCATCAAGGATGCGTCCGGTGTTGTCGTCCATCTCCGCCAGACCATCGGCCCAGGAGCCATTACCGGTGCGCCCTTCGAAAGCCGGATTGGGCATGACCGGCATGTGTACGAGTGAGTAGGGGATGTAAGCGAAGAACGGCTTGCCTACCTTGGCGTTGCGCTGGATGAAGTCGGTTGCCCGGCGGGTGATCTCGGCATCCAGGGTGCGTCGTGTCTGCAAGGTCAGCTCTGCCACTTTCTTCGCTGGCTCGCCCGCACGCGCCTCGTAGATGTATTGCGGTGGCACCAGCGACGGGCTCAATCCCTGCTGGCTGCCAATGGCCGGCGTCAGCCCCTCCATGTGATCGGAGCCGGACCACATCGCTTCATCGTAGGTGCGCGGCACGCCGTACCATTCGTCGAAGCCCTGGTGTGTCGGGAAGCGCGCTTCGCTGCTGCCCAGATGCCATTTTCCCCAGATACCGGTGGCGTAGCCACGCCTGGACAGGACTTCGGCGAGGGTTACCTCCCACAGGGTGAGCCCATCCGGCGCTCCGCCCGAGGGGATGCGAGAGGTACCGGAGCGAATCGGATAGCGGCCGGTCATCAGGGCCGAGCGCGACGGTGTGCACTGCGCCTCGACGTTGAAGTTGGTCAGGCGCACCCCCTCTGCAGCGAGCTGGTCGATCCGCGGAGTCGCTGCACCGCGCAGGACGCCACCGCCATAAGCGCCGAGCTCGCCATAGCCGAGGTTGTCCATCAGGATCAGCACGATGTTCGGCTTGTCGGTGGACGAAGCGAGTGCCCAGGGGCAGATCAGCGTGCAGACGAACAGGCACAGCAGCGACTGGCGGGTCATGGCGTTCCTCGGGATGGCTTGCCGGATGAGGCCAAACGATCCCAGAACGGGGGGTATGCATATCGTCCTTGCGTGTCAGCATATTGTCCTTGCACGCCAATCGACGAAGTGCCACTGCTCTTTATCCGGGCGTGAGGGACAATGAAATGACAGCGAGGAACTGCCTCGCACTGGCCATGACAAGAACAACAACGAGCGACGCCTCATGTCTCGATTGAAACACACCATCTACGCCGAGGCCTTGCTGCAGACCCACGCGGCGATGTTTCGGCCTTTTCTCGCAGCGGCAGGGCTGGGGGAGGGCGTGCTCGACCACCCCGAGCGGCAGATTCCGCTGAGCAACTACGTGCAGCTGCTGGAAATCGCCGCCAGTGAGCTGGACCCCGCGCTGGGCCTCAAACTCGGTCTGGGCCATTTCAACACCACGCCTAACGCGACGTTGTTGGGCGGTTTCGGTCATGCGATCCGCGCGGCCGCCAACGTGCGTGCGATGCTCGACTTCGCGGAGCGCTACCTGGTCGTGCATGCGCAGGCCAACGAAGTGAGCTGGTCGACACTCGGCGAGCACCTGGCAATCCGCTACCGGATCAGCGACCCGAGCATCACCCAACGCCGGCAGGACGCCGAATATGCCTTCGGCGCGCTCTACAACCGGATACGCGAGGTCACGGGCGGCAAGTACGAGGTGTGCCGCGTCGATTTTGCCCACGAGCAACCGGACGACATCAGCGAGCACCTGCGGTCGTTCCCCTGCCAGGTGCGTTTCGGCCAGCCGGATAACCTCATGCTGTGGCCTGCGGCAATGCTCGACGAGCCGCTGCTGAGCGCCGACCCCCGGCTGTTCCAGGCCTTGCAGCCGGGCCTGGAAGAGGCCCGCCGGCAGCGCCTGGCTGATACTGACCTGACCGCTCGGTTGGGACTGGCGATAGAGACGTGCCTGGGAAGTGGCATCAACCTGGATGACATCGCCGGCCAGCTGTGCATGAGCAAGCGCACCTTGCAACGTCGCCTGCGCGAGCTTGATCTGGAGTTCAACGATCTGGTGGAAGAGATTCGCCAGGCCCTGGCAGTGGACCTGGTGCGTCGCTCCCCGGCCAACCTCACGGAAATTGCCACGCGGCTGGGTTACAACGAGTCCAGCTCCTTCACCCGCGCATTTCGCCGCTGGACCGGCTTCACGCCGCGGGAATTCCGCCAGCAGGCCGCACGCGGTTGAGTTCCCAGTGATCGCCTTGTACAGGCGATCACCGGGCGTGCCTCAGCCGAGCAGCTTGTGCGCCCGCAGCGCCGCTTTGCCACCGGCGGCAATGGCGCCATCGATGAAGCCGCGCCAGCCTTCGCCATGGTCGCCCTGGCCGAACAGCACGCGGCCGCGATCCTGCTGGAAGTGGTCGTAGTACTTGCCGAACCACTTGGGCTTGTAGCTGCAGTAAGTGCCGAGGGAGTAGGGGTCGAGGGTCCATTCGTAGCCGTAGCACTCTTCAACCTGCATGCCAGGGAAGAAACCATCGACGACTTTCTGCACCGCGTCGCGGTCCTGGATATCGAGCTTTTCCGGGTCGCTGCCGAAACCGACGAAAATCGTGTGGTCCTCGGCCTTGGCATAGGTCACCAGCAGGCTCAGCGGCTGGTGCGAGTCAGCGATGCCGAGCATCTTGCCTTCCACCGGCAGCTTGCCACGGGTCTTGATGAAGACTTTCACACCACTACCGGAGTGACGTTCCTTGGCGGCCTCCACCAGCGCCGGGTCCAAGGCAGGGGAGAAGCCAATACGCGGCAGAACGTTCATCGGCACGGCCACGATGACCGCACCGGCACTCAGGGTTTCACCCTGCTGCGTGGTGATCAGCACGCGGTCGCCCTTGTCCTCGACGTGCTTTACCGGGGTGGACAAGCGGACCTCGGGCTTACCTTCCTCGAGCATGGCGTTGATCAGGCTGATCGTGCCGTCCTTGAAGCTGTAGTGCCCCAGCGAATCGATGAACAGCGACAGGTCCCAGCCGGGCAGAGACCACCAGCGCAGGGCATCGACATAGGAGGCCTTGTCGCTGGAGGTATGGGCGGCGCCGCCGACATAGGCATCGACGATGGTGCGCTGCAGCGGGGTGAGCTTGAGCGCGTCGTAGCGGTCGGCCGCGGTCATGGCATCGGCGGCGCTGATCGCCTCCCAGGTGTGGGCGGCATCGTACGGCCGCTCCCACATGCGCCGGCCTTCGGCAAAGTAGGCCTGAACCGCCTCGGCGACGGTCACCAGGTCTGCGCCCTTGAGTTCAACGCCCTGGCCTTCGTGCTGGACGTAGATGACCTGTTTGTCTTCAACGAAAGGCTCAGGCGTTTCCTTGAGCTGCAACCCGTAGCGCTGCACTTCGCTCCAGACGAAAGGCTGCGTCCAGTGGATCCAGGTACCGCCGAGCTCGATGTGGTGCCCGGCGAACTGGCTGCTGAAGGTTCTTCCGCCGAGACGGTTACGGGCTTCCAGCAGCAGAGTGCGGTAGCCCTGCTTGCGGCTGTCGCGCGCGGCGGTAACGCCGGCAAAACCGCCACCAATGACGATAACGTCGTAGTCGCAGTCCTTGGCACGCAGCGGGCGCGCAGTGTCCTGCGTCGCTGCTAGCGTGGCGTTCGCGCCAAGTGCCGCCACTGCTCCGGCAGCGCTGACCACTCCAGCGTTACGGATGAAGGAGCGGCGACTGACGCCAGTGGGTTGCTCGTCTTGCGGAATATCGTGCATTGCAGGCCTCGTTGTCATATAGGGGGCGCCTTGCAGGCGCCGTGACGAAACGATGGCAGTTGAGGGGCGTGGGCATATCGCTCGAAGGCGCCAGGCTTTTGCCTTCCGGCGCCAACCCTGCTTCGAGCCTCGTCAGAGCGAACCGACCAGTTGCCCGCCGTCCACGGCAATCACCTCACCGCTCATGTAGGCGCCGGCCTCGCTGGCCAGCAGAAGGAACGGGCCTTCCAGTTCCGCCAACTGGCCCAGGCGGCGCAGCGGTACGGCGTTGCGGATGTAGGCCTGGCCTTGTTCGCTGTCGAAGTAGGTATCGTTCATCTCGGTCTTGAAATAGCCCGGTGCGAGAGCGTTGACGCGTATGCCGTGGCGCGCCAATTCCAGTGCCAGAGACTTCGTCAGTTGCACCACGCCGGCCTTGGCCGCGCAGTAGTGGCTGTAGCCCGTCCCGACACGCAGGCCGAGCATCGAAGCGATGTTGACGATACTGCCCGATACGCCTGCACGCACCATGCGCTGGGCGGCGCACTGTGCCACGCGCCAGACGCCATCGAGGTTGGTGGCGAGCATCGCGCGCCAGTCTTCCTCGCTGATCTCCAGGGCGCGCTGGCCATTGCCGATACCGGCGTTGTTGAGCACCACGTCGACCACACCGAAAGCCTTCTCGGCAGCGGTGAAGGCTGACTCGACGCTTTCCCGGCAGGTGACGTCCATGGCGACCGCGATGGCACGCCCTCCCTCCCAGCCCAGGTCGGCAGCCAGATGTTCGAGGCGATCAATGCGCCGCGCCGCGAGTACTACACGGGCACCAGCCTGGCTGGCGACTCGCGCCAGGTGCGCGCCGATACCGCTGGAGGCACCGGTGACCAGCACGGTCCTGCCAGCCAGAGAGAACAGATCATCCCGCATCACAGCACCTCGAACAGGCCGGCCGCACCCATGCCGCCACCGACGCACATGGTCACCACTACGTACTTCACCCCACGGCGTTTTCCTTCGAGCAGGGCGTGCCCAACCATGCGAGCGCCACTCATGCCGTAGGGGTGGCCGATGGCGATGGCGCCGCCATTGACGTTCAGGTTTGCGTTGTCGATGCCCAGCCTGTCGCGGCAATACAGCACCTGGCAGGCGAAGGCTTCGTTCAGCTCCCACAGGCCGATCTCGTCGACTTTCAGGCCGTGCTGCCTGAGCAGTTTCGGCACCGCGAGCACGGGGCCGATTCCCATTTCCTCCGGCGCCAGGCCGGCCACCGCGATGCCCCGATAGATGCCCAGCGGCTGCAGGTTGCGTTGCTCGGCCAGGCGCGCATCCATCAGCACGCACGCACTGGCGCCATCAGACAACTGGCTGGCGTTGCCGGCGGTGATGCTGCCATTCTCGATCACCGGCCTGAGGCCCTGGAGATCGTCCAGGGTGGTCTGTGGGCGATTGCCTTCGTCACGCCGCAGCTCCATCTGTTCCAGGCTGGTGACGCCGCTGGCCTTGTCAACGACCTGGCGAGTCACGCTGACCGGGACAATCTCGCCTTCGAACAGGCCGGCCGCCTGGGCGGTGGCCGTGCGCTGCTGGGATTGCAGCGCATACTCGTCCTGCGCCTCACGGCTGATGTTGTAGCGCAGCGCGACCAGCTCCGCGGTGTTGAGCATCGGCATGTAGGCACATGGCTCATGCTGCAGTACCTGGTTGTCATGGAACTCGCCGACCCATTGCATGTGGCGGTTCTGCACCAGGGAAATGTGCTCCTGGCCGGCGCCGATGGTGACCTGCATGCCATCCACCATGATCTGCTTGGCAGCGGTCGCGATGGCCATGAGGCCCGAAGCGCACTGGCGGTCGAGGGTCTGGCCGCTGACCGACAGGGGCAGCCCGGAAGCCAGCGCACTCATGCGCCCCAGGTTCCAGCCAGCAGTGCCGGCAGGCATGCCCGTCCCCAGCACAAGATCTTCGATTTCGCCGGCATCGATACCGGCACGTTCGACGGCCGCACGGATGGCGAAGGCGGTCATGGTCGGTGCTGTGGTGGCGTTGAATGCCCCGCGAAATGCCTTGGCGATAGGCGTGCGGGCAGTGGAGAGAATCACGGCTTCTTTCATGGGCTGATCCTGAGGCGAAGGGGCGACGGCCGCCCAAGGCGGCCGTGCAGTCAGATTTTCTCGATGCGGGTCTTGCCGGCTGCAACCAGGCGCTCCAGCAGCGGCGCAGGCTGGAACCAGCGCTGGCCATAGGTGCCGAGGCTGTCGCGATAGCGGTGGATGCCGTCCAGCACCTTGTCCAGGCCGAGTTGCTCGGCATAGTGCAATGGCCCGCCAACCCAGGCGGGGAAACCGTAGCCGTTGGTCCACACCAGATCGATGTCGCCAGCGCGCAGGGCAATGCCTTCGTCGAGCAGCTGAATGCCCTCGTTGATCAGCATGAACAGGCAACGGTCATGGATTTCCGCATCGCCAATCAGCCTGCGCTCGACTTGCAGTTCACTTGCCAGGCGTTCAGCCAGGGCTACCACTTCATCATCGTCACGGCGCTGGCGGCCTTCGTAGAGATAAAAACCGCGGCCAGTCTTCTGTCCGTAGCGTCCCAGGGAGTAGAGCGCGTCGCCGACTCGGTAGTAGCTCGCGTCGTCGGCGAAGGCCGACCGGTTGGAGTCACGCACCAGGAAATTCACGTCGATCCCGGCCAGGTCGGTCATCGTCAGCGCGCCCATGTTCAGCCCGAGGTCGGTGAGAACACCGTCCACCCGCGCCGGCGTCGCGCCTTCGAGTACCAGCCGGTGTGCCTCGCGGTTGTAAGGTTCGAGCATGCGGTTGCCGATGAAGCCGAAGCACACTCCGGAGACTACCGCCACCTTGCCAATGCGCTTGGCCAGCCGGAGTGTGGTCGCCAATACATCGGGCGCGGTTTCACGGGCGCGCACCACCTCCAGCAGCCGCATCACGTTGGCCGGACTGAAGAAGTGCAGGCCGATCACGTCCTGCGGTCGGCGCGTCACCGCGGCGATGGCATCGACATCGAGACTGGAGGTATTGCTGGCGAGAATTGCGCCGGGCTTGCATACCTCGTCAAGAGTGCGGAACACCTGCTGCTTGATCTCGAGCTTCTCGAACACTGCCTCGATCACCAGGTCGGCATCGGCGATATCGGCGTAGTCCAACGTGCCGACGAGCAGTTGCATGCGTTGCTCCAACTGTTCGGCATTCAGCTTGCCACGCGAGACGCTGCTCTCGTAATTGCGGCGAACGTTGGCCAGGCCGCGCTCGAGAGCTTCAGACTTCTGCTCGAGGACCACGACGGGAATGCCGGCGTTGGCAAAGTTCATCGCGATGCCGCCACCCATGGTGCCGGCGCCGATCACCGCGACCTTGGCGACTGGCCTCAGGGCGATATCCTCGGCGATACCGGGAATCCGACCTGCCTCGCGCTCGGCGAAGAACAGGTGCCGCAGAGCTGCCGATTGCGCGGAGTCCTCGGCCTGCTTGAACAGTGCCAGCTCTCGCTCCAGCCCTGCCTGCAACGGCAGAACGCAAGCGGCTTCCACCGCGGCAAGCACCAGGCGCGGTGCCAGGCGGTTCTTCCAGCGCGGTTCATGGGTTTGCCGGTACTGCTGGAAAAAGTCCTCCGCCACGCTCGCGGCAGGCTCGGCGAAGGGTGTCTGCGGGCGGGCCGGGGCCGGGTCGCCCAGCAGATCAAGGGCAAAGGCGCGAGCGGCTTCGACCAGTGTGTCGGCACTGGCGGCGAGTCGATCCAGCAAGCCCAGTTCCAGAGCCCGGTTGGCGTCGATTGGCAGGCCGGAAATCATCATGTCCAATGCTGGCGCGACGCCGATCAGACGCGGTAGACGCTGGGTTCCCCCAGCGCCGGGCAGCAAGCCCAGGCTGATTTCCGGAAGGCCCAGGCGCAGTGAGGGTTCGCCGATCCGGTAGCCGCAGGCGAGGGCGAGTTCCAGTCCGCCTCCCAGTGCCAGGCCGGACAACGCGGCAATCAGCGGCTTGTCCAACTGGGTGAGGCGACTCAGCAGATCGGGCAACGAGGGCGCAGCGAACGACGCCGCGCTGCCGAACTCGCTGATGTCTGCGCCCGCGCTGAACAGTTTGCCGTCGCCATGCAAAATGATCGCGCGCACGCTCGCATCGCTTGCGGCACGCTGGCAGGCATCGAGGACAGCGGCGCGTAATGTCTGGCCGAGGGCGTTGACTGGCGGGCGGGCGAGTGTGATGAGGGCCAGGCCGTCCTCGACCTGATAGCGGATCAATGAATTCATCGTGGCTCCGGGAAGTGGTGATAGGGAAGGGGACTCAGAACCAGGCGTCACGCATGTCCAGGCTCACGCGATTGCCGGCCAGCAGCAGGCGTGACTGGGCTTCCAGTGGTGCCAGTTCCCAGTCCATGAAGTAGCGTGCCGCCTGCAGTTTGCCCTGGTAGAAATCGACCTCAGGGCCCTGTGCGCCGGCGGCGAGCGCGCGGCCGGCGAGCAGCGCCATGCGCAGCCATAGCCAGCCGACGACCACTCGACCGAACAGGTCGAGGTAGACGGTGGCGTTGGCCAGCCCGTGCCGGGGGTCTTCGGCAACTTGTGCCTGCAGTTCGCGGGTGACGTCTTCGAGATGCTGCAAGGCTTCGCCCAGCTGTGCCGCCAGGGGCGCACAGACAGCGTCGGTAGCCGCATCGGCCAGAGTGACGTAGGCGCGGTCGAGGAACAGCCGGTAACCGTCGCCGCCGCGCGGGCCAAGCTTGCGCCCGAGCAGGTCGATGCCCTGGATCCCCTCGGTGCCTTCATGAATCGGGTTCAGGCGGTTGTCGCGGTACAGCTGCTCCATCGGGTATTCGCGGGTATAGCCGGCACCGCCCAGTACCTGGATGCCGATATCAGAGGCTTGGGTGGCGTAACGCGAAGGCCAGGACTTGACCATCGGCGTCAGCAGATCCAGCAACTCGCCAGCGTCGCTGCGCGCCTTCGTGCACGGCGCGGTATGCGCGTCTTCCACCAGGCTGCTGGCGTACAGGCACAGCGCAAGACTGCCCTCGGCATAGACCTTCTGCTGCAATAGCATGCGGCGCACGTCGGCGTGCTCGATGATACGGACCTGGGGAGCGTTTTCTGCCCTGGCACCGGGCAGGCGCCCCTGTGGTCGCTCACGGGCATAATCTAGGGCATGGTTGAAGCTCTGGTAGCCGAGGCTGGCGGCGGCCAGCGCCACGCCGATGCGCGCCTCGTTCATCATCTGGAACATGTAGCCCAGGCCCTGCTTGGCCTCGCCGACCAGATAGCCGACGGCGCCTTCGCCTTCACCGAAATTGAGCACCGTCGAGGTGGTGTTGCGGTTGCCCATCTTGTGCAGCAGGCCAGCCAGCGCCACATCGTTGCGTGCGCCCAGGCTGCCGTCGGGGTTGACCAGCCGCTTCGGCACCAGGAACAGCGAGATGCCCTTGGCGCCGGCCGGCGCGCCGTCGATGCGGGCCAGGACCATGTGGACGATGTTCTGGGTCAGGTCGTGGTCGCCGCCGGAGATGAACATCTTCTGCCCGAACACGCGGTAGGTCCCGTCACCAACCGGACGCGCGGTGGTGCGCAGGTCGCCTAGCGCAGAACCTTGCCCAGGCTCCGTCAGCGCCATGGTGCCGCTGAACCGGCCATCGAGTAGCGGCGGCAGGAATCGCTGGCGCAACTCGTCGGCGGCGAAGCTCTTCACCAGGTTGCCAACGCCGATGGTGAGAAAGGCGTAGGCGGTGGTTCCCACGTTGGCAGCATTGAAATAGGCCATGCAGGCTCGCAACAGCACTTCCGGCAACTGCAGACCGCCATCGGTGGCGTCATGGTGCGCGGCGCCAAAGCCGGCGGCTGCGAAGGAGTCCCAGGCTCTACGGGTGTCTTCCAGCAGGTGTACCCGTTGCCCGTCGAAGGTCGGCTCCTCGGCGTCGGCGCTCTGGTAATGCGGGGCAAAGTACTCGAGCGCGATGGTCCGCGCGGTGTCCAGCGTGGCGCGGAATACTTCGATGTCATGCTCGGCGTAACGGGGGCGTTGCAGCAGCGCCTGGCTGTCTAGCAGCTCGTACAGCAGGAATTCTATATCGCGTTCGTTGAGCAGTCCGGCGGCCATGGCGTCCTCATCCAGAGTCGCCCGCAGACTCCGTGATGGAAGAGCGGGCGGTGATGGACGAAGTGAAACGCGAACATGCCGGTCCTCACACCCCCAAGGGTGGCCTTGCAGCCCCTCCCATTGTGAGGGGAGGGGTGGCGACCTGAGAGACTGTCGCGCTAGTGGTAATTCCAGGACCTTGAGGTGTTTATTGGTGAACCAGTCTGTGTGCCCGTCAATGTGCGCACCGTCCTGCATTAGCACTCGCTGACTGTTTTTGATACGAGCGTCAGCTATGGGGCAGAAGGTGCCTCGCTCAGAAGTCAGCTTCCGACCCAATGCGGACGCTCATAAACGCCCGCGCACGGTTACAAAGCAACCCGGCCGAAGCTTGAAGCCAATGTTGCGATCTCGCCGCAACCCGTTGGGCTACGGCGAGGCTGGAACACCTCAGTTCTCGTATCGCAGGGTGATGGCGAAGTTGCGCGGCTCGCCGTAGTAATTGCCCAAGTTCGAGTTATAGATCGAGGCGTAGTATTTCTTGTCGAACACGTTGTCGAGATTCAGTTGCGCACTCAGGTTGCGGCTGATCTGGTAGTTGGCGTTCAGACCGACTAGGTTGTAAGCGCCTTGCTCCACGTTGCCCAGGTAGACCTTGCTCTGATGGTAGAGGTCGCCGCCCACGCGCCAGTCGCTCAACTCTCCGGGAAGACGATAGCTGCTCGCCAGTTTGAACAACCGCTGGGGGGCGGTTTCAGTTGCATAATCAGTGCCCTTGCGGGCACCAGCTACATATTCGGGGTGGCTGTAGGTGTAGCCCACTACCGCATTCCAACCCTTGAGAATCTCGCCAGACACCTCAGCCTCGAAACCGCGATTGCGTACCTTGCCGCCTTCCTCATAGCAGGTTGAGGTACGCCCCGGCCCGCAAATACGTGCTGCGCCAGTAACCGCCTGGGGCATATGGCTTTGGTCGACCTGGAAAACCGCCAGCGAGGTATTGAGCAGCCCGTTGTAGAACTCGTTCTTAAGGCCTATTTCGTAGTTATTTCCAGTGATCGGGTCGAGCAGCTTGTTGTCAATGTCGTAGTTGTTTTGAACCTGATAGATCTCGGTGTAGCTGGCATAAACCGAGGCGCTGTCAGTCAGGTCATAGACCACACCGGCGTAGGGAATGACTTTTCCGTCTTCCTTGAAGCGGTCCTCATAGTCGGCAGAGGCGTAGTCGACCCAGCTGAAGCGGCTGCCAAGGATCACATGCAGGTCGTCGGTGGGGTTCAACCGGGTGGCGGCATACACTCCCTTGTCCTTGCGCACGTTACGGTACTGGATGCGCTCATAGCCATAGGTGGGCGAGGCCACTTGCGAAGGGGCGAAATCAAGAATCTCGACCACGCTTGGGTTGTTGTTGTAGCGCGATTCGTTGATGAAGCGATCCTTGCGTGCGTTAGCGCCGAATACCAGTTCGTGGCGTTGGCCAAGCAGGTAGAACGCGCCGTTCAGCGCCGCATCGAGGCTGATTTGCTCGTCGTCGTATTTGGTGTCGTTGGTGAACAGGCGGAACTGGTCATTACCAATGTTGTTGCCGTAGAGCCCAAGGAAATCTGCATTTGACCAGGTCAGGTTGGTATTGACCGTCAGCTTCCAGTCATCGTTGAAGGCATGCTTGATGTCTGCGAATACGGTGCGATTTATTTTGTTCAGGTGGGCCCAGCTCGGCGCAAAGGAGCTGGAGCGCGACAGTGGATAGAAGCTGCCATTGAGTTGCGTGGGAAGACCGCCCCAGTCATAGCCACCGTGATAATCCTTTTGCAGCACGGTACCCAGACTTACGGTAGTGGCTTCGCTCAAGTCGGCTTCACCAATGGCGTAAAAGAGCTGGTTCTCTTTGTCAGCGCGATCTACAAAACTGTTGCCGGCGTTGTACAGCAGCACTGCTCTGGCGCGCAGTGTTCCCTGTTCGTTCAACGGCCCGCCCACGTCGATCTGGCTGTGGTAGTTGTCCCAGGAGCCAGCGCCGATTTCGGCTTTGAACTTGTAGGTGTCCGTTGGGCGCTTACGCACCAGGTTGATGGCTGCCGAGGGGTTGCCAGCCCCCTGCATCAGACCGTTTGCGCCGCGAACGAACTCTACACGGTCGTAGATTGCCATGTTGTTCACCGAGGTCACATCCATCGAGTAACTCTCGGAAATACTCGTTGGCACGCCGTCGTATTGCAGGTCGTTTACCTGGAATCCACGAGAAAAGTAACGCGAGCGCTCGGTGCCAAAGTCCTTGGCTGTGCTGATGCCGGTGGCAGCCCTGGCAACGTCCTCCAGAGACTGCATATTCTGATCGTCCATTTGCTGGCGCGTGACGACGCTGACCGACTGTGGCGTTTCCCGCAGCGAGAGGTTCAGCTTCGTCGCGGTGCTGGAGCTGCCGGTGGTGTAGGAGCCGGTGCCTTCGGTCACCGACCCCGGGGACAACCCCGAGATAGTCAGAGGTTCCATTTCCAGGGCACCTTCGGCGGCGGGAATGGGCTGGATCAGCCAATTGCCGCCGGCGCTCCTTCGAGCTGCCAGCCCACTGCCGCTCAGCAGCTGATCCAGGCCACTCTGTACGTCGAATTCTCCATGCAGCGCTGGCGCCTGCTTGCCCTGGGTCAGTGATGGATCGAAAGGCAGCGTGATCCCGGCAGCCTGGGCAAACCCGTTCAGAGAATCCTCCAGCGCGCCGGCGTGTAGGTCGTAGCGATGAGTCCCGTTTTGATCAGCGTGCACGCCGATGCTGGCCAGTGACACGACGGCGGTGCTGCTGAGGAGAATGCCGCGAAGGGTGAGGGCGAGGGTGGTGCGACGCAATGCTCGCGACGGCGAGGAAAGGGATGGCATGGACAACAAGCTCCTTGGCAATGGCAGTGTGTTTTCTTGTCTGCCGAAGGGCTCGGAAAAAACCGTAATCGTTATCGAGAATTTTTTGCATTGAGCTCAGCGAGCGACGATGCGAATCCACAGCGGCGTGAAGCGCTGGACGCGCAGCGGCATCGAATCGGCGAGGGCGTCGAGGACGTCATCGATGCTGTCGAGCTGGAATACGCCGGAGACCTCCAGCGCAGCAATCGACGGGTCGCAGCTGAGCCATCCCTGGCGATAGCGCCCTAGCTCCTCGATCAGGTCGGCCATGCGCATGCGCTTCGCCACAAGCTGGCCGCGTGTCCAGGCGCTGGCATTCATGGTGCTGTGTTCGACCCGTCGGGTGCCTGAGCCGAAGATCAGGTATTCCTCGCCCGCCAACACCCGGATCGGCTGTGCGTCTGCGCGATGGATAGCGACGATCCCGTCCTCGACCCGCAAGCGCGTTCCTTCGGCTTCATCGCGCACTGCAAAGGCGGTGCCGATGGCCTGTAGTCGAACATGGCGGCTCTCCACCCATAGGCTGCGATAACCCGCCGGTGCCTCGCTGTCCTTGCCCGAGTCGATGAAGATCTCGCCGCGCAGCAATGCGATCATCCGGCGCTGTGCGGTGAAGCGCACGTCCACCGCGCTGGAGGTATTGAGCTGCAGACGAGTGCCGTCGCTCAGGAGGAACTGCTGATGCTCACCAACACCGGTGACGTAGTCCGCCCCCCAGGTTGCTAGCGGGCGCTCACGCAGTCCCCAGCCACTGAGGCTGCCGATTGCCACGCCAAAGCCCAGCACCTTGAGTGCCTGGCGGCGGCCGTGACGCTTGCCCTGCAGGCGTTGCAGGATGTCCAGTGCGACACCGCCGGGTAGTTCGGCCATGCGTCCGAAGGCCGACTCGCTGGACTGCAAGGCTTGCCAGGCGGTTTCGTGAATAGGATCTGCCTGCCGCCAGAGCAGGCAGGCCGTCTGCGTTTGCTCGTCCGCATAGCCCGATTGCAGACGCACCAGCCAGCCGATGGCCTGGTCGAGTACTGCGTCCGGCAGTTCCCTGGTGCTCATTGCTGTGCCAGAAAGCAGTGGCGAATGGCGGTGGCCATGTACTTCTCCACTGAGCTCAGACTCACGTTCAGGCGCTCGGCTATTTCTTTGTAGCCCAGGCCCTCGAGCCGTGACAGCAGAAACGCGTTACGTACCTTCGGCGCCAGGCCATCCAGTACCGCATCGATTCGCGCGAGGGTCTCCAGCAGGATCAACTGCGACTCTGGGGAGGGCATCTCCGCTTCGGGGAGATGGGCAATGGCTTCCAGATAGGCCTTCTCGACGCGCTGACGGCGCACCCGGTCGATCAGCAAACCGCGGGCGACGACGCTCAGCCAAGCACGTGGCTGCCTGACTTCCTGCAGTTGCGTTGGCTTGCCGAGCAGGTGGACAAAAGTGTCGTGGGCCAGGTCGGCTGCATTGTCTGCGTGGCGCAGGCGTTTGCGCAGCCAGCCGAGTAACCAGGCGTGGTGATCGAGATACAGCGAGTGAATGTCGGCGTGATGGACGCTGGGAGCGGGCGGAGATGTCAACGCGAATCCTTGCGTGATAACGGCTTGCAGATGCGAATTTGTCGCATCTTAAGTGGGCGTTATCCAGACGGCAAGAAGGACGGTTACTGGAAATAGGGAGATGGGGACGCGTTTGGGCTTTCCGAGACTGGTCGATCGCCCTAGCTGAAGAGGGTCTGAGATCGACCCAAAGCTGACTATTAAAATCAATATCCGGCTACCAGCGCAGAGCCACGCCCTAGTAATGCTCTGGGCTCGACCAAGGATGTGCACTAGGATTGCAACGCCGTACGAGAGAGTCATCGAGGACGATGGTCGGCTCCTATAGCCGAGCGCTCATTCAGGGAGGATGGCAATTGAAGATCAATAAGGGGTTGGCGATGGCATTGGCCTGCTCATTTGGAACAACCGTAAGTGCCGATGAGCTTTACGAGTTCTTCTCCATCGAGTGCATGCCGGAGCTTCGCGCGTTGCGAATATCGTCGGTAGCCATCTGGAATATCCCTGAGCAGGTTTGGCCAAATGCGCCTATTCAAGACGACCGAGCCGCGTGGCTTAAGGCGAATTGGGCGCTTCACGAGCAAGCTCTGCGTAGGCTGGAGCGGGAGCGGAACCTATATGTGTTTGGCCAAATGTACGGGATGGCGCAGGGCGATCCGATTCAATGCTCGCTACCCGGACTGCACATCAGCATAGATTCGGAGAAGATAGAGCGCCCGGATGATGAAATGAAAGGAGTCACTCGGGGGAATCCACGGATAGTTGCAAGCTGGGCCAATGGGAAGGAAGCGTTCACTGCTCGCCTCTCTCCTGGGGATGATCTGCAAGTATCAGCAGATGAGTACGCCTTGACGATCCTGTACTGCAAACCGGTGGATGCTGGCTCGCCTGTAACCCAAGAAAAACTACACCGCTGCGTAGAGCGCTTCGAACTGCCTAAAGGCGACTGACCCCTCCTTCCAAATGCGGGCCTGCGCCTGACGTTGATCGTCCGCTTCTGGCCGATTGTTGCCTCTGAGGAGAGGCCGCTTCTGGCCGATTGCCGCCCCTGACTAGAGGCAGCAATCGAAGCTGAGCTTGAACTCCATGCTTTCGATCACCCGTTGCACCTCAGATCTTCAAGGCGCCGCATCGCATGACGCGCATCATCAAGCACTGAATCAAAAATGGCTTCCACGCTTTGCACAGCGTTAGCAAATACGATCGATGGGCCGCAATCGAGCATGCCTTGGTGGCTATCCCCTGTCTTGTAGGCGTGAGTGGTTAGCGTGCCCATGACGTGAGGGCGATAGCTTTCGAAATCGCTCGCTCCCGCCGCGTCCAATGCTGCAACAGCCTTGGCGCTGTCGTTGTTCAGGACTCGGTGATGTTGCCGCAAGCCGGTCTTCACGATGATGCTTTCTGTGCCGTCGCTCTGAACCAGTCGTTCCTTGTACTGGCGGTGAATCCACAGCTCCTCGGCTACCAGCATTCGCGACCCCATCAGGATTGCATCGGCTCCCATCATCAGGGTCGCCGCCAGTTGTCTTCCTGCACCGATCCCACCACCGATAACCACAGGGATGGAAACCTCTTTCGGTGCGTGGGCGGCTTGAACCATGCTGCTGATGCCGTAGGTTCCGGGATGGCCGCCGCAATCATTGCCAACTACGATTACCGCGTCCACGCCAAGACGCGCGGCTGATCGCGCGTAGCGAACCGCCGGAACCTTGTGCAGAACCTTGATACCCGCTTCTCGCAGCGCTGGCAGGACTTCCTCGGGGCTTCCACCTGAAGTCTCGACACAGAGCACTTCTTCCTCGGCAAGAATCCTCATCTGCTGCCGCAAGCGCTCAGCTGCGTTGGCCTGGCCAGAAAGGTAGAGGTTCACCCCGAATCCTTTTCCCGAGGTGAGGCTACGACACCGACGAAGTTGCTCCCGGAATTCGTCTAGATCGGAAAATCCGGCAGCAACCACAAATCCCATCCCGCCTGCGTTGACCACAGCCGCGACGTAGCTCGCGTCTGAGGCGCTGGGGCCCATACCGCCGCAAAGAATGGGATGACGGATACCAAGCATCTCGGTAATGCGAGTTCTGAACAGCTGATTACGCATTGGCACTCCGGTTCGGCGAAGAGCATGGACAGGCGACGTGAGCCGCCCTGGGAGGGGTGAATGGTGTTCCCGAAACGCTCGACTTGATCTAAGGTCGGGGTCATTCTTATAGCTGAACAGATGTTCAGCAGTAAAGGCCGCGATGGCCGTCCGCCAAGGGCGCTCGTAAGTCCTTGCTTAAGCTCGCTGGGGAAGCCCAATGGCTTCGCGCATGTGCAGAGCGCCGGATATCTGAAATAGGTGAGTAGGAGTTCCTGCAGAGGCGAGCCTGCCTGTCGTGGCTTTTCGGGAGGATTTTTGATGGGCCCTGCTCCTGTGGCGGCCGGTACGTCAAATCATCGGATCCCAACGCTGTGACCAGTCCGGGTCCTGCGACACCACCTCGCGCAGCAGCTCGAACGCCTGCTGCAGCGCCTGCGAATCGCGGTCCCGCGAATACACCAGATAGGTCGGGTAGCTGAACTCCGGCGCCTTGGGCACCCGGCGCAGCACCTTGCGGTCCAGGTAACTTTGCACCACCCGCGTGCGGAAATAGCCCGAGCCACCGTTCTCCAGGATGTACTGCAACGCCAGCGGGCCGAGGTTGAACGACACCGGCGCCTTGGACAGTTCCGGCAGGGCACTGTCGTGTTGCTGGCGGAAGCCTTCGCCCCAGTCGATGTAGACGTAGGGCTCGGGGTTCTGCGCACGCACCAGGATCAGTTTCTCCTCCAGCAACTGCTCCACCTGCATCCCCGGCCAGTAGGTTGGCTGGTAGACCAGGGCTGCGTCGAGCACCCCCAGCTCGAGCTGGCGCAGCAGGCTGTGGCCGTCGCCGATCTCGGCGCGTACCGCGTGGTCGCCGATCGCCTGGCGGATACGGCTGACCCAGCGCAGCATCAACGGGTTGCAAAGGCTCACTTCGCCACCGATGTGCAGCACGTTGTGGATGCCTTCGGGCAACGGCAGGTCGCGCTGGGCCGCCTCCCAGGTCTGCAGGATCTGGTTGGCGTAGGTAACGAAGGCCTCGCCGTCCGGCGTCAGGCGTGCACCGGCGCGGTTACGCACGAACAGCGTGCAGTTGAGATGCGCCTCCAGCTTCTGCACTCGTGCGGTGATCGCGGTCTGGGTGACGTGCATGCGTTCGGCGGCGGCCACGAAGCTACCGTGGCGGACGATTTCCAGGAAGGTACGGGTGAGGTCGATGTCCATGCGGAGGCTTCTGCGCGATTTAGTCGGCCAGTGTAACGGAAAGGTCGGTCAGCCCAGATGACTGAGCAGGTCGCGTTCCAGGGCGGCGATCAGGTCGGTCTGGGTGATCACGCCCACCAGTTCGCCGCGCTCCAGTACCGGCAAACAGTGCAGACCCTGGTCGGAGAGCAGCGGGATCAACTCCACCGCATGGGTGTCGGCATCCACGTGCAGCACCGGACTGGTCATCACTTCGCCCAGCAGACGGTCGCGGCGCAGGCCGATGCCGCCGAGCAGTCGCTTCCACCAGACGCCCCTGGGCACCAGGAGGTCGATCAGGCTGACGATGCCCACCAGCCGGCGCTCCTCGTCAAGGATCGGCAAGGCCTTCAGGTGGTGCTTCACCAGCAGGCGCAGGGCGTGACTGAGCGGGGTTTCCGGCGAAGCGCAGATCAGGTCGCGGGACATCACCTCCCGCGCGCGGGTCTCGCCCATGCTGCGGCGCAGGGCATGTCGCTCGGTACTGCGCACCAGGCGTTCCAGGTCGTCGCGGGTGATGTCGACGAAGGAGCCCAGTTCGTCCAGCGCCTGGTCGAGGTCGGCGGCCTGGATGCCGACTCGCGCGCCGGGCGCCGGGTCCTGGGTCTGGTGGTTGTCCGGCGCAAAGCTTCGGCGGCGCGGGTAGGGCATGCGCGTGAGGTTGTTGAACAGCAGGGCCAGGAGCACCAGGCAGAGGCCGCCGCTGATGGCCGGCAGCGGCGCCGTCCAGCTGGGCTCGCCGGGCAGCGGCGAGGCGAACACCATGCAGAAGGCCAGCGCGCCGCCCGGCGGATGCAGGCAGCGCAGCGGGTACATCAGCAGCAGGCTAAGCCCAAGGGCGAGGGCCGCGCTGGCGATGCCGGCGGGCAGCCAGAAACCGATCAGCAGCGCCACCAGTGATGCGCACAGGTAGCTGCCGATCACCGACCAGGGCTGGGCCAGGGCGCCGGAAGACACGGCGAACAGCAGCACTGCCGAAGCAGCCCAGGTTCCGGCGAAGTGCAGGGCCACCGCGGAGCCGAACAGCAGGCCGCAGGTGGCGGCACTGAGCAGGAAGCCCAGGCTGGCGCCTAGCGAGGCGCGCAGCCATTCGCGCGGGCGGGTGTGGGGAATGTCGGGCAGGTACGCGGCGGCGCGGTGCCGCCAGCCGGTGAGGGCGGGCATCGGTAGGTCCGTGGAGCGAAGTTTGAAAAAAACGGGCTCTCGCGGGGAAGAGCCCTGCAAGGTGCCAACATCGGCACTCAGGGAGGCCCCGTCCATGGGGCTGGGAAACCAGAAGGCTGGAAAACAGGAGCGCTGGAGATCAGGCGCGCATTCGGTACGGTGGTGGTGGCTCCGGCAGGGGCTGGACGATCCGCTCGCAGTGCCGGCCGGTGGCCGCGCTCATGCGCCGCGCGGCATCCGGGTCGTCGGCGAAGGGCAGCAGCGCCGCTTGTTCGCCGTCGCAGCGGCAGGTCCGCCAGCAGGCGGCTGTACAGGCGATCGGGCCGATCAGGCTCAGCAGCATCGTCGAGTCCTCAGGCCGCAGCCGCTGCGAGATTCGACACCGGCTTGCCGGAGCGCACTGTGGCCCAAGTGTTCCACGCCATCAGCAGCATGCCGCTGGCGAAGGTGGAACCGCCGATAAGCCGCACGATGTAGCCCGGATGGCTGGCAGCCAGCGCTTCGACAAAGGAGTAGGTCAGCGTGCCGTCCTCGTTCACCGCGCGCCACATCAGGCCCTGGGTGATGCCGTTGACCCACATCGAGGCGATGTACAGCACGGTGCCGATGGTGGCGAGCCAGAAGTGCGCGTTGATCAGCCCAACGCTGTGCATCTGCTCGCGGCCGTAGAGCTTGGGAATCATGTGGTAGAGCGCGCCGATGGAGATCATCGCCACCCAGCCCAGGGCGCCGGCATGCACGTGGCCGATGGTCCAGTCGGTGTAGTGCGACAGCGAGTTCACCGTCTTGATCGCCATCATCGGTCCTTCGAAGGTCGACATGCCGTAGAAGGCCAGCGACACCACAAGGAAACGCAGGATCGGGTCGGTGCGCAACTTATGCCAGGCACCCGAGAGGGTCATCATGCCGTTGATCATGCCGCCCCAACTGGGCGCCAGGAGGATCAGCGACATCACCATGCCCAGGCTCTGCGCCCAGTCGGGCAAGGCGGTGTAGTGCAGGTGGTGCGGGCCGGCCCAGATATACAGGGTGATGATCGCCCAGAAGTGCACGATGGACAGGCGATAGGAGTAGATCGGCCGCTCGGCCTGCTTGGGCACGTAGTAGTACATCATCCCGAGGAATCCCACCGAGAGGATGAAGCCCACCACGCTGTGGCCGTACCACCACTGGATCATCGCGTCGGTGGCGCCCGAGTAGAGCGGGTAGGACTTGAGCAGCGTCACCGGAATCGCCAGGTGATTGACCACGTGGACCATCCCGGTGACCACGATGAAGGCACCGTAGAACCAGTTGCCGACGTAGATGTGGCGTACCTTGCGGCGGGCGATAGTGCCGAAGAACAGGTAGGCGTACACCAGCCAGAGAAAGGTCACCCAGACGGCGATGGGCCACTCCATCTCGGCGTATTCCTTGGACGTGGTGATGCCCAGCGGGTAGCTCACCAGCATCGACACCAGGCTCGCCTGCCAGCCCCAGAACAGCAGGTTGGCCAGGCTGTCGGAGATGATCCGCACGCGGCAGGTGCGTTGCACCACGTAGAAGGAGGTAGCGAACAGCGCGCTGCCGCCGAAGGCGAAGATCACCAGGTTGGTGTGGATCGGCCGGATGCGCCCGAAGCTGGTCCAGGGCATCTCCAGGCTCAGTTGCGGCCACACCAATTGGGCGGCGATGAACACGCCCATGAGCATCCCGAGGATGCCCCAGCCCAGGGTGGTGAGGGTGAAGCGGCGAACGATGTCGTAGTTGTATTCGGCGTCGCGGGAGGTGTGCTGATCGAGGGGTATCGCGCTGTCCATCTTGATTCCGTCGTACTCCGGTTGACTGGCGGCTCCCTGCCCGCACGAATGCGGCAAGGCGAACTAGGCAGTTAGGAGGCAATTCGCCGCAGGGAGCCCGATCAGTCTGAACAGACGCGATGGATGCAACAAACGAATAATAATGCTGCATAAGTGCAATAACTTTGATCTTAAGGTGGGGTGTTGGCATGCGGCGGCTCTGCAATGCCTTGTCCGGGATCAACGCCGACGAGCGACGCAGCGGAAATGAAGAGGTACAGCGCAAGCTGGATGCATTCGAGAAATTGCAGCGTCAGTGCAATTCAATTCATTTAAAACCACTTCATGAGGCAGTCTAGGATGGGCTCTCGCCAAGACCTGGAGGGCTTCATGTCCGACGAACTGATTGACTGGTTGCAGACGCTGATGCGCGCCGAGCGTGCCGGTGCGCGGGTGATGCTCGACAGCCTGCGGCAGGCCGAGGAGTTGGTGGCACGTAATCGCCTGGAGCATCTGCATCAGGGCGAGGCGGAAAGCTGCCGGCGTCTGCGCCGATGCCTGGAACGCCTGGGTGTCACGCCCGATACCGGCGTCGGTGACTTCCACGCCAGCGCCATGGCCATTGATGACTTGGAACTGCGCTTCGACTTCATTGGCCGCGGCCAGCGCTGGGTCGCCCGGCAGATAACCCAGCGCCTGCCGGAGATCGACGAGCCCTGGCTGCGCGAGGAGTTGGAGGCGGTGTTGCGGTTGCATCGGTGAATTGAGCGCTGAGATTATCCGCGATGCCTTGCGGGATCGGCTCGCGGCGAAAACCAACCATGCTGAACATGGTGCGCGTTCCATCGCTGCGTGCCTTTCCAGGCTGCTACCCCGACCAGTTGAAGCGATAGCCGAAATCCGGCCCGCTCAGAAAGAACGTACTGCCGGGCTGGCCAGGTCCTGCAAGTAGGTGAGGTCGCACAGCAGCCATTGCCGGAGTCGCCCCTGGATGCGTCCGGCCTGCTGCCAATCGGACAGCAACCGGCTGAGTGATTCCGGGCGAATACCCAGGTGTGTGGCGAGCTGGCGCTGACTGATCGGCAGGTTGAGACGCTCGCCTTGGCGACGGTGCAGGCCGAGCAGATAGGCGGCCAGACGCTGGGAGGCGGAACTCGCCGTCAGCCAGTCGACCTCGTTCACCTGGCGGTAGAGGCGCAGGCTGAGGTTTTCCAGCATGCGCATGGCCAGCGGCGGATGATCCTCGCAGGCCTTGCGCAGCGCATTGCGGCTCAGTCGGAAGAACTCGCCGCTGCCCTGGCTGCGGGCGTTCATCGGGTAGCGGCCGTGAGGCATGAACATGGCCGCTTCAGCGATCAACTGACCTTCGCGGAACAGGTGGAAGACGCGCTCCTCGCCATCGCAGGTGAAGCGCAGCATTTCCACACAGCCACGCCGTACCAGCAGGAAATGCTCGGCAGGGTCGCCTTCGCGGAACAACAGCCTGCCGGCTTCAGCGCGGAGCAAGGTTGCCGACTCACACAATCCGGCCATGAGGGCGTCCGGCAGGTCGGAGAACTGGGGGAGGGCGCCCAACAATCGCAGGCATTCACCACGATCTGGCGCGAACTTAACATTTGTCATTCGTGATGAGCGTGCGGGCTGCAATGATTTGTGAATGAAGATAAGACTTATTCGCATATCAATCAATCGGAGGCTACCGCGCCTCTTCCTTTCACTTGCACTGGTCGCCGGCACCTGCCTGGCGTCCCCGGCCGGCATGGCCCGGGAAAAGGTTTTGCGGTTGGGTGGCCCCGGCGCGGTGGTCAGCTTTCCGCTGCTGCACATGGTGGAAACCAATGCCCTGGCGGAGTACGCCGAGCGCGTCGAATTCCACCTCTGGCAGAACCCCGACCAGCTGCGCGTGCTGCTGGCAAAGAACGAACTCGACTACAGCGCTGTCCCGGTGAACCTGCCGGCGCTGATGGCTGGGCGCGGGCAGCACGTGCGGCTGCTCAACGTCTCTGTGTGGGGAATCATCTGGCTGGTGAGCCGCGACCCTCAGGTGAAAGGCTTCGCCGACCTGGCCGGCAAGGACGTGGTGCTGCCTTTCCAGCGCGATCTGCCGGCGATCCTGATCGATGAGCTGTTGCTCAGCCATGGCCTGAAGCCGGGCAAGGACCTGACGCTGCGCCCGGTCCGCGACGGCCAGGACGCCCAGGCGCTGCTGCTGGCCGGTCGCGCCGATCACGCCCTGCTGGTGGAGCCGGCGGTGTCCCTGCTGCTTTGGCGCAACCGCAGCAAGGGTGGGGCGCCGCTCTACCGTGTGCAAAGTCTGGAGAGCGCCTGGAAGCAGGCCTTCGCTCAACAGCCTGAACTGCCTCAGGCAGGACTGATGAGCAGCCCGCAGCGCGCCGAGGACGGCGAGTTGGCGCGCGCAGTGGAGGCCGCCTATGCCGAGTCCGCCCGCTGGTGCAGTACGCAGCCGCGGGACTGCGCGGAGCTGGTGCATCGGCACCTGCCGCACTTGCCGGTGGAGGCGGTCGAGGAGTCCATCCGCGTCACGCGCCTGGACAGTGTTGCCGCCAGCGTCGCACGCGGGCCTCTGGAGGCGCTGTTCGGCCTGATCGCCGAACGCCATCCACAGGCCATCGGTGGCTCCATGCCATCTGCGAGCTTCTATGGGCCGTGAGATGAGTCGAATGACTTCCCGACGCTGGGCCGTGCTGGGTGGCGCCTTGTTGCTGGTGGGCTGGCAACTGCTGGCGATGCGCCTGGGCTCGCTGCTCATGGCAACTCCCGGGCAGACGCTGCAAGCCATGGCTCGCCTGCCTTTCGAGGCCGACTTCCGTCTTCATGCCGGCGCCAGTCTGCTGCGCATCGTCCTGGGTGTTGGACTGGGTTGCCTGCTGGGCTTCTGTCTGGGCCTGCTGGCCGGGCTGGACGCTCGTGTACGCGGTCTGCTGGAACCCCTGCGCTGGCTGTTGATGTCGGTGCCGCCAGTGGTGGTCGTGGTGCTGGCGATGCTGTGGGTCGGCCTGGGCTCGGCCATGGTGGTGCTGATCAGCGTGTTGATGCTGGCGCCGGGCATGTACGTGAACACCGTCAAGGGCATGCAGATGGTTGACCGCGGCCTGCTGGAGATGGCGCGGGTCTACCGCTTCAGTCCCTGGCAGAAGTTGCGGCGGCTCTATATCCCTTCATTGACCGCGCCGCTTGGAGCGGCACTGTTGATCGCCACCTGCGGCGGCGTGCGCCTGGTGGTGATGGCTGAAGTGCTTGGCGCGGAAAGTGGAGCCGGTTTCGCGCTGGCTAACGCGCGCAGTACGTTCGACAGCGCCGGGTTGTATGCCTGGACTCTGCTTATCCTGCTGTTGGTCGCCGCACTGGAGTTCCTCCTGCTGCAGCCGCTGCAGCGGCGCATGGGCCGTTGGCAGGAGGCCGCCCATGCTTGAGTGGTACGGAGTCGATCTGCGGCTGGGCCAACGGCGTGTACTCGCCGACGCTTCCCTGCGCCTGCTACCCGGTGAGCGGGTTGGCATTCTCGGGCCCAGCGGCGCCGGCAAGAGCAGCCTGTTGCGTCTGGCGGCCGGCCTCCTGAGGCCCCATCGGGGGCGAGCGGACAACGGATTCCGTCATCCCGTACTGGCATTCCAGGAGCCGCGCCTGCTGCCCTGGTGCCGGGTTGCGGAGAACCTGGAAATCCCCCTGCGCGCCATCGGCCACGACCGTACGACGGTGCGTCGGCTGGCCAGCCTTTGGCTGGAGCGAGTCGGCCTCGCCGGCCACGGGCGCGCCTGGCCGAATCAATTGTCCGGGGGCATGGCACAGCGCGTTGCCCTGGCGCGCGCTTTCTCGGTTGAGCCGGACCTGCTGCTGCTTGACGAGCCATTCAGCGCGCTGGACCCGGCGCTGCGCGAATCGCTGCTTGATCTTTGCCGCGACTGGTTGACCAGCTCGGGTGCGGCCTTGCTGTGCGTCAGCCACCACCCCGGCGAACTGGTCGGCCTCGTCGAGCGCTTCGTGCTGGTCAACGACGGCTCGCTTCGTCCGTTCGACCTCAGTGGACACACCGCCGATCAAGCGGCGGCGGTCCTTCATCAGACCCTGCTGGCCCTGGAGATACCCGCGCCATGATTTATCCGATCCTGCTGACCTTGCACCTGTTCGCCGCGCTGATGTTCATCGGCACGGTGTTCTTCGAGGTGCTGATCTTCGAGAGCGTGCGCAAGTACGTGCCGGCTGCGGTAATGCGCCAGGTGGAGCAGGGCATCGGCAAGCGTGCGCGGCGGCTGATGCCCTGGGTGTTGCTGGTGCTGTTCAGTGCCGGCCTGGGCATGGTCTGGACGCGCTACCTGCCGCTGCTGGCAGACCCGCTGGCGTCCTCCTTCGGCACCTTGCTGAGCCTGAAGATCGTCCTCGCCCTGAGCGTACTCGGGCACTTCTTCACCGCCATGTTCCTGCTCTACAGCGGGCGCATGAACTCGACGTATTTCCGCCGGATTCACCTGAGTGTCTTCAGCCACATGGTCGGCATCGTGCTGCTGGCCAAGGGCATGTTCTACCTGAGCTGGTAAGCCAGATTTCGTGCAGACGGAGCTTGTCATGAGTCGTTGCTTGTCCCCCAAACGCCACTTCCCTTCGAAAATCTCATTTCCCCTGCTGGCCCTCGGCCTGCTGCCGCTGGCGGCGTTGGCGGAAGATCGCATCGAACTGGAGCCGATGCAGGTCAGCGGGAAAAGCCCCGCGCCGGTCAGCGTTTCGGCGCAGACCGAAAGCGAGCGCCTGGCCCGCGTGCCCGGCGGAACCAATCTCGCCGAGCCGCAGCAGGAGACGCGCCTGGCGACCCTGCGCGACGCGCTGGACTACCAGCCCGGCCTGGTGATCCAGGACTTCTTCGGCGGCACCGATCAGCCGCGCCTGAATATTCGCGGCTCGGGTATCCAGAGCAACCCGGTCAACCGCGGCGTGCTGTTGTTGCAGGACGGCCTGCCGCTCAACGAGGCGGATGGCTCCTTCATCATCGGTCTGCTGGAGCCGCGCAACGCCTCGTGGATCAGCGCCCGACGCGGTGCAAACGCCGGCAGCCCCGGTGCGACTGCCCTGGGTGGCGAACTGGAGTTCAACTCGCTGACTGGCGCCGACGAAGCCGGACGCGTCCGACTGGAGACCGGCAGTGTCGGCCGCCAGGGCCTGCAGGCCGCCGCCGGGCTGGATGGAGGCGGGCACGATGCGCGGGTGAGCGTCAGCCATGACGAGTACGATGGCTATCGTCATCACTCCGCTTCCCTCCGCACCGTGGTGCAGAGCAACTTCGGCCTAGACCTGGGCAACGGCGTTCAGAACCGCAGCTACCTGTCCTATAGCGACCTGACCTTCGAGATCCCCAACGTCATCACCAAGGCGCGTCTGAAGGACGACCCACGCAGCGTGCTGGGCGACGGCAACACTGGGCAGGACCGCCTGCTCAACGTCTACAAGCGCGATCCGCACCGCGACACCCAGCAACTGCGCCTGGCCAACCGTACGCAGTGGAGCGGGGCGGGCTGGCAGCAGAGCTTCGGTGTCTACGGGCAGAACACCCAGGACGACTTCACCGACCCGCTCAGCCACACCCTGACCGACAGCGATACCCTCGGCGCACAATGGCTTATCGAAGGCGAGCAACGCCTGTTCGGCTATCGCCTGGGCGCCAGTTGGTCCTACAGCGACATGACGCGCGAGCTGTATGCCAACAATCCGCAGAACGGCAGCCGCATGCAGCGCTTCGGCAACTTCGACCTGGAGGCGTCCAACCTCGATCTGCTGCTCGGCTTGGACTGGCACCTGGCGCCGGACTGGACCTTGGTCACCGAGGTGAAGTGGAGCGATGTCCGCCGTGATGCGGACTCGCGTGACGGCGCTGGTCATCTCGACCAGGGCTGGGACTTCGCCACGCCGAAGATCGGCCTGAACTGGACGCCCAGCCCCGACTTGCGCTGGTACGCCAACATCAGCCGCAGCCACGAAGCGCCGACATTCTGGGAAATCGTTTCCGCCGAAGTCTCACCCGCGGCCCCCGCGGCGGCACAAGCGCAGTTGGTCGACCTCGACGTGCAGCGCGCGACCACGTACGAGATCGGTGGCACCGGTCGAATCGCCCAGACCGACTGGAGCCTGACGCTGTACCAGAGCGACGTGGAAGACGAGCTGATCTCCACCAGCGATGCCTACGGAGTGAAGGTGGGAACCTACAACTACGGATCACGTACCCGCCACCGCGGTGTCGAGGCGGGGCTGAACGGCCTGCTGCCGACCTCGGCCAGCATCGGCGGCGACCTGGCCTACCGAGTGGCCTGGACCTTCAGCGACTTCCGTTTCCGTGGCGGCGAGTTCCAGGGCAACCAGATCGCCGGCGTGCCGCGTCAGCTTTGGGCGGCGGAACTGCTCTACCGGCGCGGCCCTTGGAGCGTCGGACCGAACCTGCGCTGGCTGCCGCAGGACACTCCGACCGACCACGCCAACACCCGCAACAACTATCAGGATTCCTACGCGCTCTGGGGGCTCAAGGCCAGCTATAAGGCCCGCGAAGGACTGAGCGTCTACGTGCAGGGCGACAACCTGGCGGACAAGACCTACGCGAGCAGCTACGTGATCCGCAACCGTGCCGATGCCAGCCAACCGACCTTCCTCAGTGGCAACGGGCGCAGCCTGAGTGTGGGGGCGGCGTACGCCTTCTAGGATGGCTGTCTGCGGTGCAAAGAACCGTGGCGAGGGTGGTGGCCTTTCACCGTTATCAGAAAATACCGAGCAGATTTGGCGAAATTGTGTGGCTCCTGGTCATACACCAGCCGGGCTGCACCCGTGCCAACCCGACGGCGATGCTGGATTGGTTCTCTATCTTCGGTGTGGGCTATTCCGGAGGAGGAGGCGAACGTCTGTTCGGCGCATCCGATTGCGCTGACCAACGTGCTGCGACTCATTGGGATCCTGATGGTAAGGCACTGCGGTGGTCCATGGGTTCGATACATGGGTGATCTGAAACGCAATCTCCGTAGCGGGCAGGATTGTCTCAGTCGAATCGAGGGCAAAACCTAGGTCAAAGATGCCCGGCTACGCGATGTGCAACCGGGCATCAGCCAAGTCATGATGTCCTTGTGGCTGGCGCACCGGTTTCTTGTAAGGTCGGAACGCTCCGAGAGCTTGGATGAAACCGCTACGCCATGGCAGCGAGACGAGCCTGAATCGACATTCTCCTGCTGCTCAACTTGTCTTTGTGGATGTCCGCTCCTGGCCGAAAGTTGACGTTAAGAAGCAGCATCAGCCAACCTTGATCAGCCAAACAAACCTGCCCCGGGCATAGTGTTCATGCGGGATACATTTCACTGGCTTATCTTCCAGTGCGACTCAGGGAAGATTGCAAGGTGAAGATAGGAGAGGTGAATTCATGGGCTGTCCTCAGGTCTGCAGCGGCGCGACGTTGCAATGCAGTTTCGGCGTCGCTCCGTCGGTGTTCAACGTACTGCCGGTCAATCGCACCCTCTCCAGCGGCATGCCAGCAGCCAACCTGCAGGATCACATCCCCCTGCTGAACATCCTGCCCTTCGGCCTGTGCACCAGCCCAGCCAATCCGACGGTGGCCGCCGCTACTGCAGCCGCCCTCGGCGTACTGACGCCTATGCCCTGCATTCCGGCCACCGCCGCGCCGTGGATACCCGGCGGGTCGCCCACGGTGTTGCTGGGCGGCATGCCGGCGCTGGACGCCAACGGCACGCTGATGTGCAACTGGGGCGGGGCGATCAAGGTGGTGTTTCCCGGCCAGGTACAGATGCTGATTCCCTGAAACCGCTCAGGCCTCGCTAGCCTCGCCACGGCTGCCCAGCCACCAGCGCAGCCGCGAGATTGGCTTGCCATTCTCGTCCAGCGGACGGCCATCTTCGGCATAGGCGCGAGGCCGATCCAGTGGGGCTCCTTTGGCATAGCGGCTCTCCTGCGCAAGCTGGCCGTTGCCGTGGAAGCGGCGAAACGGGCCCTCCTGTACACCTTCGCGGTAGAAGGCCTGTTCGGCGAGCGTGCCATCAGCGAGATAACTGCAGGCTTCGCCATGCATCACGCCGTCGCGGTAGCCCACCTTGCGCTGCAGCCAGCCTTCGGTCGAGAAGAAGCGAGCCTCGCCCTGCATGCGTCCGCGTACGTAGGGCAACTGCGCACTGACCTGGCCGTTCGGGTGGTAGAGCGTGCTGGTGCCGTGCAGTTCGCCTTCGCGATAGTCCAGGCTGGCCTGCGGTCGGCCGCGCTCGCTGATGCGCAGCGGGCCTTCCAGCCCGCCGTCCTGCAGGCGGCCCTGCAGGGTGCTGTCGCCGCGCTTGAGGTCGAGGGTTCCGCTGTTGGCCATGTCGTTGTCCTCAGTTGACCTTCACCAGGCCGCCCTTGAGGGTCAGCATGCCGCCGCCGTCCACCGTCTGCTCGGCGGCTGCCTTGTTGGTAAGGCTGACGCCAGCGTCGTTGGTCAGGGTGGTGCCGGCCTTGTTGGTGAGGGAGGTGCCCGCCTGGTTGGTCAGGGACGTGCCTGCCTTGCAGGTGACCGAAGTGCCGGCCTGTGCGGCGAGATCGGCATCGGTCTTCAGCGTCAGGCTGCCGCCACTCTGCAGGGTGAGGGTGCCGCTGACCTTGATGGTCAGGTTGCCGTCCACCGTCAGCTCAAAGTTGCCGCTCACCTGGTGGCTGTAGTTGCCGCCGGTGCTGTGGGTCTGGTCGGCGCCGACCTTCACCGTTCGGCTGTCCTTCACGTCCAGCGTGTCGCTGCCGGTCTGGATGGTCACGCTGCGCTTGCCCTTTTCCAGGGTGATGGTCTCGTCGCCTTCCTTCACCGTGCGGGTGCGGGCGTTCTGCACCGTGAGGGTCTCGTCGTGGCCGATGGTGGCGGTGCTGTCGTTGAGCACGTTCACCCTCATGTCCTTCTGCGCCTGCAGGAAGACTTCCTCGGCATCCTTCTTGTCCTCGAAGCGCAGCTCGTTGAAGCCACCGCCACCTTTGGACGAGTTGGTCTTGATGCCGGACTGTGTCTGGTTCTCCGGCAGCGCATAGGGCAGGGCGTTGTCGCCGTTGTAGACGCAGCCGGTCACCAGCGGACGGTCCGGGTCGCCGTCGATGAAGGTGACGATCACCTCCTGTCCGATGCGAGGGACGAACTGCATGCCGAAGCCCTTGCCGCTCCAGGGCAGCACCACCCGCACCCAGCAGGACGAGGCCTCGTCATTCTTGCCCTGCAGGTCCCAGGGGAACTGGATCTTGATGCGACCGTACTGGTCGGTCCAGATTTCCTCGCCGGCCTTACCCACCACCTTGGCGGTCTGGGTGTGCATGCGCGGCTTGGGCGTGGTGCGGGGAGGACGGTAGGCAGTGGACTTGGGGATGGCCTCGAAGCGATTGCGGTAGTGCTCGTGGTCGGCCTCGTGGGTCACCGAGGTCAGTACCCAGTCGATATTCAGGCTGGCGTCGTCATGCCCGGTCAGGGTGAACCAGTGCCCCGGCACCAACCAGCGGCAGTCGCTCTCGCCGATCAGCCGCTTCTCCTGGCTGCGCAGGCCGTCCACGCGCTGCTTGGTCAGCGCATCGCCCCGTGCCTTGGCGGTGTAGCCGCCGGGGTGTTCATACTGCGCGCGCGGCCCGGCCTCGGCCTGCGCTTGGGAATAGAGCGAGGTGGCGGGCGTGGTGAACTCATAGTCGGTGGTGCTGTAGGTCCCGGCCACCGCTTGCATGCAGTACTGAGCTGCGCGAATGCCGTGCAGCTCGCGCACGCCGATCTCCTGGCCCAGGTACGGCACCTTCGGCCCGTTGGGGATGGACGGGAACGCGTCGTTGCTGTCCGCCAGCACCAGCGTGTGCTTGCCCTCTTCGTGGGTGAAGAACCAGAAGATGCCTTCTTCCTCCAGCAGCCGCGAGACGAAGGCGAAATCACTTTCGCCGTACTGCACGCAGTATTCGCGGGGCTCATAGCTGCCCGTCAGCGACAGCTTGAAGTCGGTGAAGCCGTGGGCCTTGAAGATCGTGGTGACGATGTCGCTGGTGGGGAGGTTCTGGAACACGCGGTTGTTGCTGGCCAGGGTCAGCCACCAGAGCCAGGGCCGCAGAATCAACTGGTAGCGGTCGGCGGTGGCGTCGGCGGGCAGTTGGTGGAGTTCGGCGACCAAGGCATCGAGAGGGCGTTGCTGAGTGTCGTTGTGAATGACGAGAGTTGCTCGTGAGCCAATGAAGTTGTTTGGGATCAGACTTGTAAAAGCGTACCCATGGGCGGCAAGATGACGAAGCCGATTCAGGCTCTCCTCACCAGCCAAATATTGAGGGTATAGGACGCCGGAGAACGCGGTGATAAGCGCAAAGCTGGCGTTAGCGTCTGAAGGCATGATTCATGTGGCTCTCTTCAATCTATTGGGCTTGAAATCTATTCCATAATAAGTATGTAAAGACCGAAGTCATCTTTGAAGCTTAAAATGAACGCTTGTGTTTCGTTTAGGATTTCCAAGGCTGTCTGTCGATGATTGGAAATACTACCAATACCTATGACGAGGGATGTGAGGCTATTGCACCCGAAACTTATCAGGGTTTTGACCAGAGGGTTTTCCTCGAGCTTCGACTTGTCTGAGAGTAGAGCCTGGACCATGGTCATCCCTGAAGTGAGGCCGGTTTTCAGGGACTCGGCTTTCAATTCGATGGCGTAGCCTCTCGTATTCAGCTTGCATAATATATCGAGCGATTTACGGCTGGCATCATAATTCTGTTCTCGGACGACAAGGCCGGACTTCGATTTCAAATAGATCGCCAGTTCAACCTGTAGCCATATCTCCCATTGGGCATTTGTGTCCATGGCGCTCTTGATACGCTCAGAAATGGTACTTGAGGCAGCCCAGTTCATGAGTTCCCCGCAAAAGGTTATGGCTTCGTTGCTAGGCATACTTTACTCCAAATATGCTGTTATCAAGGTTATTTCTGGGTCAGTTGATCATTTCGCAAGTGTCGATGTCGTAACTGAATTCCGAAATTATAAGTTGACGGACGCTGATTCGAAGCCCACCCTGAACGGTTGATACGATGCCGTTAATCAGATCGACGACTTTCTGGTTTCCCGAAAAATTAGAGCCATGGGTTGCGTGGGACTTATTGGTTATGTTCCATCTTGAGCAGAAGTCGACTCGCATTTTTCTCGCGTCACTGATATTGATTATTTTTATAAGCTCTGCGGAAAGCGGGGACTGCTGGCGAACGCCATGCATTTTTTTTGGAGGGGTGCAGTTGCACATGATGGGGCTTAGCAGTTCCGGTCCTATATAGGTCTTGAAGCATCCTAGGCACTGGTATTTGTAAGTGGGCATGCTCTCTCCTGATCATTTTTCATCCTGTGTGCCAACCGGACACGGTTCATTGTTGTCCGCAGTTGCACAAGTGCATTGACTGTCACTCCAGCACCCACTCCGCCAACTTCCCCGTCACTTCTGCCATCAACACATTCTCGATATCCCTTGCCCCCGCCGAGCTGCACTTGGCGAGCACTGCCTTGACGATTGCCTGGTCGAAATCGAACTGCTTGCCGGTTGCCGCCTTGTAGCGCTCGCGCAGTTTCTCCAGCTTGGCGATCACGATGCCTTCCAGCGTCGCTTCCTCCAGCGGGCGGTAGGGCACCACCGTCATGCGCGCCAGGAAGGCGGCACGGAAGGCTTGCAGCAGCACCTTGCGCAGTCGCTCGTCGAAGACGGGCGTAGCGATCTGTTCGGGTGGGGTGTCCAGCAGCAGTTCGGCGCCGACGTTGCTGGTGGCGAGGATCACGGTGTTCTTGAAGTCCACCACCAGGCCGGTGCCGTCTTCCATCACGCCCTTGTCGAAGACGTTGTAGAAGGCTTCCAGTACATCCGGGTGGGCCTTTTCGATTTCATCCAGCAGCACCACCGAGTAGGGGCGGCGGCGGACGGCTTCGGTAAGTACGCCGCCGGTGCCGTAGCCGACGTAGCCGGGCGGGGCGCCCTTGAGCTGGCTGACGGTGTGGGCTTCCTGGTACTCGGAAAGGTTGATGCTGATGAGGTTGCGCTCGCCGCCGTAGAGGGCGTCGGCCAGGGCGTAGGCGGTCTCTGTCTTGCCCACGCCGGTGGGGCCGAGCAGGAGGAACACGCCGACCGGCTTGGCCGGGTCGGTGAGCCCGGCGCGGTAGGCCTGGATGCGCTGGGCGATGGTGCCCAGCGCGGCTTCCTGGCCCATCACCCGCTGGCCCATGCGCTGGGCCAGGGTGCGGATGGCGTGGGCTTCGTCGGCGAGCATCTTGCCCACCGGGATGCCGGTCCAGCCGGCAATCACCGCGGCCACGGTCTTCGAGTCGACCTGTTCGGGCACCAGCGGATCGTCTTCGCGAATAGCGTCGAGGCCGGCTTCCAGGCGTGCCAGTTCGGCGGCCAGGTGATCAATGCGGCCGTCGAGTTCTTCGTCGGGCTTGGCGGCGTCGGCGCTCTCGCTCAGGGTCAGCAGTTCATGACGCGATCGCAGCAGTTCGCGTACCGCCTCGCGTTCTTCGCCCCAGCGTTTTTCCAGGGCGCGGATGGATGACAGGTTGCCCACCGATTCCTGCTCCAGGCCGGTGATGCGCGCGCTGTGGTCCAGGCCGGTAGCTTGTTCGCGGCGCAGGCGTTGCAGCTCTTCCTCCACCGCCAGTTCGCGGTGGCGCAGGTTTTCCAGGGCCGGCGGTACGTCATGCTGGGCCAGAGCGACGCGGGCGCAAGCGGTGTCCAACACGCTGATGGCCTTGTCCGGCAACTGGCGGCCGGAGATGTAGCGGTGCGAGAGCTTCACCGCGTCCTGAATGGCCACGTCCAGTACCTGCACGCCGTGGTGCTGTTCGAGCTTGGCGGCGACGCCTCGCAGCATGTCCACGGCGGTGGCCTCGTCGGGTTCCTCGACCTGCACCAGCTGGAAGCGCCGGGCCAACGCGGGGTCCTTCTCGAAGTACTTCTTGTATTCCAGCCAGGTGGTGGCGGCCAGGGTGCGCAGCTCGCCACGGGCCAGGGCCGGCTTGAGCAGGTTGGCGGCGTCGCTGCCGCCTTCCGCGCCGCCGGCGCCGATCAGGGTGTGGGCTTCGTCGATGAACAGGATGATCGGCTGTTCGCTGCTGCGCACTGCGTCGATCACGCCTTTCAGGCGCTGTTCGAACTCGCCCTTGACTCCGGCGCCGGCCTGCAACAGGCCCAGATCAAGCACGCGCAGGATCACGCCTTGTAGCGGAGGCGGCACTTCTCCGGCGGCGATGCGCAGGGCCAGGCCTTCCACCACGGCGGTCTTGCCAACTCCGGGGGCGCCTACCAGGATCGGGTTGTTCTGCCGGCGGCGCAGGAGGATGTCCACGCATTGGCGTATCTCCCCGTCGCGCCCGACTATGGGGTCGATGCGCCCGGCGTGGGCGTCGGCGGTGAGGTCCTGGGTGTACTGGTCGAGCACACTGTCCAGGGCCGCTGCACTGGCGGGTTTTGCCTTGTCCGGGGCGCGGGCACCGGCGGGCTGTTCGCGGGAGCCTTCCGTCCACTCCAGGAGTTTCTCCCGCAGCGTCTCGTGGGGAATACGCAGCAGTGACGAGGCGCTGTTGAGCAGCAGGGCGCGGCGTTCCTCGCGGTCGAGCAGGGCGAGCAGGAGCAGCCCGGAACGGATCGCCGGCTGGCCGAGCACGCTGGCTTGTACCACTGCGTCTTCCAGCAGGCCGATGGTCTGCGGCGAGAGCGCCGGGGTGCGCGTGCTGCCGATGCGGAACAGCTCCAGCGCGGTGTTGATCTCGCCGACCAGCTGGTCGCGCTCAAGGCCGAAGCGCGGAAGCAGACGGGCGAGGTCGCCGCCGTCGATGTCAAGCAGCTCCAGCAACAGGTGCTCGATCTCGACGTAGTGGTGGGTGCGTTGCAGACAGCGCTGCGCGGCGCGCTCCAGGGCGCGGCGGGATTCGGGGTTGAGGCGGCCGATCAGGCTGGCGAGGTCCATCAGGGCATCTCCGCGTGGCGCAGGGTCAGGTCGATGGGTTGTATGGCGCCGCCGCTGCGGCGCAGGCCGGTGTTCCAGTTCAGTCGCGGGCCATTGCCATGTCCCAGGGCCAGCGGTCCGCTGGCGCGCACCAGCAGATGCAGGCGGCAGTCCAGGTCGGGACCGAAGTACAGCGCGCAGAGGTGGGCCAGCAGGGGGTAGGCGATGCCGTCCGGGAAGAAGTGCCGCGCGGTGGCTTCGTCCAGCGGGCCGAGGCGCAGGTGGAAGCCGGCGTGTTCGTCCCACACGCGGGTGCCGGCGATGGCGTCGCGGCCAAGCCCGAGGTTGGTGCCGCCGCGTTGCAGCACGCTGCGCCGTGCCGGCGGAATCTCGCGCCAGGCGCCGGCGTAGGCCTCGCACTCGGCGGGGAGTCCGAACTGTTCGCGGAGCATGGCGGCGAATCCGACCAACGAACGGCGATTACCCGAGAAGTGCGCGCTGCGGGCGAGCACGCTGGCGTCGGGCAGCGCGCCGCGCTCATGCAGGCCCGCTGGCAGCAAGCCCACCAGGGCCCGCAAAGGGCGGCGCAGGGGAGCGGCGGCAGGAGTCTGGAAACCTACGGCCAGCCGGTGTTTGCGCAATACCCGGTAGAGCAGGCTGAGCAAGCGGTGTTGGAACAGGTCGAGGAATTCCGCGGGGGCGTGGTCCTTCTGCCGGGCGCGTTGCTGCAGCCATTCCTGGTAGGCGTAGGGCAGGGCGCCGTCGGCACCGCCGAGGCCGAAGATGGAGGTGCTAAGCAGCGGCCGGCCATCCTCGTCATCCAGGGCGTCGATCTGGCTGGGGGCGAACACCGGCGTCAGTGGGCCCCGCAGGCGCAGCGCTTCGGCGTCCGGGCGGCTGCCGTGACCCAGCGGCGTGGCCTGGGGCTGCTCGTGTTCGAGCAGCAACAGCGCCTGCAGCCACTCGAAGCGGTGCGGCTCAGCGCGCAGGCGCCGGCTCAGAGAGTGATGGGCTGGCCGGCCTGGGGCTGCCATCGGCAAATCTCCTGATCCGATTGCACCAGCACCGTACGCACGAAGCGGTTGGCATTGGCGTAGAGCGAGAAAAACTGCGCGAGCACGGCGCCGAACAGCACTGCGCTGGCGCCTACGAAGGCCTGGCGTTCAAGATGCACGCGAACCTCCAGGCCATTACGCCAACCGCGCCAGGCATCACTGCCGACATGGTCGACCACGCGGGTGCAGTCCAGTCGGGCCAGCCCCTCGATCTGCCGGGCGGCCAGCTTGTCTTCGCTGAAGTCGTGCAGCGTGAGGATTTCCCGCAGGGCATCGAGGGCCTGCGGGCCCTCCACCAGCGACAGGTGGTTGAGCGTGAGCTGCGAGACCAGTTGCCAGCGCGAGGGGCCATCCAGAGCCGGCTGGCATTGCCGGCTCGGAGCGCGCAGCAGGCAGGCGCGGGCCACCGGGCCGGGGCGCTCGAAGGCCAGCTCGGTGCCGGCTGGCAGGTACTCGGCCAGGCTGCGATTGGTGCATAGCAGCTCTGCGCTGAGGCTGTACTGGGGCGTTTCTTCGAGGGGTTGCAGGCCGGCGTCTACCAGGGTCAGCAACAGGTCGCTGCCTCGCCGGTTGGGCGTCATGCCTTCGACCCGGCGCGCGTGCCAGTAGAGGCCGAATGCGCCGGGACGGTGCTGGGTGCCGTGATAGGGCGCGACCTCGACCACGCCCAGCGGGGTGCTGGCACGCAGGGAGCGGATGCTGTGGATTTCCACCGAGTTCTCGCGGTGGGCGTCGGCGATCAGGCGGTACTCGCTGCGCGTGCCGTCCGGCCGCAGTGGCTCGGAGGTACGCGGGAACAGGTTGATCGCCGGTACGCATCCCAGCGCCAGGTCGCTGGCCTGCAGGGTCAGGCGGGCGGGCGCGGGGCGGTTGAAGAGAACATAGAGATAGAGTTTCTCGCCGCTGGCCCGTAACCCTTGGAGCGGCAGGTCGAAGAAGGCGAACTTGTCGGGGAAGGCGAAGTACTCGGCGAGCAGGCGCAAGCCGGGATGCACGCGCTCATCTTCCGGCAGCAGGGCCTGCTCGGCGGCGAAACCGACCCTTTGCGGCAGGCCGGAGAGGCGTTGTGGTTCGGCGCCCTCGGCCTCGGCGATGAGGCCGCAGGCGTGGGCGCCGAGCAGGTCGTAGAGGGCGGCCTTGGCGACGGGGTTGGCGGTCAGGTGAATGCGCAGGGTGTCGATGTCCAGCGCGGCCCAACCGTCCTTGTCGAGGCAGCGCAGGTCCAGGCGCAGGGCCCCGCGCACGCCGGCGCTGCCAGTGGCGGCCTGGGCTTCCTCGGCGCCGAGCAGCACGACTTCCTCGATGCGCAATGGCCAAAGGGTGACTTCGTCGGTGGTGCGCCAGTGCAAGGTCTGGCCGCGCAGCTCCTCGGGCAGTTCGATGCGATCCTGGCCCGGTACGCTGACGAACAGCGGTGTTCCGCGCGGCAGGTGGAATCCGGCACTCAGCTTGCCCTTGGTCGGGTCCGGCTCGAAGCGCACCACGGCGCAGGAGGGTAGGGGGCGCAGGGCGAGGGGATAGAGTTGTTCCAGCAGTGCGTCGCTGAACTGCGCGTAGTCGTCGTCCAGGCGTCGTTGCAGGCGTGCGGCAAGCAGGGCGAAGCCTTCCAGCAGGCGTTCGACGTGGGGGTCGCCGCACTCTCCGGGGCCCAGTTCCAGGCGGCGCGCCACCTTGGGATAGCGCGCCGCAAAACCGGCGCCGGCGTGGCGCAGCCAGGTCAGTTCGCGCTGGTAGTAATCCAGCAGTTCGGCATCAATCGAGTCGCTCATGGCGTACTTCCAGTGTTCCGCCAACGGGAATGAGTTCGAACAGAAGGGGCGCTCGGCCAGTGTCCTGGCGCAGGTTGCCGAGCAGGCGTACGCGCAGGCGCTGCGGGTGCTGAGGATCGGCGTCGACCACGACTTCGCTCAGCCCCAGGCGTGGTTCGAAGCTGGTCACCGCACGGCGGATTTCACGGGCCAGGTGCAGACGGTCGGCTTCGCGTCGGGCCTGCAGGGCCGTCCAGTCAGCAATGCCGTAAGCCAGAATGCCAACACCGTTGCCCGCGGGACTGCGGCTGTTGAGCAGACGCGACAGCTCCTGCGCGACCGAGGCCGCGAGGGCTCGCTGGTCGAGTGCCGGTTCCGCCTCCCCGGCTTCGGAGAGACGGTCCAGCAGCGGTGGCCGCGCGATGCCGTGCAAGGCCCGGCTTCCTTAACTGGCCAGCTTGTTGGCGGCCATGTCCCAGGTCGAGGCGGCGGTGCCTTCCTTGCTGCCGTCGTCCTTTTGCGCCGTGAGCTCCCATTTGATCTTGGTGAAGTTCAGCGACATCGTTTCCACCGGTTTGCCACCGGCACCTCCGCTGACGCTGACGTTCGACAGCACGACGTTGCTCAGGGTGTAGGTGATGAACGGCATAATCTTGCCGTCGCCTTCGGCGGCGTTGCGGCCGATGGTCAAGGTGGCGGTGGGGATGGCCTTGCCGGAGCAGCAGTATTCGTTAAGCGTCGGGGTCGAGGTGTCGACGAACTTGGTCAGGGTGAATTCGCCGATATGCGGCTTGCCGGAGGTGCGCTCCGAGTTGCTCACGTCGTTGGTCACCTGCATGGCCACGTTGTGGCTGTAGGACATGATCTCGATTTTGTTTTCGAAGCCGGACAGCAGGCTGTCACCTTTGATGTCGTCGCCGAGGTCGAGAAGAATCGCATCCATGGTGGATATCTCCGCTGCAAGAAAAAGGATGTAAGGCGAAGGGGCCGCCCGCGCGGGCGGCCCCGCTGGCTCACGCCGCTACCGGCGGCGGCAGGCTGGCTACCAGGCGGATCGAGGCGGTCAGTTCTTCCAGCTGGAAGTGCGGCCGCAGGAACACGGTGGCGCGGTAAACGCCGGGCTTGCCGGCGACCTCGCTGACATCCACGCGCGCCTCGCGCAGCGGGTACTGCGCCTTGATCTCCTGCGGGGCGTTGTCGTTGATCAGCACGTAGTCGGCGATCCAGTTATTGAGGTAGGTCTGCACGTTGTCGCGGGTCATGAAGCTGCCCACCTTGTCGCGCATGATCACCTTCAGGTAGTGGGCGAAGCGCGAGGCCGCCAGCACGTACGGCAACATCGCCGAGAGCCGCGCGTTGGCGTTGGCCTCGTTGGTGTTGTACAGGCGCGGCTTGTTGGTGGACTGGCCACCGAAGAACACCGCGAGGTCGGTGTTCTTCTTGTGGCACAGGGCGATGAAGCCCAGATCATTGAGCTCCTTCTCGCGGCGGTCGGTGATCGCCACCTCGGTCGGGCATTTGAGCGACAGGTCACCCGCCTGCGTGCGGAAGGTATGTGCCGGCAGGCCCTCGACGGCGCCGCCGCCTTCGCTGCCGCGGATAGCCGCGCACCAGCCATACTTGCTGAAGGCTTCGGTGATGCGTTGGGCCATGACCCACGCCGCATTGCCCCAGAGGTACTTGGCGTGGTCGGTGCCGTCCACGTCCTCGATGAAGTTCATGCCTTCCACCGGTAGGGTTTCCGGACCGTAGGGCAGGCGCACCAGGAAGCGCGGCAGGGCCAGGGAGACGTAGCGCGAATCCTCGCTCTCGCGGAACGAGCGCCACTTGATCAGCTCCAGGCTCTCGAAGACTTTGCTCAGGTCACGCGGAACCGCCAGCTCGGTGAAGCTGCCCATGTCGAACAGGCGTGGGCTGGCCGCAGCGATGAAGGGTGCGTGGGCCGCGGCGGCGACGTTGGAGAGCTTTTCCAGCAGGGCGATGTCTTGTGGGTGGCGGCCGAAGGAGTAGTCGCCCACCAGCAGACTGAAGGGGTGTCCACCGAAGGTGCCGTACTCCTCTTCGTAGATCTTCTTGAACAGCGCGCTCTGATCGAACTCGACGGCCTTTTCCAGGTCGTTCTGCAGATCCTGCTGGCTGACGTTGAGCAGGCGCAGCTTGAGGCGCGAGCCGGTCTCGCTGTTCTGTACCAGTTGGTGCAGGCCACGCCAGGAGGATTCGAGTTGCTGCAGCTCGGGATGGTGCAGGATCTGGTTGAGCTGGGCGCTGATCAGTTCGTCGATGCGACCGATGCGCTCGTTGATCATGGCCACGGTGTCCTTGCTGACGGCCATGCCTTCGTCGAGGACCTGGGTGGCGAACTCCGCGAGCATGTCGCGGGCATACTCCTGCTGGCTGTCATCGTGGGCCATGCGGCCATCGGCGATGATGCGGTCGAGCAGGTCGAGGGTCTGGGTGCTGCCTTCGGCGCCTTGCGCCGCGGCGGAGCTGGGTTTGGCCATTGCTGTGCTCTCCTTGCGGGCGGGATCAGGCTTGCGGTTCGGCAGGTGCTTCGCCTTCGTCGGCGGCGGCCTGGGCGGTGTCGTTGGCGGCGCCGGCATCGGCGGTCACCGGGTGAGTCGCGCGGATTTCCTGCAGGCCTTCGGTGTTGCTCACCACGTCCTGCAGCAGCTGGTCCAGCTCATCGTTGCCGTCGAGCTTGGTGAGCAGGTCGCGCAGGCGCTGGCGGGCCTCGAACAGACGGCGCAGCGGCACGACCTGATTGACGATGCTGACTGGGTCGAAGTCGTCGATGTGCTTGAAGTTCAGCTCGACATTGAGCCGGCTGCCATCGTTGCTCAGAGTGTTGTCGACCTGCAGCGCCACGCGCGGTCCGATGGACGCGAGCACGGCGTTGAAGTTGTCACGGTCGATCTCGGTGAAGCGGCGCTCGCCGAGCTTGGGCAGGGGAGTGACCGGCTTGCCGGAGAGGTCGGCAAGGATGCCCACGACCAGCGGCAGCTCCTTCTTCTCGATGGCGTTGCCGATTTCCACGTCGTAGGTGATCTGGACCCGGGGAGGGCGCACCCGATCCAGTTTGTGCTGCGTGCTTTCTGCCATGCTGGCGAACTCCACTGCGTAGGAGACGGGCACGCCGCAGCGAGGTCGCTGTCGTCGCGCTCCTTGGCTGGACCACACGACAGGAAAGGGGAAATGCGATACAGGCCTGTCCTTGGCGATCCCATCTGGGCTCGTTGTCCACGAGCTAACCAAGCAAGCTAGATCAGGTTGCTAAAAACGCAAATCCGAAAATAATCTCTGACAGACATTTCACAAGGACGTTTCATGAAGTCGACGAAAGCCTGCCTCTGTGCTGTGCTCCTGGCAGTTCTCGGAGGCTGTTCCTGGTTCGGTCCGAAGGTCGATGTCGACCGTCTGACCCTCGACGTCGCGAGCAAGGCCAATGGCGATTCGCCCATCGCCGTGGACTTCGTTGCGGTGCAGGATGCGGACCTGCTCAAGCTGCTGTCGGCGATGAGCGCCAAGCAGTGGTTCAGCGACCGCGAACAGTACCGCCGCGACTACCAGAAGCAGCTTTCGGTGTGGAGCCTGGAGCTGGTGCCCGGGCAGTTCATGGAGGCCAGAGAATTCCCCTTGGCCGGCAAGCCGGCTTCTGGACTTTTGGTCTTTGCCGGCTATAACACTCCCGGCGCCCATCGTATGCGCCTGGATCAGCAGCCCAACGTATGGCTGCGTTTCGACAGCAGGGAGATGCGCTTGCTGAGTGCCGAGGAGCACTGAACCACCGCCTTGCGGGGCGGGCCCATGACAATCCAGGACGTCGAAGGGGGAGTGGCGTGAGAGTTCTGCCTGACGCAGTTTGTTGGCACGAAGGGATGCAGTTGCTTCCCCAGCACTTCCAGCTCCAGGGACTGCGCGCCGAAGTGCTGTCCGCGCGCCTGGTCCATGCGGCCAATCCCTGGTTCTGGGGACTCGAGCACCTGGAGCTGGACCCTTCCGCCCTGAGCACCGGCGTGGTGCGTATCCTCGCGCTGGAGGCGATCCTGCCCGATGGCCTACCGGTCAGCCTGGGCCAGGGCGATACCCTGATTTTCGACGCTACGGCTGCCATCGCTGCGGCCCCCGACGCCAGCATCACCCTCTATCTCGCACTCAGCCCGCTCGCCCGTGGCGGCCAGGTGTTGCCGCTTCAGGGCCGTCTGCAGTCTTCCAGCGGACCGGCGGTGCCGGACCTGGCCAGCGGCGAGAATCCCGAGCCTATCGTTGTCTGGCGCCCGGCGTTGCGCCTGGTGACCGAGGCGCAGCGCGCCGACTCGGTGTGCCTGCCGCTGCTGCGCATCGGCAAGGACGCCGGTGGTTTCGTCCGCCTGCCTTACGTGGCGCCGACTCCGCGCATCGCGCCGGCGTCGATGCTCGGGCAGGTGCTGGTGGCGCTGTGTGCCCATACGCGGGAGAAATGCGTGTTTCTCGCCGGCCGCCTGCGCCAGGCGCAGCAGGCAGAGAACACCGAGGACAGCCAGGAAATCCGCCGCCAGCTGGCCGCGCTCTGGGCACGTCTGCCGGAGCTGGAGGCCGCGCTTTACAGCGGCACAGCGAGCCCGGCGCAGCTGCATGGTCTGCTGTGCGGCATGGCCGGCAGCTGGAGCGTGCTCGACCCACTGGGCGGTGTCCCGGCGTTCCCGACCTTCGATTTCAACGAATTGCTGCGAACCTTCAACCCGGTGATCGAGTGGCTCGAAGTCACCCTCGGGCGAGTTCGCGCCGGCTACCGCAGCCTGGCCTTCGAACGGGCGGGCAAGGACTTCGCCCTGGCCCTGCCGGACCTGCGTTCGCCGGTCCAGCGTCTGGTCATCGGCCTGCGCATGCCGCCGGGTTGCGGCGAGGAGCAGGCCCACGAGTGGCTGTCACGCTGCATCGTCGCCTCCGAGGCGAGCCTGGCCATACTCGGCCGCCAGCGCATGTCGGGGCTGGAACACCTGCCCATGAGCCGTGCCGAACAGATCGCCTACAGCGTGGGGGAAGACACCCACCTGTTCGTCGTGCAGGCAGAGGGTGACTGGTTCGACCCCGCCCAGCGCCTGTGCCTGCGGACTGCCTCGGCAGGTAGCGGCGGGAGTGGCAGTCCCTGGCAGGTCATGCTGTTCATCGTGGACGGCGCCAGCGGCGCCTGAGGCAGGGAAGCGAATATGCTTGAAGGGAATCAGGCGATCTACCCGCCGTCGTTCGGCGAGGCACCCTTGAGTGGTGCTTTCCAGACCGCCTGGCTGGAGTGGCGCAGGCGCTGGGAAGAGCTGCGCGAATCCACCGGCGAAGAAAGTGCGGCCCTCGAGCGGGTCGCCGACGAAGCCCAGGCGGTGGTGCGTCGCCTGTGGCGCAGCGCCAATGCCAGTGTCGGCGATGCCGCCGGCGAACAGGTGAAAGGCATGGTCTACGCCTTCGTCGCACTGCTCGACGAAAGTCTGCTGTTCGATCCCTGGAATGGCCAGTCGGCGTGGCAGGAGCGGCCATTGGAATCCCGCCTGTATGGCACGCGTAACGCCGGGGAGCGTGTGCCTCAGGCTATTCATCGCCTGCTGGATACCCGCGCACCGGGCACGCGTGATCTTGCCAACGTCTACCTGCAGTGCCTGCTGCTGGGCTTCCACGGCAAGTTGCGTGGCCCGAAGGGCGAAGCTCTCCATGAGAAGTGGCGGCACGCGCTGTTCACCCATGCCTGGCAGCGTGACGCCGAGGTGCCGGCGCTGCTGGAGACCTTGGCGCGCCCGGCCGCTGCAGCGCCCCTGCGGCTGCCACTGCGGCGCGCACTGCCCGACGGCTTGCGCCTGACGCTGATGGTTTTCGCCGGCGTCCTCCTGCTCATCGTCATCGGTCACTGGCTGTGGAGCGACGTGCGCGGTGAACTGGCGCCCTTGCTCGACCTGGCCTGTGCGGCCGCCTTCCCGGAGCTGGTGGCTTGAGCGGCTGGCTGGTGCTTGCCCTGCTGTTGCTGCTGGTGGTGGCACTGGTGGCCGTGGGGTTCCTCTGGCTGCGCAGCAAGGGCGGCGAAGCCGTACGCACCTTCTACCTGACCGTACGGCAGATGGAGCAGGACCACGATGTCGCCGATCGCTACGACGTGCCCTGGTATCTCCTGCTGGGCGACCCGCTGCTGGGCGAGCGCCTGGCCGCGGACTGGAGCCTGGCTCCGGTGAACCGCCCGTCCTGGTTCGGCCGCTGGTGGGCCGACCAGGACGGCGCCTTGCTGGCGGTACCGCAGGCCCTGTTCATGCCGGAAGAGGGTGTACCCTCGGCGCTGCAGCCCTGGCGCCGGCTGCTCGGCCTGCTGCTGCGGATGCGTCCGCGTCGTCCGCTGGACGGCGTGATCTGGGCGGTGCCGGCGGAGCGTCTGCTGGACCCGGCCAGTCTGGCCCAGGAGAGCATCCAGCTGCGTCGGCGCTTCAACGATCTGTTGCAACGGCTGGGGCTGAGCCTGCCTGTGTACGTGGTGGTGACCGGGCTGGAAGAGCTCGATGGATTCGCCGAACTGCGCGCGGCCCTGCCTGCCGAGGTTCGCGAGCGACCGCTGGGCTGGGCCTCGCCCCTGCAGGCGGATGCGGCCTGGCAGGGTGAGCATCTGGAGCGCGGCTTCGATCAGGTATTGCAGGCGTTACAGGCGGCAATACTCGAAGCGGGCGTGCTCAAGGGGCAATTGAGCGAGGAGCTGTATCGCTTCCCGCAGGCGCTGGAGAGACTGCGCGAAGGCTTGCGGCAGAGACTGGAACCGGTCTTCCAGGGAAATGCGCTGGGTGAGGCGCCGCGCCTGCGAGGCCTGTACTTCAGCGGCGCGTACCGCATGGCCCCCAGTGCTGACGACTGGGTGCTCTCGGCGCGGGAGGAGGCACCCGCACAACTGCTGTTCACCCAGCATCTCTGGCAATTGCGCCTGCTCGCCGAGCGCGGGTTGGCCCAGGCTGTTCCGCGCGTCCTGCGCCTGCGTCAACGCTCGCAGCGCGTGCTGGGGGTGGTGGCTGGCGTGATCGGCATCTGCTGGCTATTGGGAATGCTCTGGGTCTGGCACGTGGATTCCCGCGAGGCGCAGGTGCTGGGGCAGCGCATCCTGTCCATGCAGCGCGGGCAGGGCGAAGCCGAAGCGGCCGGAGTATCGCCGGAAGAGGCCGCCCGGCAACGCTTGCAGGCCTACTGGGCGCTGCTGCAGGCTGCACCGCGCTGGCACTTCAGCTCGCTGGTGTACCCGAGCTCCTGGTTCTCCGGTTTCGACGAGCACATGGATGGACTGCTGCGCGACCTGACCCGCCGCGAAGTGCTGATGCCCTTGCAGCAGGCGCAGGCTGCCGAGCTGGCCCGACTGCGCGCCATCCGCAGCAGCGAACGTCGCGCCAACGTGCAGAGCGACAGCCCGGAGCAGTGGCCGAACTTCGTTGCTGCTCGCGACTTGGCGCAAGGCGTGCTGGCATTTGAACAGCGCAACCGCTGGTACACCGAGCTGCGCGCCGGCACCTCGAAGAATGTGTTGGAAAGCCTCGGCAAACTGGGTGAGCAGGCTTACGGGCTGACACTCGAACCGGGCTCCCTGCGCAACGCTGGTTACCTGCAGTCGGTGCTCGGACAGGGCATTCCCGATGCTCCCGCGCCGATCGATCCTGGGCCCCGCGAGGGCCAGTTGGCACGCAACTTCGACGATCTGATGAGTCTCTGGCTCGACCAGTTCTTCCTCGCCGACAACTTCGTGCGCCCGGCCGGCTTCCTACGCCTGCACCTGAACGAACTCAAGGCACGACAGGGCAACAGCCTCGAGGAACTGGAAGAGACCGCCGCGCAGATCGATGCGCTGCGCAACATGGTGGTCCTGACCAACGCCGCCTGGAGCCACGGCAATGCCCAGGAGATCGTGCCGGGCTTTCGCGCGATGCTCGACGACGTGCGTCAGTCCTACCTGCTCGGCCCCACGGCGGAAGCCCGGGTGACCAGCCAGGCCAGCAAGCTGCAGCGCGCCTTCCACGACCAGTGGATATCCGCCGCCGGCTCCCGCGACAACCTGTTGCAACTGCAACCCGGCGGTACCCTGGCTTTGCAGGAGCATGTGGTGGCGCTGGGCAGCACCATCGATTCGCTGCTGCGCCAGGACTTCGCCGGCACCGCCCTGCGCCAGCAGACCCAGGACAGCGACCCGCGCCGCATGGGCAATCTTGATGCTCATGCGCTGAACGCTGCTCTGGCGTACTACACCAGCTATCGCAAGTACAGCGAGCAGGAGCAGGCGAGGATACCTGCCGAATATCGCGATGCTCTCGCCGAGAGTGCTAATGCCGCGGCGGCAAGTGCCATGTGGAGCAGCCTGACGCAGTCCGCTCCCTCCAGCGGAGTGCCTTCGAAGAACACCTTCGACGTTCCCCTCGAGCCCGCCGAGCAGGTCCGCGAGGCCTTGGAATCCCTGCAGCGAAGTGATCTGGCAAACGCGCTGGACATGCACTTGACCCGTGGTGCGCTGGCCGATGTCGATGGAGTACTGAAGTCCATCGATACGCTGCCCCTGTTCCGGGTTCGCTCCGAGGTGTCCAGCTGGGACGGCACGCGTAACTTCGGTCTACAGCTGTACCGTTCTACCGATACCCAGGACCTCAAACGCAGCCTTACCCAACAGTTCGAGACCATGCTCGCCTTGAGCGAAGAGCACGCGCCTGCGCTGACCTGGCTGCGTGACCGCGGCAATCTCGGTTTTGCCGATGCAGATAAGGTACGGCGCTTCGCCGACCTCAGCGACGAGCTGATCAAGTACAAGGCGCAGAACCCGACCAGCTCGCCGATGTTGCTCGACCAACTGGTGACGCGCGATTTCGTGGAAATGGACGCCGCCAGCTGCGGCAAGATTCTGAACACCTCCGCGCTGGTGCCTGGGCAAGGCGACGTGGCGCGCTTTACCCGCGGGCTTCACAGCCAGGCACAGCAACGCTGCCTGGAACTGCAGCAGAAGGATGCCGCCCAGGCGTGGGCCGCCATCGCTGACTACTTCAATCAGTATCTGGCCAACCGCTTCCCCTTCGCCTACAGCCTGCAGGCGGAGGACGCTGATCCGGCGCGGGTACAGCATCTGGTGGAGCTGCTCGACCAGAACCTGGGGCGAGCCCAGGAAGGCCTCAAGCTCAGCCAGTCGGTCGATCGGGTAGCGGCGGCAGATTTCCTCCAGCGCCTGCAATTGGCCAAGGCCTGGATGGGGCCGCTATTCCAGCGCGACAAAGGCGGGGCGCAGGGCGTCGACCTCGACGTGCGCTGGCGAACGGACCGCGAGGCCGAACGTGGCGCCGACCAGGTGATCGCCTGGACGCTCTACGCGGCAGACCGCCCGCTGACCTTCCCCGGCAGTGACGGCCAGCGCCTGCACTGGAACGTCGGCGAGCCGATGAAGTTGATGTTGCGCTGGGCCAAGGACAGCCCGCAACGACCGGACATCGACCCGCAACAGGCGAGCATGGCCGTCGCGGATCTGGAAGTGGGCTGGGAATATGGCGGCCCCTGGGCGCTGATGCGCCTGCTGCGGTCACACCTGATCCTGCAGCGCCAGCCCAGCGCCGACTACACCGACTTCCCGCTTGCGTTGCAGGTGCCGGTTCGCATGCCGAACAGCCGCGAGCCCGAGGCGCGGATGTTCCTGCGTATTTCATTGATGACCCAGGACGCCAAGCAACCGCTGTCCGTCCAGCCCTTGCCCGTACGCGCACCGCGCACGCCCTTCAGCGGCATCGGCGTGGCGAACTTTGCCGGCGTCCAGGAGTTTCCATGATTTCAGACGAGACGCTGCAAGCGCTCCTGCAACCTCTTCCGGGTGATTCGCCGTGCGGAGAATCGCTGCGCCATGACCCGCTGATGGATCGCCTGCGCGAGCTACGCCGCGAAGAAGATACTGCGCTACCGGCCGGCGTCTGGCAGGCCGAGCCCAAGCGCGCAGACTGGTTGGCGGTGGCGGCGCTGGCCGAGGAGCTGCTGGCGCGGAGCAGCAAGGACCTGACCATCGCCGGATACCTGGGGGAGGCCTGGATCGTTACCGATGGCCCAGCTGGCCTCGCCGCGGCCCTGGGTCTACTGGCCGATCTTTGCGATGCGTTTCCTGAGCAACTGCACCCGCAGGCCACCGACGGTGACCAGGAGTGGCGCGCGGCGCCGCTTGCCTGGTTGGCGCGGCGCTACACCGAGCTGCTGCTCACGCGTGTGCCGCTGTGCAGCGGCTGGCCACAGACCACTTTGCATGGATGGCAGGAGTTGCAGCGACGGCAGGTTCAGGTCAGTGACAACAAGGTCGACAAGGTGGCGGCGGAGAGTGCGCGGCAGGAGCAGAAACGGCTGAACGAATCGATCCGCAGTGGGGCGGTGAATGGTTGGGCGGCGACGCTGGCCCAGCTGGGCGGCGCGGCCGGTCACCTGCGACGTCTGGATGCCTGGTGTGACCGTCAGCTCGGAGATGCGGCACCGAGCCTGCATCAACTCGCCGCGTCCATCGACGCGTTCAGCAATGTCATCCAGGGATGCAACGCCATGGCCCCGCAAGATTTCGCACCCACCACCGCAGTCGAGACTCCCTCCGAGCTAGAGTCGGCTCCGCTGTCATCATCCAGCTCGCTTCCCATCGGCGGCGCTCCGCAGAGCCGCGAAGAAGCCTACCGGCAGCTCACTGCCATCGCCGAGTACCTGGCGCGCACCGAGCCTCACAGCCCGGTGCCCTACATCATTCGCCGGGCGGTGGAGTGGGGTGGCATGCCGTTGAGTGCACTGATGGACGAGCTAGTCCACGCTGACCCAGAGGCTCGTAGAGTGTGGATCATGCTGGGGGTACTGCGTTAGACCCTGACTTGGATCTGTTCCGCGTGGATGACCTGAACCGGCCAATACCAGCCGGTCGTATGCTTACATGACCGGTTAGAGCAGAACCTCGCTGGAAAGCGCGACGGATTCGGATGCTGACGGACAGCAATAAGCATCCGGCTGGGCAAGGTACAGAAGGGCACTTAAGCCGTAGCCTACGCCCCTCGCCTCAGTAGAGATGGCGCAGGTCATGCTTGACCACCGCATCGACCACCAGGCTGGTGGCCTTGCCCAACAGGCCCGTACCGTTCATGTGCTCGGACAGCATCTTGGAAAAGGCTGGAATCTGCCTTTCGTCCAGGTGTGTTGCGCGATCCCACAAGCCCGCGGCCAGCAGTTCTGGGCAGTGCTGGAAGCGATAGCGCTCGACGTTCACGATGGTAGCGACCCGAGGTGGCTTGCCGTTGATTGCCAGTGGGGCGAGCAAGTTCGCGTCGTTGCTCAACCAGGCGCGCCCGGCCACGGATAAAACCGTGTCGGCGCCGGGCTGAAGGAAGGACAGGCGCAAGGCGCCATCGGCGAGGATATTGCTCAGGCTGCAGGCAACCTTGTTGCCCGGGCGTTCTGGCACCAGAAGAGTGTGGTGATCCAGTACCTGGACGAAACCGGCCGGATCACCTCGTGGCGACATCTCGGTGGCATCGGCTTGGCGCTGCGTGAGCATCAACAGGTAGGGCGATGCGGCGATGAAGGCCTGTGCCGTCTCGGACAAGGCCTGCCCGGTGTCAGATACAAAGGGCCTGGCGTGCTCTCTGGCGCGCCAGAAATCGGCGCGTACCTTGGCTCGCGAGCAGTGCAGGAACAGCGCCTCGGCGCGAAACTCCAACAGCTTTCCGGCCCGCAGGGTGCCCCGGCCATTGGCACGCAGGCTGAAGCCCACGCCGGGCAGGACGAAGTACAGGCTGCAGGCCAATTCCTCTATCGGCTGCTGTGGGATCGCCTTGTCTGCCGGCCAGGGCAGCAGGATGTCCTGGCCCTCGGCCCGTACCACTGGATGGTGGCGCAAATCGAGGTACTCGATATCCAACCGCGGGTCGGCAAAGCCGACCGCGCAAACCGCTGCCTGGCGGATCATCAGCAGGCAGTACTCGTCCAGGCTGCGTTGTAGGCGTTTGTGCATCATCGCCGGTGGTGGTGGAATCAGTGCGCGCAAGGCGGATAGCGATTCGATTCTGTGCTCGGGCATAGCAGGTCTTCCTGTGCCATGGTCGTGTCGTCGATGCTAGGCAGTCCGATGACGGCTGGCCATGGCTCTGCGGTTCAACCTGCATGGCTTCTGGTTGCAACCTGCACTTGCCAGGCCGATGGCTGGCCGCCGCTCTGCACCGTGCGTTAGAGTCGTTACCTGCGCAACTACCAAGAGCAAGCCCGATGGTCAGAAGTACCACCGTATCGGCCGTCGCAGTGCTGGATCTGCACGACCAGTTGCTGCATCTCGGCGTGGTCACTGAAACCCAGTTGCGGGAAGCCGGGGTGGAGGGTGCCAAACTTCTCGACCAGGGGGCTGCGGCATCGCCGATCCAGGAGCAGCGTGTCGACGAGACCCAGTTACTGGCGCTGTGGCAGCTCGCCGCGAACAACACGCAATTGCCGCATATCGGCCTGTTGATCGGGCAGACCTTCAACCCTGCCACGCATGGCGTACTGGCTAGTTGGTTGTGCCAATGCAGTCGGGTGAGCGAGGCGCTGGAAGTGTTCCAGCGGCATATCGCGCTGATGAACCCTTCGGAGAGCTGGCAGTACAGTGAAACGGCAGATGCTCTGGTGCTGGATATCACCTTCGCCCCCGGCAAAACCTACCCGCAGGCCGCCATCGAACGCAGCATGAGTGCAGTGCTGCGCTGGAGCCGGGAGATGACCGGCGTAGAGTTGCGGCCTCTGGCCTGCGAGTTCGCTTTCCCATCCCCGGTCTACCATGCGCACTATGTCGAACTGTTCGGCAGCGAGCTGCGCTTCGACAGCGAGAGAAACAGCCTCCACCTGCCGCGCGACTTTCTGCAGCATCCCATTCTCGGCGCCAGCGACTACCTGCGACAGATGCTGGAGTCTCGTGCAAGGGCGACACTCGCACAGCTGCAAGACGCAGATACGCTCGCCGGCATGGTGCGTCGCTTGATTCTCGCAAGCCTGCCCGAAGGCATGAGCATCGAGCCAACCTGCCAGGCGTTGCACGTCAGTCGCACCACGCTCTACCGACGCTTGAAGGAAGAGGGCACCAGTTTCAGCGCGCTGGTGGCGGAGGTACGTCGCGAGTTGTCCGTGGAGCTGATTCGCCAGGGGCTGCCCGTGGCGACGGTCAGCGAGCGGCTGGGGTTCAGGGATACCAGTACTTTCCACCGTGCCTTCAAGCGCTGGTTCGACCGCCCTCCGGGAGCCTTTCGAGACTAGCGATGGGCTGGCCGCTTTCGGCGTCGATGGCGCGTTAAGCGAGGTGATTGAATTGCCCCTGAAAAAGTAGGCACCTGCGAACCTCAATGCAGGAGACTGGCCTGCTGCGAATCAGTCCGCTACTGGCCGGAAGCGGACAAATCCTGTCTAAGGAACGGCTGCATCAACCCGTTCGGCGTGCACGCCTGCTGTGCTGCGTTCATCCTGGCTGCGCCCCATCGTTGATGGTCTGTCGATGTTCGCCTGCACATTGACTCGCGGACTCTCATGCGAAGGTTCGTCGCTGGCATGGATCGTACCGGCCTGGGTGGCCACCGCAGCTGCGACGGCGACGGTCGGATTCATGCTGTCGACCATGGAGCTGGGAATGAGGATGGTGGTTCCGCGCTCCTTGGTGGTCTCGTAGATGATGTTCATTGCGCGCAACTGCAGGGCCGTAGGCTGACCGGCATAGATCGTGGCTGCTTCCACGAACCGTCCGGCGATTTCCGCTTCTGCGGAGCCCAGGATGATTCGCGCCTGCTTCTCGCGTTCGGCCTGCGCCTGGCGTGACATGGCGTCCTGCAATGCCACCGGGATGGCCACGTCGCGGATCTCCACCGAGCCGACGGTGACACCCCATTCCTGGGTCTTTTCACCAATCTCGCGGCACAACTGCTGATCGGAGCTGCGTCGATCGGATAGCAGCGCGGCCAGCATCGACGAGCCGATCATTTCCCGCAGAGAAGTCTGTGCTACCCGGTCGATGGCCTGCCGGTAGTCGGTGATAGCCAGTGCCGCTTTGCGGGCGTCGTGCACGTGCCAGAAGATGATGGCGTCGACGTTCACCGGCACTGTATCGCGGGTCAGTGCCTGCTCGGCATTGAACGCCGTGGTCTGGATTCGCTCGTCGATCACAGCGACGACGCTGTCCAGGACCGGAATGATCATGAACAGTCCGGGCCCGCGCACGCCTTGCAGGTTGCCTGCGCGCAACACGACGAATTTCTGCCAGGTATTGGCCATCTTGAGGGACAGCGAGACGACCAGTGCGCACACCAGCACAACGATGCCCACAACCGAGTGGCCAAGGTAGATAAGGACGGCACCGATGGCCGTCAGAACCATGACGATGAAGAGGGTGATGGGGTTCATGGTGTCCTCCTGCATTCAAGCGCAACGCTCATTTGAAGATTGCGCCTGAGGCGTTCGTCTGTCTGTGCGCTAGACCACTGGAGCAATCCGCTGGGAAGGGCCCCGCGAGCACCGCCGGTCTTTGTGAGGGGCTAAGCGCGCTTGCGTACCGACGCCAGGAGTTGCGACCTGCCATGGTTGCATTCCGTCAACACCGAGCTGGCCTGGCGTTTAGGCACGTCCTGGCGATCAGCAGTGATCGGCTCACCAGAGGTCGCCATGAAAAAACAACCGGGAACAGTTCCGGATAGCCCGTCGCCAGCCGGTGGGGGTGTCAGGCCCACACTGCCGGGCGGTGAATATGGCTCTCCCGCCGAGCGATATTCATTTCGAGATCGCGACAAGAAACAGCCGACGCTGCCGCCCTCGGTTGATCCGGCTGAAGACCTATCACAGGCTCCGCACAAGTCTCCGGGCGATCCCTCGGAGGAGTAGTTCCCGCCGAGCGTGCGATGGCGAACGGAGGGCCATCCTGACGCTGTTGTCCGTCGGCTGCCCGGAGTCGGCCGCTGCGTCGTCATGTGCCAACTCAGACCAGGCTGATGTCCATGTGCGCACCGACTCCGGGCGCTCTTTCGATGACTTCGAAGGCGCGCAGGGTTTCGCGCGCCGAGTGGGTCTCGGCAAGCAGAACGACATTTCCTGGCAGGAGGGTGTACCCGAAGGGATGGTCGTCCTGGCTGACGTTCGCCGAAGCGCCGATTGCCGCGCCCGCCAGCCCTCCCACGACAGCACCCCAGCCCAGCAACTCGAGCAGCGGCGAGCCGCCGAAGAGGCCTGCTCCGGCGTTCGTCATGGCGATTGCGAGCAGCGCACTGACCAGCAGGCCGAACAGCGTCCCGACGGCAACGCCCTTGATGACCTGCCTGAAGGGGCGCCGCTTCGCGCGCAGGCGCCCGGAGGGCACCAGTTCCTGGTTGTCGAATATGCGCACTCGATCCAGACGAATGCCTAACCCCAACAGGTCCTGTTTCGCGCAATCGGCCTGTGATCGTCGGGTGAACACACCTGAGACCTGATGGCAATAGTGGGTCATGGTTGTTCTCCTGCAGTGCGACCTTTCGAACCAGTTTCCAGCATCCGCGAAGCCAAGGCGTCGGTCCGTCTGTTAACGCACGTACCGGTGCCCGTTATTGGGTGACCAGCGCAAGTGGGCTACCGCACCGACAACCTGGTGAAAGGTTGTCATTGTCGCTCCCTCCACACTCTGCATGGTGCAGGAGTGGGAAGCGCGGCGAGGCGACCATGAACCAGACAGGCAAGCAAGGCCCCCATGGCGGGGCCGCTGAACCCAAGGGGAAGACTCATCCGCAAGGCAGACGCAACGAAGCGCCGCGTCTGCCGGGCTCAGATAACTACTCCAATCCGAAGACCAGAGCGGAAGCGGTACTCCAGCAATCGCTGGAGGTCGATTCTGCTGGAAATCCGACCCATCGACCGGAGAAGGGCACGAAGCCCGGCCGCGCCGGAGATGTTCATGACCAGTGATGCGCCATCGATGGATGACTACAGAAAACGCAGTGTGGCGGCGGGTCTGCGGCGCCAATGGCGGCATGCGGTGATTCTCTGCAGGAGGGCATGGCGTCAGCTGTCCATGACGACACACCCTGTGCCGCAGGCCAATCGCCAGATCAGGGTGAAAGAAACGCCGGTGGTTCGGCGCAAGCCGCGTCGTTGATCGCGCAACTGCCGGTTGCGATGGAGGTCACCAGAGCCCATGAACAGATTGTCACTGATCGATGCCGGGAAAATGCTCGACACCTGGCTTCCGGGATACTCATGTGCACTCTCTCGCTCCGCCATGGGCTCCATCAGTCTTCAGCTCATGTCCTTGCTGCAGGGGGAGGGAATTACGTTCGTGGGCATCGGCCAGCATTGCCTGCAAGGCGCGCAAGCGCTGAGAACGCTCAGTCAATCGTTGCAGGGAGAGCTGGCCCTCGTCTTCACCCCGCCTGCAGAGGAATTACAGGTTTTGGCACGCAGAGTTGCCGAGGATGAGAACCTGGACTTCGAGTGTCAGTAGCCGTCGATTGCAATCAGGGCTCCTCCTCACCACCAGGTGTCCTTCGTTCCAGGAGCGCACGAAGAGTGCCCTCGAGCGTTGCGAGGTCCCATGGCTTGGCCAGGAACGTCGAGTTCTCGGGCGGCTTTCTGCGCTCCGGCCCATTGAGTCCCGAGGTGATCACGACGGGCGTCGAGGGACAGTGCCGCAGAGAAAATCTGGCAACGTCGTAGCCGTCGAGCAGCCCGACCATCTGAATGTCGGTGATGATCAGATCGACCCGCGTGTCCGGCTGCTTCAGGTACTCGATTCCATCTTCGGCGCTGGAGAAGGCGGTGACCTGCGCGTCGAGAAGATTGGCCAGGATCTGCGTCATCAGAATGCGGACGGTCAGCTCGTCCTCCAGCAGGAGGATGTGCGGTGAAATACTGCCCATGTCGTTGTCATCCAGTCCAGGTTGCCAATGCTCGAAAGCTCCCGTGGGACAGGGAGCGCTCGGCCATGTGATCCTCTGCTGGTGTGCGGGCGCCCATCATGGCTTGCCACCAATATCCCCGGGCAAGCTCGGCGCCTGGTCTTCCGTACGGGCTGATGTGGCCGCGGTTTCCTTCGGCAATGTGGCCTCTATCTGATGCGGCGCCTCCACTCCCAGTTCCTCCAGCATGGGTAGCAACTCGGTGCAGAACTGCTGCAACTGGGTCTCGGAGAGCGCCGCAAAGCCATGGGCGAGGATGTAGCGGGCGATCACATCCTGTGGACTGTCCGGCGTGAGCGCCGATTGCGCGATCAGATGGCGCAAGTCCTCGTAGAACCGTGCATTGATGTCGTTCGATTCCATGACAGTCACCTCTTCAGCGGACTAGGGAATTGCCCTGAGACGTATCGGCGCTCGGGGGCTGGACGTGCATTCGATGCATGGAACGGAACCAGCGTTTCCTGTGGGGGAGGCAATGACACAGGCCATTGATTAGACGACCTGCCTTTCATTGGAATAGTGCGATAAGAATGATCAATGCGCCTGGCAGGCACCGAGCCGAGCCTCAGGCGGCCGTTAAGTGCGCAACCGCACCGACGTCGTAGTCCTGGTCTGCGAAGGTTGGAGTCAGGCATGCCCCACTTCAGGAGCCTCCGGGTACCGACAGAGGGGGCTTTCTCTGTACGTGCCACCCTGGCGCTCGTGTCGACCTGCCAGGTTTCCGCCGCACTTCCGGAGCATTGCCATGATGTCGCTCCATTTCCAGGCCTTGCGCCGCGGCCGATCGAAGCCTCCCTGGGACAGTCTGGTACCGGTTCGCGAAGAACTCTTCGGCATCGAACGGCTCGAACAGCACGCGCAGAGCCTGGCCCTGGCACAACAAGTGACGGATACGCCAAGGCGTGTACTGCCGTTGCATGTGCGCCTGGATGACAACGCCCGTGTCCTGCTGGCTGCCTACCGAGCCAGCGCTGTCGAGTTGGAAAGGGGCAATGGTGTGGTACCGGCTGCCGAGTGGCTGCTGGACAATTACCACATCGTCGAAGAACAGATCCGTGAGGTCCGCGACGACCTGCCGCCTGGCTACTACCGGCAGTTGCCCAAGCTCGCCGATGGACCGTTCGCCGGCTACCCGCGGGTCTTCGGCCTGGCCTGGGCCTTCGTGGCGCACACCGACAGCCACCTCGATGTGGAACTGCTGCAGCGCTTCATCCATGCCTACCAGCGAGTCCAGCCACTGACCATTGGCGAACTGTGGGCGGTGGCGATCACCCTGCGCATCGTCCTGATCGAGAACCTGCGGCGCCTGGCCGAGCAGATCAGCGCTGGCCGCATAGCCCGTGCCGATGCCGATGCCCTGGCCGAGCGCCTGCTCTCGCCAGGGCACGCTCGCTCGGCGCTGGAGGCGGATATCGCCGCGCGCTCGACCGGTCCGCTTTCCGAGGTGTTCTCCGCCCAACTGGCCAAACGCATGCGCGACCAGGACCCGCGCACGACACCGACACTGGGTTGGCTCGAAGAGCGCCTCCACGAACAGGGCGTCAGCGTCGAGGCGGCGGTCCAGCATGCGCAGCAGCGCCTGGGCGCCTCCAATGTCACAGTGCGCAATGTGATCACCAGCATGCGCCTGATCTCCGATATCGACTGGGCACAGCTGTTCGAGAACGTCAGTCTGGTCGACGCGCGGCTGCGCGACGGCAGCAACTTCGCTGCCATGGACTTTCCCACTCGTAACCTCTATCGCAGCGCCATCGAACAGTTGGCGCGAGGCTCTTGCCTGGACGAGCTCCAGGTGGTCGATCACGCCCTGGAGGCTTGCCGTCAGGCTGTGGCCGATCATTCGGAAGGTGAAGACCCCCGCCGTGAATTCGATCCCGGATTTCATCTGATTGCTGAAGGCCGCCCGACGCTGGAGCGCGCCATCGGCTTCAGCCCGACGCTGCACCTGCGCCTGAATCGCTTCAGCGTGCGCCTGGGCATGGGCGGCTACATCGGTGCCATCGGCCTGCTCAGCCTGGTGCTGCTGGGATTCGTATTCCATCTGCTGAATCAGCCTGCGCCCTCCTGGGGCTGGATGCTGGCCTTCCTGGCCTGCCTTTGCGTTCCGGTGACCGAAGTGGCCACGGCACTCATCAACCGCTTGGTGACCTGGAGCTTTGGCGCGATCACGCTGCCTGCGCTGGAACTCCTGGCCGGCGTGCCACAGGCGTTGCGCACCGTTGTGGCGGTGCCGACCTTGCTGACCACCGAGGCCGATCTGCTGGAGCAGATCGAGCGGCTGGAGGTCCACCATCTCGCGGGTATCGGCGGTGACCTGACCTTCGTGCTGATTCTCGATGGCGTCGACGCGCCACAGGAGGTCCTGCCCAGTGATGCACCGCTGCTCGCTGTTGCGGCTGCGGCCATCGACCGCCTGAATCGGCATTACGGCCAGGGGCCCGGCGGCCAGCGCTTCTTCGTGCTGTTTCGCAGGCGCTGCTTCAACCCTGCCGAGGGCTGTTGGATGGGCTGGGAGCGCAAGCGCGGAAAGTTGCATGAACTGAACCGGCTGTTGCGCGGCGCCACCGATACCAGCTTTGTGGCGATTGCCGGAGAGCCGCCGCGAGTGCCGAGCGAGGTACGCTTGGTCATCACCCTCGACGCCGATACTCGCCTGCCCCGCGAGGCGGCCCTGCGCCTTATCGGCAAGATGGGCCACCCGCTGAACCAGCCGCGCTTCGATGCCCTGCAGCAGCGAGTGATCAACGGCCACGCGGTACTCCAGCCGCGGGTGACGCCATCGCTGCCGATGGGCAGGGAGGGCTCGTTGTACCAGCGCGTCTTTTCCGGACCGGCAGGCATGGACCCCTACGCGGCGGCGGTGTCGGACGTTTATCAGGATCTGTTCGGCGAAGGCTCCTTCACCGGCAAGGGGATTTATGACGTCGATGCCTTCGAGCGCGCGATGGCCGGCCGGGTCGCGGACAATCGACTGCTCAGCCATGATCTCTTCGAAGGCATCTTCGCCCGCGCAGGGCTGGCGTCGGATGTCGAGGTCGTCGAAGAGTCGCCGTCGCGCTTCGATGTGGCGAGCAGGCGCATGCACCGCTGGACCCGCGGCGACTGGCAGCTATTGCCGTGGATGCTCGGCCACTGGCGCGGGCCGCAGGCGATGCCCTTGATCGGCCGCTGCAAGATGCTCGACAACCTGCGCCGGTCGCTGGTCGTGCCCTTCGCCCTGGCCAGCCTGCTACTCTGCTGGTGGCTGCCATTGCCGCAGGCACTGCTGGCCGCGACGCTGGTCATTCTGACCCAGGCGATCCCGCCGTTACTGCCGATCTACTGCGCGTTGCTGCCAGCGCGCTCCGGTGTTCGATTACGCAGCCACTTCGCCATGCTCGGCGCCGACTTCCGTCGTGCGTTGCTGCAGATCCTGCTGTCGCTGGCCTTCCTGCCAAACGATGCCTGGAGCATGGTCGATGCCATCCTGCGCACGCTTTGGCGGATGTACGTCAGCCAGCGCAACCTGCTGGAGTGGACCACTGCCGCACAGTCCTCACGCAAGCCGCGCCCTGGCTGGCTCGGCAGCTACCGGCAGATGGCCGGCGGGACGGCCCTCGCCGCATCGGCCGGCATCACCGGGTTGGCATTGCAGCCGGCGAACTGGTTGCTGATCCTGCCATTGACCCTGCTCTGGTTGAGCGCGCCTCTGCTCGCCTTCTACAGCAGCAGGCCCACGCAGCCGTCGCGTCGTTCGGGCCTGGAAGAGGATGACGCAACCGCACTGCGCCTGTGCGCACGGCGAACCTGGCGCTTCTTCGAGACCTTCGTCACGCCGGCGGACAATCTGCTGCCGCCGGACAACTTCCAGGAGCAGCCCAGGCCTGTGCTGGCTCACCGCACCTCGCCTACCAATATCGGCCTCTACCTGCTGTCCGCGGTGGCCGCTCGCGATTTCGGCTGGGCCGGCGGCCTGCAGACGCTGGAGCGCCTGGAAGGCACCGTGGCAGTGCTGGAGAAGCTGCCGCGCAGCCACGGCCATTTCTTCAACTGGTACGGAACCCGCGACCTGCGAGCCCTCGAACCGAGGTACCTGTCCTCGGTGGACAGCGGCAACCTGGCTGGGCACCTGATCGTGCTGGCCAACGCGTGCGAGGAGTGGCGCGCCAGCCCGCTGGTGGAGGAAGCCCGCCAGGGCCTGCTCGACACCCTGCACCTGGCACGGCAAGCCGTCGCAGCGCTGCCGCTGGCTGAAGATGTCGCGTTGCTGCAGGTGAAGGACGACGTGCGGGAGATTCACCGGGCCCTCACCGGCCCACAGTCGCTCGACGCCTTGCTGCCCGCCCTCGGGCACCGCGCGGAAAAGGCCGTGCGTTGCGTCGCGGGCCTCGCGCCGGCTGGCGAGGAGGGCGGCGACCTGTCGTTCTGGTTCGACGCACTGCGCAGGGCCTTCGCCGAGCACAGCCGAGACCGACGGCATGGCGATGAAAAGGCATTGGACCGACGCCTTCAGGCCCTGGCCGATACGGCGCGCCGGCTGGCTCTGGAGATGGATTTCGGTTTTCTGCTCAACCAGGAGCGCAAGCTGCTGTCCATCGGCTATTGCGTGGACGACAACCGCCTGGACCCCAGTTGCTACGACCTGCTGGCTTCCGAGGCGCGCCTGGCCAGCCTGTTCGCCATCGCCAAGGGCGATCTGCCGACCCGCCACTGGTTCCGCCTGGGCCGCACGGCCACGCCGGTGCCCGGTGGCTCGGCGCTGATCTCCTGGTCCGGCTCGATGTTCGAGTACCTGATGCCCTCGCTGGTCATGCGGGCGCCGGCCGGCAGCCTGCTGGAGCAGACCAACCGCCTTGTCGTGGCGCGGCAGCAGGCCTACGGGGCCGCGCTGGGCATCCCCTGGGGCATTTCCGAATCGGCCTACAACGCCCGCGATCTGGAATTCACCTACCAGTATTCGAACTTCGGCGTGCCGGGACTTGGTCTCAAACGCGGGTTGGCCGAGAACGTAGTCATAGCGCCCTATGCCACGGCGCTGGCGACCATGGTCGATGCGCAAGGGGCGCAGCGCAATTTCGATCACCTGACGGCTGTCGGTGCGCTCGGCCGCTATGGCTTCTACGAGGCTCTGGACTTCACCCGCTCACGCCTGCAGGACGGGGAAAGCGTCGCCATCGTCTGCAGTTTCATGGCCCACCACCAGGGCATGAGCATCGTCGCCATCGCCAATACCCTGCAGCACGGGCGCATGCGCTGCCGCCTGCATCGCGAGCCGATGATCCAGGCCAGCGAACTGCTGTTGCAGGAGCGCGTCCCGCGCGATGTGGCGCTGGGGCATCCCCGTGCCGAGGAAGTTACGGTAGCGCCCAGCGACACCATTGCCGATGCGTCCACGCTGCGCCGAGTCGATGCAATGCTCGATGGGCCGCCGATCACTCATCTGCTGTCCAACGGTTGCTACGCATTGATGCTGACTGCCAGCGGTGGCGGCTACAGCCGCTGGGGAGATATCGCAGTGACGCGCTGGCGCGAGGATGCCACCTGCGACGACTGGGGCAGTTTCATCTTCCTGCGCGACCTGCAGAGTGGCGCACTGTGGTCGGCCACGGCGCAGCCTGGCGGACAACCGGTTGAGAATGGCGAGGTACTGTTCGACGAGGACCACGCCGAGTTCATCCAGCGCGACGCCGCGCTGCTGACCAGCCTGGAAGTACTGGTGTCCGGAGAGGACGATGGCGAGGTACGGCGGGTGTCGCTGACCAATCATGGTCGCCGCGCACGCGAAATCGAACTGACTTCCTATGCCGAAGTGGTGCTGGCAACGCCGGCAGCCGATGGCGCGCATCCGGTGTTCTCGCGGATGTTCGTGCAGACAGAATACCTTGCCGAGTTCGGCGCCCTGGTCGCCACGCGACGCCTGCGCTCGCCGGACGATCCGTCGATCTGGGCGGCCCATTTCGCAGTGGTCGAGGGCGAGGTGATCGGCGAGACGCAGTATGAGTCCGACCGCGCCCGCTTCCTCGGCCGTGGCCGAACCCTGCGGGAGGCGCAGGCAGTTCTGGGCCACCGTGCCCTGGGCAACTCCCAGGGCAGCGTGCTCGATCCGATTTTCTCCCTCCGCCTGCGCCTGCGGGTGGCGCCTGGCAAGGTTGCACGGGTGGCATTCTGGACACTGGTAGCGAGTACCCGGGAAACCTTGCTTGACCTGATCGACAAACACCATGAACGCAACGCCTTCGAACGCGCCAAGACCCTGGCCTGGACCCAGGCCCAGGTGGAATTGCGCGACCTGGGCATCGATGCCGAGGAGGCCGCCGATTTCCAGCGCCTGGCTGCGCCGATTCTCTATGCGGATTATCGCTGGAGGGCACCGCAGGAAGCCCTCCGGCGCGGCGCAGGGCGCCAGTCCGGGCTCTGGCCGCTGGCGATTTCCGGAGATTTGCCGATCGTCCTGTTGCGCATCGACGAAATCGACGATCTGTCGCTGCTGCGGCAGCTCCTGCGCGCCCGCGAGTACTGGCGGATGAAGGGCCTGGACGTTGACCTGGTAATCGTCAACGAACGAGCCTCGTCCTATGTCCAGGATCTGCAGACCGCCATCGAAACCGCCGTACGCAGCAGCCCCTCGCGTCAACGCAGCGAGGGCCAGGCCTCGCGCGGCGCCGTGTACACCTTGCGCGCCGACCTGATGACCGTGGAGGCACGGGAACTGCTGAACGCCGTGGCGCGGGTCAACCTGCTGGCGCGCCGGGGCTCCATCGCTGCCCACCTGGGGCGTCTGCCGCCGGCCAAGCCGCGGCCGTCTGCCGCCCGGCATGCACCGGCGGCCTTGCCGCTGCTGCCCGCGACCGAGGGAACGAGCAGTGATGAGCCGCTGGAATTTTTCAACGGACTGGGCGGCTTTGCGTTGGGCGGGCGCGAGTACCACATCGTTCTGAACAATGGCCATACGACCCCGGCGCCGTGGATCAATGTGATCGCCAATCCAGCGTTCGGCTTCCAGGTCTCGGCGGAAGGCAGCGGCTACACCTGGGCCGGCAACAGCCGGGACAATCAGCTCAGTCCCTGGTCCAACGACCCGGTCATCGATCCTGCAGGTGAGGCTTTCTACCTGCGCGACGAAGACAGTCTGGCATTGTGGGGCGTTACCGCCCGGCCGATCCGCGACGCAGGCTTGTACCGCGCCGCCCATGGTTTCGGCTACAGCCGGTTCAGCCACACGGCCCACGGTATCGAGGCGCAGCTGCTGCAGTACGTGCCGCTGGATGACCCGCTGAAGATCTCGCGGCTCACACTGCGCAATACCTCCGGCCGGCCGCGCCGGCTATCGGTGACGGCTTATGTGGAATGGGTACTGGGTACCGCGCGCGGAGCCTGTGCCCCTTCCATCCTGACTGGGGTGGATGTCGACAGCGGCGCGCTACTGGCACGTAACCCCTGGAGCATCGCTTATTCCGAGCGGCTGGCTTTCGCCGACCTGGGCGGGCGGCAGAGCAGCTGGACCGCCGATCGCAGCGAATTCATCGGCCCTGCCGGTAGCCTCTCGGCTCCTCGGGCGCTGCTCGGCGCCGCGGCGTTGTCGGGCGCCACTGGCGCTGGCTTCGATCCTTGCGCTGCCCTGCAATGCATCGTCGAGCTGGGTGTCGGCGAGTCCGTGGAAGTGCTGGCGTTGCTGGGGCAGGCCGGATCGGACGAAGAGGTTCGTGGTCTCGTGGAGCGATATCGCAGCATCGATCTCGATGCGGTATTGGCCGATGTGACACGGCACTGGCAGCAGCGGCTGGGCGCAGTCCAGGTGCGCACGCCTGATCGCGCCATGGACCTCATGCTCAACGGCTGGTTGCTCTACCAGACGCTGGCGTGCCGCATCCATTCCCGTTCGGCGTTCTACCAGGCCAGCGGTGCTTATGGTTTCCGTGACCAGTTGCAGGATGGTCTGGCGCTGTCGTTCGCCTGCCCAGAGCTGACCCGCCACCACCTGCTGCGGGCCGCCGGGCGCCAGTTCGTCGAGGGTGATGTGCAGCACTGGTGGCTGGAACAGACGGGGCAGGGAGTGCGCACGCGAATCTCCGATGACCGGGTCTGGTTGGCCTATGCCTGTGCCAGCTATATCGAGTCATCCGCGGACCTTGCGGTGCTCGACGAAATGCTGCCTTTCCTCGAAGGGCCACAGCTGCATCCTGGCGAGAGCGATACGTTTTTCCAGCCGATGCTTGCGGAGGAGAGCGCCTCGCTGTTCGAGCACTGCGCTCGGGGCCTGGACCAGTGCCTGGAGATGACCGGCGGCCACGGCCTGCCACTAATAGGGAGCGGAGACTGGAACGACGGAATGAACCGTGTGGGCGTCGGCGGGCAGGGCGAAAGTGTGTGGCTCGGCTGGTTGCTGTTGCATACCCTGGAGCGCTTCGGTGCTCTGGCCGAGGGGCGTGATGAGGTGCGGTGCGTGCGCTGGCGGAAACATTCGGCGGCGCTGCAGCTGGCCTTGGAGGAGCATGGCTGGGATGGCCAGTGGTATCGCCGAGCGACTTTCGACGACGGCACCTGGCTCGGTTCGGCGGCCAGTGACGAATGCCGGATCGATTCCATCGCCCAGTCCTGGGCGGTGCTCTGTGGCGGCGCGAATCCCGAGCGCGCAGCCACTGCCATGGCTTCGCTGGAGCGCTGGTTGATCCGTCAGGATGAGGGGTTGGCCTTGCTGTTCACTCCACCCTTCGATCAATCGCCGCGCGATCCTGGCTACATCAAGGGATATCCGCCGGGCCTGCGCGAGAACGGCGGGCAATACAGTCATGCGGCGATGTGGAGCATCCTGGCGTTTGCCCGTCTCGGTGAGGGCGACAAGGCGGCCGGGCTGTTCTCCCTGCTCAACCCGATCAACCATGCACGTACCGCAACAGAGGTGGAGTGTTACAGGATCGAACCCTATGTCGTCGCGGCCGATGTCTATTCCGTTGAACCCCATGTCGGGCGTGGTGGCTGGAGCTGGTACACCGGCTCCGCTGGCTGGATGTACCGTGCCGGGGTGGAAGGGATTCTGGGGCTCCGGCGCGAGGGTGCAAGTCTGCTCATCGATCCGTGTATTCCGCTGGACTGGCTGGGGTTCGACGCCAGCGTGACGGTGGATGGTTGCCATTACAGCATCGTCGTGGCCTCGGCCGGGACGCACTGCCATGGCATCCAGCGCGCGCTTCTGGATGGCCGTTCACTGGTCTGCGGCGAAAGCCCGGTGCGGGTGCCGCTGGCGGTTGGCGAGCATCGCCTCGAGCTGTTCCTGTAACCTCGTGTCACTCCGCCGCATGGCCTGGACGACGGGGGACGTAGGGTAGCAAGCGGTCGGTTTCCGCCTTCACCACCGCGTAACACTCGCAACTCAATGCCTCCAGGCGCGGGCGGTCCAGCACGGTGATCCGCCCCCGGCTGTACTCGATCACACCTTGCTTCTGCAGTTTGCCGGCCGCTTCTGTGACGCCCTCTCGCCGTACACCGAGCATGTTGGCGATGAGCTCCTGGGTCATGATCAGCTGGTTGCCGGGCAGGCGATCAAGGGACAGCAGCAGCCAGCGGCAGAGTTGCTGATCGATGGAGTGATGGCGGTTGCAGACTGCCGTCTGGGCCATCTGAGTGATCAATGCCTGGGTATAGCGGAGCAACAACATGAGCATGTCGCCGTGGCGACTGAACTCGTCCTTCATCCGTTGCCCCGCGAGCCGGTAAACGCTGCCGGCGCTTTGCACGATAGCGCGGCTGGGGGTGCTCTCGCCGCCCATGAAGACGGCTATACCGACCAGCCCCTCGTTACCGACCACGGATATCTCGGCCGATGCACCACTTTCCATCACGTACAAAAGCGAAATGATGGAGTCGGTGGGGAAGAACACGTAACGCATCGCATCACCGGGTTCGTAGATCACCTTGCCCAGTTCCAGGCGTTGCAGCTCCAGATGGGGGAAGAGGCGTTCCTGAACCTCTCGGGGGAGTGCGGCCAGTAAATGGTTCTGCGCGGGGGAGGGAGTCTCTCGCATGGCGGCCTCCTCACGGGGCGTATCGCGACTATTCAAGCATACAATTTCAGGCCTTTGCCGGTGGTGCAAAGTTCCCTATCGCACAGACCGGGCTCCTATTTGCGCGCAGCCTGGAGCTTGCGGTGGCGGATGCTGATCTGGCGCCTTGTACGACCCTGTCATCGCATCGTTCCAGGGTGGGCGTGAACATTGAAGATCTCGATTCCTGCGGTATTTACGAGGGCGATAACGGCATAGTCGCCGATGACCATTCCTGCCCCGGCCGGGCGCAGATAGGCTCATCGGGAGTGACAACTGCAACTCCGAGGATGAAGGCCTTGGCGGCCTCAAGGAAATCGTGCTGGATTCGCAAGGTGGGCAAGTTGCCTGTGCCAATCTGTCGTTTGGCGTATTCACGGAGATGGGAGAAAAACGGTTTGCAGTTCCATGGAGTCTCTTGGGGCTGGATACGGCGAGCAAGCGCTTCGTGCTTGATGTGGGCCAGGGCCGCCTCAGCAGCGCACCGGGGTTCGTCTGGCCGTGCCCCGCCTTTTTGTTAGATTGAAGCCGGTCAGGTGGTTTCTAATCAGCGGATTGGGAATATATTCGAGATTGACTGGGAGTTTACCCGCTTGAGTGAGTCCATGATCACGGCGACACATTCAAGTTGTTGTCTGATTCTGGCGAGACTCTCCCTGTTCGTAGAAGATTCGGAACTGACTTCTTCTGTCGCAAGATCATTTATCGCCTGTGTCAGGCAACTGCTTGCAATATTAAGGGTTTGCCCAAATCGCTTTTCTTTCATGTCGAATCCCCGCTATTTCCCTGTGAGTCGCATGGCTTGAACCCAATGAGAGACCCCGCAGTTAGCGGGGTCTGGGGATTTCATAGTACTTTCACCTGCTCGGCCTGATCACCTTTAGGGCCAACGCCCACCAGGAAGCTCACGCGCTGGCCTTCATCCAGTGACTTGAAGCCTGGAGTGTCGATTTCTCGAAAATGGACGAATATGTCCGGCCCCATCTCGGGGGTAATGAAGCCAAAACCTTTTACTGCGTTGAACCATTTTACGGTTCCATTCTGACGAATAGCCATGATGATCTCCACGGGAATGGCTGCAGAGTGAAGTGGCCGAGGAGATGGGCGTCATGCATCAAGACGGAGCCGCTAAACACGGCAGGGGAATTGAAGTATACAGTGGGCGGGGAGGTTTGCAGGGTTTTCAAGATGAATTCGAATTATTCGGATGAATGGTCTGCTGGGTGCATGTCGATATTGAAATGATATTTTTCATGGGATTTTTATTTGGTCTTTCTGTTTTTTTGGATTTTGTTGGGATGTTGGCTAAAGGTTTTGATGGTCCCAGTTACGGGGATGTTTTCCTGAAGGGATTAAGCTTGGCGGAAAAGATACCCGATACAGATTCATTCCAGCCAGTTGAGTGCATATGAACAAGGAGTCCTCCCGTAGCGAGTCAGGCTGCAGCATGGCATATGGTTGGCACTGCCCCATGGTGCCGGACTCTTTCAGTTGATTGCCGGGAGTTGCGTTACGCAGGCGGTCGGCACCCAGGCGGATGCATGGTCAAACCTCGGTCTGCTCCGCCATCTCCAGAGCATCATCGACCTCGATACCCAGTTGCCTTACGGTACTCTCAAGTGTGGTACGGCCAAGCAGCACCTGCACTGCTCGCAGGTTCTTTGTTCTGCAATAAGCCTCGCGGCACACAGCGGAGTTCTCGCTAAAACGGGTTGGGCTGATTTTGGTAGGGCTGCGCATGGTCTGAAGCGGTCAACCAGCCGCGCCCCTGCTCGATTCGAATCGAGCGACAACCTCCGGCGCCGCCAATCACTACCGTAGGCAACACTTCCAGTCCCCAGCCGGCTGCGTCGGAGCGCTCCCGCGGGGCCGGCGTTCAGTCGCAGCTGGGAATCACTCAGTCGCCTTGCTTTACGTCGCCTTCATTCGTTTGGATGATGCCAGTCTCCCCAGGCCCGCTTATCCTCCGACTCGATTCGCCGGATGGTACCGGGCGGCTATTTTGAGCGCAGGTTCATACTGACTCGCGATCGGGGCCTGACGTGTGCCGAGTTGGATAAGGTGCAGCTTTCGCAAGGTGGAGAAATGGGGATAGCGCGGAGTTTATTTTCTGGGATTACTCTTTTCCTGTTATCTGGGCTCGTCTGTGCATCTGAACCTGCAAAGTTTCCCGCTCCTGCATTCATGGTTCGTTTTGGCGAGGGCTTTAGTGTGTCGAATGCGCACGTGATCTCCAATATGCCAAACGAAACAAACCAGTTCGGCATGGGGATGTGCTACAGCCACGCGGCGACGGGGGTGCTCAATTATTATCTGTGCAAGTACGATAAATTGGATTGCTCCAAGGCGCCGCCGGAGTCTCTGGCGTCCGCACTGGATATGGCACGTTTTACCTCTGATACCGGCGATGATGAAATCGAGTATTCGAGCTCTTATCAGGGGATTCAGGAGGGTGGGTCGCCGGCAAAAGTGTTGCAGGCGGCGACGATCCTGGTGGGGAATGTTGCCAGCCAGGCGTGTTTCAATGAAAAGATGATATTTGGCGACCTGATTATTGAAGACAAAATTGCCAGTGAAGAGGAAATTGCAAGGCAACGTAAGTTCTTATCTGGTTTTTCCAGTTTCTATGAAAAATACAGCAAGAGTGGCTTTGATGAGGCCAGCCTTCCGGAGTCGGTCGTCAACGAGGCATCCCTGCTTTACCAAGCGAAGGACCATGATCTCGAGGCGACGCGTAGGCGTATCGTGAGAAGTCTGGAGGAGCAGAGTTTCGACCGTTTCTTCGCGCGATTTGTTTATCCGAGGGAGTGTGCTCGCGCGAAGAATCGGGTTTTTTTCGAGTATCAGAATCGAGCTGAGTTTCACTATTACCCCGTTAAAGGCCAGAAGTTTACTTATAAAGGAATGATGCGCGAGATCAGGAACGCCATTGATAAAGGCAATCCTGTCGTGGTGGGCGGTGCATGTCTGCTCGGGCTAAAGGGGAAAAAATGCCCGGGAGACTTGCATGCCTTGATTGTCTATGGTTATGCCACCTTATGCGATCCGGCAGGGAATTGTTATGAGGGTTTGAAGTTCCAGAATAGTTTTGGCCCGAAGATGCAGGAATTTGAAAGGGCCAACTGGTTTTCAGCGAAGGAGTATTATGCTCAGTCGATCCCCAGTAAATCAGACTTGGCCTGGCTAGAGATTGAGGAGAAACGCAAATAGTTTGTTGCGTGTCGTCGCAAGAACTTGATAGCGAAACCAGCCTCCATCGACGTCCGCCTCTGGCCGATTGGTCCTTCTGATGTGGAGGCTGCTACCGACACAAGGCGGATGTTTCGGGAGTCGAGCTAGAGGAGCTTGGCCACGAAGAAAGCCTTGGCGGCGATGTACATCGTCCATAGGACGTAAATGCCTGCAGCGATCAGCGCGATAGGCCGCATCCAGAAAAGGCCCTTCGGTCGCGCTGATCTCAGCACTGCATGGAAGCCGAGCAGAGCCGTGCCCAGGCAGGGAACAGACAGAGCCAGCCAGGAGAGGACGCGCACTACTGTCGTTGCCGGAATGGAAAGCTCGACGCAATGGCCTTCAGCACTACCAGGGCGAGAATACTGAGAACATTCCCAGCGACGGCCGCTGGGACGAACATCAGCCAGAAAGCTTTGCCCAAAGACCGATTCCCCGTTGGCTGTTCGGGGTTGCTCTTTGCGCTATCCGGGGTGCAATAGGGATTGAGCATGTCGTTACGCCTCCTTGCGCATGCAGCGACTATAGCGTTTTCGAGCCTGCCATAGCTTCCGCTTCTGGCGGCCAGCATTCAGGGAATCCATGAGAGGCGCAGGACCTTGCCGCCAAGCAGCGGGGCGCGAGGTCAGTGGCATCCCGTCCGTGCCCGAGTCAGCCGAGCAGCTCAATAGCTGCTTGTTGTGCCCGGCGGTTATCTGAAACCGGTACCTCGGAATGCAGCCGACACCCGGCGGACTTGTTCATGGCCCCGGAGCCAGCGCTTTGGCCTGCTCGGACATGGGGCGAGCGACACGGCGCGCACTAGACTGCGGCTACCCAACAGAAGGAGTGGCACATGACTTTCAACCACCAAGTGGTCTGGATCACCGGGGCATCCTCCGGCATTGGCGAGGCGTTGGCGCGCCTGCTGCTGCAACAGGGCGCGCGCGTCATCCTCTCCGGCCGGCGCGAAGCCGCGCTGCAGGCCGTTGCCGAGCAGGCGCCGCAGCGTGCCCTGGTCCTGCCCTTCGAAAGTACCGACTATGCCGCGCTGCCACAGGTGGTCGAGCAGGCCTGGGCCTGGCAGGGTCGTATCGACTGCCTGATCAACAATGCCGGTATCAGCCAGCGCAGCCTGGCCGTGGATACCCGCTTCGAGGTTTACCGCGAGCTGATGGAAGTCGACTACCTGGCTCCGGTGGCCCTGACCCAGGAGCTGTTGCCGCGCCTGGTCGCTCAGGGAAGCGGTCAACTGGCCGTTGTCAGCTCCGTGGCTGGCAAGGTCGGTGCCCCACTGCGCACTGGCTACTGCGGTGCCAAGCATGCCGTAATCGGCTACTTCGAAGCCTTGCGCGCCGAAGTCGAACAGGCCCATGGCATCAGGGTCAGCGTGATCCTGCCTGGTTCGGTGCGCACCGGCGTGGCGGTCAACGCGCTGGGTGGTGACGGCGCCCGTCGCGGTCGCTCCGACGTCAATATCGATAACGGCATGCCAGCCGATGAAGCCGCGCGGCGCATCGTCGAGGGGCTGGCCGCGGGCCTGCGCAACATAGAAGTGGCGGAGGGCACCGAGAAGCTCGCCCTGCAATTGCGAAGCGCAGATCCTGAGCGTCTGTTCGCGCTCACCGCCGCCGAAGGCGCGCGCCTGGCAGAAGAACGTGCCCGCAACGGCAGTGCCGATATCGACCCGGGAGCTGTGCAGCGCCTGGGTAGTTGAAGTCCGCTATCGCGAAGAAAAAAGCCCGGACTTCTACCGGGCTTTTTTCTTTCGTGGCGTCAGGCGTGCCCTGAATATGGCCTGCAAACGGGGCAACTCAGTTTCACCCGCGGCGGGGCTGCCGGCTCAATGCTGACCGGTATCGCAGCGGCGGACTTGCAGTTTCGATCACCCCACCTTTCAGGCAGCGCAATTGCGCAGACTACTTTTTCGGGTACGAGAACGAATAGGAGTTGCAGGCATCTCCCACGCTTTTCCAGGTTTTGAAATCGGTGATGATGTTCTGGGAATTGAAAGTCAGTTCCAGACGGCACTCTTTACCGTAATTCTCCTGATAGGAGTGCGGGGTCACCGTCACGCTCCCGGCTGTCGGGCCGGCTGACAATTCGTTATAGCCCTGGGTGCGGGTGAATTGTTCAGCGTAAATCCAGCGGGCGACCGAGTTGTTCTGGTCGTCCTTCACCACATCGGTGGGCTTGCCGAAAGTATCCACGGCTTCCTGCAACGGGCGTCCTTTCCAGTCGCCCGCATCCATGATGTCCGGGATGCTCTGGAAGTAGTGGCCACACCCTGCGAGCAGGCTGAGGCTGAAGGTGAGCGTGCCGGTAAGCAGAATCGATTTTGCAGACATGTACGATCCTTCGTCAGTTGTGGTTTATCGCCGGTGGTTTGCGCTGAAGTCTACCGAGTGCGAGCTTCCCAGGTAACCTGCCGCGGCAGGCAGCTCCTGAAAATCGACCTCGCCTCGCGTTCCCCGCGTGCCTCCGGCAGAGGACTGACGCTGGCTATCCGGGCAGGGAGCAATGAGCGCCGGTGAAGTCCGCTTGTGGCCGAAAGCCGACTCGCTCAGAAAGAGCGTACTACCGGGCTGGCCATATCCTGCGGTAGGTGAGGTCGCACGGTAACCATTGACGGGGCCGACCCTGGATACGCCCGGCCTGCTGCCAATCGGATAGCAGCCGACTCAGAGATTCCGGGCGAATGCCCAGGTGGGTTGCGAGCTGAAGCGGGCTAATGGGCAGATTGACGCTCGCCCTGCAGACGATGCCGGTCTAACAGTCAGTCAGCCAAGCGCCGGGAAGCGGAGCTTTAGCCTCGCCAATTTGTGCGAGCGGCCAATCAATTTCGCCGGGTCATTCAGTGGCAGGAGTAGAACGGTCGGTCGTCGCGCCAGTATCAAGGATGCTGCCGTACACGACCAACCATTGAGCTAGAGACCAAGGCGGCCGCTGCTGACCATCCACAGGGCGATGGCTGCCAAGCCCAGAACCAGCACGCTTGCGATTTTCTCCCCGGCATTGCTGAAGCGTGTCAACCCACGCTGGCGGCGGGCGCGGATGAAGAAGCCTAGCCCCGGAGCGTAGAGAATCATCGACAGCAGCAGATACTTCAGGCCGGCGGCATAGATCAGCCATACACCGTAGAAGGTGCCCAGCGTTGCCATTACCAGCAGCAGCGGCCGAGGTTGCCGCAAGACCTGCTTGAGGCAGAAGCCGGCGCATAACAGATACGGGATGAGCGCCATCGAGGTGGCCAACTGGATCAGTGCGTTGTAGCCGGAGGCGTTGAAGAATGCCACCAGCAACAGCAGCGATATCAGCGAATTGGTCAGCCAGAGCGCCGGTGCTGGCGTGTCTGCCGCGTTGGTCCGGCCAAACAGCGCCGGAGCAGTGTTTCCCTTGCCGCGGCTGGCCAGGTAGAGCATTTCCACCGCCAGCAGGGTCCAGGCCAGCAGTGCGCCGGTCACCGAGACGATCAGCCCGAGGTTGATCAAGGTGGCGCCCCAGGGGCCGACCGCCGCGGCCATTACCTGCGCCATCGATGGATTCTTCATTTGCGCCAGCTCGTGCTGCGGTACAACTCCCAGCGAGAGCACCGAGACACAGACCAGCAACAGCAGGGTGATGACGAACCCGATCAGCGTGGCGCGGCTGACGTCGGCCATACGTTTCGCATGGCTGGCATAGACGGTTGCGCTCTCGATGCCGAGGAACACCCACACGGTGTACAGCATGGTGGTCTCGACCTGGCGGACGATGCTGCCCAGTGCCGGATTGCCCCAGAAGTCGATGCGAAACACGTCGACGCGGAAGGCCAGGGCCGCACAGAGGATGAACAGGCCGATAGGTACGATCTTGGCCAGGGTGACTATGGTGTTGGTGAGGGCAGCGTTGTGCACCCCGTGCAACACGAAGGCGTGTACCAGCCAGAGCACCGTCAGTTCGCCGACCAGCGCCTGCCAGGTGGTGCCATCACCGAAGAAGGCGAACAGGCCGAACGATCCCAGTGCGCTGAACAGCACCACCAGGTATCCGGCGTTACCGACCCAGGCGGAGATCCAGTAGCCCCAGGCGGCGTTGAAGCCCAGGTACTCGCCGAACCCTTCGCGAGCATAGCCATAGACGCCGTCGTCCAGATCCGGGCGGGTGCTGGACAGCCATTGGAATATGCGGGTCAGTGTCAGCATTCCGATGAAAGTGATTGCCCAGGCGATAAGGATGGCGCCGGCACCGGCGCCCTCGGCCATATTCTGCGGCAGGCTGAAGATGCCGCTGCCGATGATGCCGCCCACCACCAGAGCGGTGAGGGCCGGCAGGCCCAGTCTTGCTTGATTCGAGTTGGACATCTTGCGCCTCCGAGACAGCTGTCGATGTCGCGTGGCGACTCCTGCCGACACGCTCACGGCCGCGAAGGGAGGGGCCCTCGCAGGTATCGACGGGCCGTGTGGCCCGTCGATACGGCGCGGTTCAGAAGCGCAGTGACATGCAGCTGACGCCACCGTCGATCTTGCGGTACTCGGAGGTGTCCACCTCAATGACCTGATAGCCGAGGTCGGCGATCTTCTGCCGGGTCTGAGGATAGCCAGCGGGCATGATCACCCGCTCGTTGACCCAGATGCAGTTGGCCGCATAGGCCTCTTCATCGGGGATCGCGATGATATTGAGGTGCTGGAAGTCGGGCTTGCTGATGAACTCGCCGGCGGCCAGCAGGTTGCCGTGCTCCAGGTAGGCGAGGCCGGTCTTCAGGTGCAGGACCTTCTCCAGGCGGACCACCGAGCCGCTGAGGCCATGCTTTTCGAGAATGGCGATCATCTGCCGCGCACCTTCTGCATTGGTCCGCGCCGACTCGCCAATGTAGAAGTGCTCGCCAACCATCATGATGTCGCCCGCTTCCACGGTGCCGGGGGCCTCGATGCGTTCGACGCGGCCGGGATAGAAGCGCTGGATGGTCTCTTCGATGATCCGGGTCTCGCCGCGCCGGGACTCGGCGCCTGGGCGAGTAATGATGGCGCAGCGTGAGGTGCATAGCACCGGATCCTCGACGAATACCGAGTCGGGGAAACTCTCGTCCGGCGGCAGCAGGGTGATATCCACCTCGCAGGTCTGCAGTGCGCGGATGTAGGCGTTGTGCTGCTCCAGGGCGGCCGCGTAGTCCGGTTTGCCGAGGTGGGCGGAGGTCAGGCCGTCGACAAGGGAGCGTGCAGGCGTACGGGCAATGATGTGCTTGAACATGGTGAATCCTCTTGCGGGTGTATGCCGAAGACGGTGCAAGTCATGCGCCAGTCTGGAGGACGCCATGGGCGGCGAACTGGGTGATCGCGCAACGCATTTCCTGGCGCTCCGTTGACTGGGAGCAGCATCGACGACTCGCCTTGCGGCGAGATTGGGACAGATGTCGAATAATCGATGCACTGGAAATCAAGGAGTGGCCATGGGAAGTGTCGAGAAGTCGTCGATTTCCAATCGAAATGAGGAATTGAACTGGCTGGTGCGCTGCCTGGCGCCGATTTTCGATGGGCTGCGGCAACCGGTCACGGTCGTCGATCAGTCGGGAAACTACGTCTATTACAACCGGGCGAGTGGTGCGCTGGACGGGTTAGACCCGCAGCAGGTTCTGGGCATGCATGTGCTGCAGAGCGTGCCCTGGCTGAAACCGGAGCAGAGCACTCTGCTGCGTTGCCTGGCGGAGGGACAGCCCTCCATCGATACCATGCAGGCCTATGTCGGTGCTGGTGGAGAACTGTTGCAGTACCGCCACCGGGCCATTCCACTGCATGGCCGCCAGGGCGATTTGGTCGGTGCGATGGAGGTGGGCGAGGTGGTCGCCGATGCGTTAGTCGCAGGAGGAGAGGACGGCCCAGCCATTCTCAGCGTCGCGCCGTGCATGTTGCAGCAATTGCAGCGACTGGAAGTGTTCGCGGCGACCGACCTTCCCTTGCTGGTACATGGCGAGACCGGTACCGGCAAGGAGCTCTTCGCGCGTCGCGCCCATGCTCTCAGTCCTCGCCGTAATGGCCCGCTGATCAGCCTGAACTGTGCCGCCATCCCGGAAACCTTGCTGGAGAGCACATTGTTCGGCACCACCCGTGGAGCCTTCACGGGTGCCGAGAATCGCAAGGGCATGTTCGCCCTGGCAGAGGGCGGCACACTGTTTCTCGATGAGATCAATTCGATGCCGCTGGGCATGCAGAGCAAGCTGCTCCGGGTTCTGCAGGACGGCAGTTTCCTGCCCTTGGGTGGTCTCACCGCCCAACGGGCGGATGTTCGCCTGATCGCCGCAAGCAACCAGGCACCGCGGCAGGCGATTGGCGAGGGGCGGCTGCGCGAGGATCTCTACTACCGGTTGAACGTTGCCTGCCTGAGCATTCCGCCTCTGCGTGATCGCCCTGGAGATGTCGAACTCCTGGCTCGACTCTTCGTGCGGCGTGATGCACCCAGTCTCAATCCGAAGGTCACCAGCCTGGGCGCCGCCGCCTTGGCACGTTTGCAGGCCTGCGCCTGGCCGGGCAACGTGCGTCAGCTGGAGAATGCCATTCGCCGCAGTCTGCTGCTGCATGACCAGGATGGCGCAGAGCTCGACGAGATCATCTTTGCCGACGATGAGGTTGATCATCCTGCTTTGCCCGCTTGCGAGCCGTGCCCGTCCGGCAGCGGAAGCTTGCGCGAAAGGCTGTCGGAGCAGGAGCGCAACCTGATTGCTCAAGCTTTGCGCGAGGTGTCCGGCAATCTTTCCCTGGCTGCCAAGCGCCTGGGAGTTCCCCGAACGACGCTCCTGGGGCGGATGCGTCGCTTAGGCTTGCAGGCCTCTCGAGAACATTGATAGAGCCACCTCGCCAGTCCAATGCCACGGGCTTGGCGAATATTTGGTCTGTCCCGGACTGAGTGGACACTGACTTAAGTCCACCGCAAGGAGTGTTCATGACCCAGTGCCGCCGGCGATTCAATCAGAAGAGCTTCAGGAAGTTCAGGTAGAAGCGCGGGGCCTTGCCGTTGTCATCGTCAAGCTCCTTGGCCGAAACGGAGCGGGTCAGCGGGAACGCAACCTCGGGAGAAATGTAGGTGTCCTTGAAGACATTCAGGTGCGCGCCGATACCGGTGGAAGAAAGGCTTTCCGTGCTCACCCAGCTGGGGTCTTCACTCCAGACCTTGCCGAAGTCCCAGAACGCGTAGTACTGGGTCGGCACGGCGTAATCCCTGAAGGTATGGATGCGGTTGTACTGCAGCTCGGTCTTCACCGCGAAACCGCTATCACCGGTAATCTCAGACGGGTCGTAACCACGGCCGAATTCACTGCCGCCCACGCCGAACTGCTCGGGGCTGAGCAGCGGCTGGCCGAAGGACGTCTGCGCTGTGGCAGCAAAGTAGAGGTTCAGGCCGTCCATCAGTCTCGACAGGTCCTGCAGGCGCTGAGCATCTACCTGAAGCTTGGTGAAGTCGGTCTGGCCGTCCTCGCGTGAGGGATTGAGACGACTCTCGCTGCTCGCTCCCATGATTGCCAGCCCCTTGCTGATCTCGCTCTTGACCAGGTTCTTGCCGCCGTAGGCATCGAACCAGTCGTAGCTGGCGCCAAGGCGCAGAGCACGGATGCGGTCCTCGCTGGAGGGTGGCAGGTTCTTGTCATCCAGGTATTCGGAGGTGCCGTTGTAGTAGGTGAAGGCAGCCGAGGTCTTGAGTGTCTCGTCGCGCTGGCGAATCCACGGCCGGGTGATGCGCACGGCGAAGGTGTCGCCGGAGCTGTTGGCATTGAGGAAGGAGTAGGTGTCGGCGTGGCCGTCGTTATGCTGGGCGAGGAAGCTGATGACATCCCCTTGGCTGCCGACCGGCAGTTCGTACTGGCCCTCGAAGAAGGTCATCTTGTTGCCTTCCAACGATTTGCCGGCGCGGATGCCAAGGTGGTCGCCGTGTCCGGTGAGGTCGTTCACACCGACGCCACCGTAAATCTGCCATGGTCCGAAGTAGCGGCTGTCTCGGTTGTCGAAGCCGAAGAAGCCCTCGTACTTGCGCAAGGCGTTCTCGACGAGCAGGTCTGTGCCGCTTTCCACTGGCGATGCCTGCAGCGTGCCGCGGCTGTCGTTACCGGAAACATCGTTCATCAGCAGCAGGTTGCGCTCGATGGTCCGGGCGGTCGGCGGGGTTTCCTGGCGGATATTGTCCGCGTAACGAGCCAGTGCCTTGTTGCTGGGGCCGGTGAAGCTGACCTGGTTCACCTTGCCCTCGAAGACCTGGAGTACCAGATTGCCGCCTTCCAGGCGTTGGGCCGGCACGATGGTCCGGGCCAGGAGGAAGCCGGCCTTGCGGTAGCGTGCGGTGATGGTATCGGCGACGGCGTGAATCTCGGCCAGATTGACCTCATGGCCCTCCAGGCGCTTGAGCAGCGAGTCGAAAGTGCCTGCCGGATAGCTGTTGGCGCCCACCAGCGTCACGCTGTTCACCGGAAAGCGGGTGTCGGGCAGCGCCTCCAGTTCCTGCGCTGCGGGCTCGGGCGTAACGACGGTATCGGGCATTTCCAGGGTGCCGGGCATCTCGGTGGGCGGAGTGCGGATGCCCGCCTTGTCGGGCATTTCCACCCGCCCGGGGTTGAGCTGGCCCAGCGGCGCGGCCTGTATCTGGCTGGTGAGCATCAGGGCGGACACTACCGCGATGGCCAGACGATGCAGAGAAGATGCATGCGATTTCATGATCATTTACCTCCCTTGCCGGGTGCCTGCAGGTCATGCGGGATCACGCTGCGGTTCCAGTCCGGGACGATGAGCTTGCCGTCCTTGAACAGGCTGTTGGCGTAGGTGAGTACGTCGCGCAGGTCTGGCGTGGTGCTCTGCTGGTTGCCGTAGGAACGCGGCTTGCAGATCAGCTGGACGGAATAGGTGCGCGCGACGGCGGGCGAGACGGTGTAGTTGGCGGAGACGGCGCTGGGGGACTCCAGCGCGTCGCAGCGGGTGTTGCCGGGTGACTGTGCGGTGATCGGCAAGGCCATTGGTGGAGTACCGGGCACCGCCGGGTCCACGGGCTCGACCGGTGCCACCGGGCCGCTGATGGTCAGCGTGCCCTCGCGGAACACCACCCTGTAGTTGCTGCCCGCGCTGAACGAAGTGTCCTGGCCGATGGCGTAGCTGCCGATTTCTTCGCCGGGGGCTCGGCTCAAGCTGCCCGTCGCGATATCCGCGCTGTCACCATTCTTCAGGCCGCTGACTCGATGGGTCAGTTGCGGGTCGGCCTGTCCCCGCGTCTTCGACTTGTCGTCCGCGCTCACCACCAGTTGGGCCGGGGTGATCTGCAGGGTGCCGTCCTTGAACACCAGGGTGTAGTTGCCGCTGGACAGCGCCAGGTTGCCCTGGCCAATGGCGTAACCCTGCGGGCGGACGTTCTCGCCGGCCGCCCGTTGCAGGTCGCCGCCGTTGAGCACGGCGCTCGCCTGGTCGCCATTTTTCAGTCCGCTCACGGAGTAGGAGGGCGTTGGGTCGGCGTCACCATAGACCTTGCTCTTGTCCTGGGCGGCCACCTCCAGCGACGCCGGGGTGATGTGCAGGAGATTGCCTTCGTAGGTGATGCGGTAGTTCCCCGAAAGGCCGGCCACGCCACCCTGATGGATGCCATAGTCGCCGACATTTTCGCCAGCACTGCGGGCGAGGTTGCCGCTGACCAGGTCGGATGCGTGCTCGCCGAGTTTCTGCCCACTGACCTGATACGTCAGGGTCGGGTCCTGGTCGCCGTAGACCTTTGACTTTTCATCGGCCTTGACCTTGAGTTCCGCCTGTTCGACGGTCAGCGTGCCCTTGTTGTCCTCGATCCGGTAGCGCCCCTGGGAGCGCTCATCCGCCGTGATCTGATTGGTGATGTCGTAGCCGCCAGGTTTCACATCGCTGGTCGCAGTGGCGGTCGTGCCCGGGGTGCCCACCTGGATGCCGCCGCGCCCCAGTTGCTGGTTCACATAGTCGTCGATGCCTTTCACGGCCTGGGCGTTGCTGTCATGACGGGTGGTCTGGGTGAGCGCCGGATTGGCATCGCCGTACTCGCGGGACTTGTCTTCGGCGCTGACGCTGAGCGTGGCCTGGGCGGCATGATTGAGGATCACGCCCGGCTCGCCGGTCTTGTCGACGGTCTCGTAGAAGTGCACCCGACTGCGTTCGAGGGCCTGTTCGCCGGAAGCGAGCGAGGGGCCGTTGGTGTCGGCCTTCTGCAGCCAAGGCGTGTCGTTGATCAGGTTCGATATCAAGGCATCCAGGGAGGCGACCTTGCTGCCGAGATCGACGATGAGCTGTTGGCTCCTGCCGTCCTGGGCGTTGTGCTGGATTTCCTTCTGGTCGCTTGCGCCCTGGATGGCCGAGTACGAGTCCACGCCCCAGCCGTGCTCGTGCAGCGTGGAAACGACCTGCAGCCCGCCATTGGCGCCGAAGGTGAACCCCACAGGCAGCGACGTGGAGGATTGCGTGCCATCGGTATCGATACGAATGACTCTGGAAAGGCTTGGGGCGGCGGCGTCGGGCGTGATCTTCCAGGTGATGCCCGCCGAGTCCTTGAAGGTCAGGCCGCTGACCAGGTAGTCCGAGCTGTCGAGGTAGTTCAGCAGCACGGCCGGGTCGATTTCCTTGTAGCCGCCCTTGCCGTCGGGGGTGACGTAGCCAGTGGCTTCGAACACCAGGTAGTCGAAGGACGAGCCGTCCTGGGTTTTCAGCGTCACCGAGCGGGTGTTCGCGCCCCAGGTCTGGGACGGGTCCGCCACGACGTCCTGATGACCGCGGTAGACCAGTTGCTGTGCGGTCACGCCCGTCAGGCTTTCGCCGGAGTAGGGCGCGGTGACGGTGCCGGTAGTGGTCGTGCCGCTGGCATTGGTCTGGTTGAAGCGGAACACGCCGTTGCTGGCCTTGCCTGCCAGTGTGCCGGCGTAGTTGAGGTTGCTCTCCATCCGCACGCTGGCACCTTCCAGGGCGACCTGCTTGCCCATCAGTGCAGTGCCTTCCTGCTGGATGATCGAGGCGACGTTGGAGGTGCGCAGCCAGGCGATGCCGTTGCCGACATCGATGATTGCCCGCTGGCCGTAGTCCGGGCCGATGTTGTTCAGGCGGATGTCGCCGGTGGCGGCGATGAACAGGTTGCCGTCCTTGAGCAGGATCGGCGCGTTGATATGCACCGAGCCGCTGTCGCTGCTCAGGTCGGTGCCTTCGTAAGATTTGCCCTGCACGGGATTACCGGTGGCGATCAGTGCCAGGGTGCTGGGCTGGCCATTGCCGTCCTGGCCGATGTTGGTGGCCACGATGGCGGTGTTGATGTTGATGCGCTGGCTGGCCGAGACCTCGACATTGCCGCTGGCCAGGCCGTTGACGATGGCGCTGGCGGCGACGTTCCACAGGTCGGCGGTGCTGGGCCCGGTGGCGGAGCCGTTGCTCACGCCCGTACCCGCGTCGGCCTGGGCATCGCCGACGATGTTGACGGTCGCCGGATCGAGCAACCAGGTGCCTTTGACGGCGCCGCTGGTATCGACCCTGGCGTCGCTGGTGACTCGCAGCTGCTGGCCGGAGGTTTCCACCATGCCGCCTTGCTGCTGGCCCCTGGCGCTGGCGTTGCCGGCGAAGTGGGTGTTGCCGTCGCTCCAGACGACGACCTGGCCGCCCTTGGTCTGGCCATCGGCACGCAGCTCGGCACCTTTGGAAATGCTCGTATTGCGGGCTCGTTGTTCGCTGCCCTTGCCCTGGTAGCTACCGCCGACCAGCACCTTGCCGCCGACCCCGCCGGCCGCCGAAGCGTCGATCTTCGCCGTGCCGGCGACACTCACTTCATCGCCCAGCACTTTCACGGTGCCGCCATTGACGCCCTTGGCACTGAGCGAGCCGCTGACCTGGGTCCGCGCCGCGCTGCCCAGGACAATGGTTCCGCCGTCGTTGCTGACCGAGTTGGCGGCAACACTGCCCGAGACGTTGATCACCGAATCGAGGTGCTTCGCTGCGCGGGCGGCGCTCATGGCGACGACGCCGTTGCCTACGTCGATCTCGCCACTGTGGGTGACGCCACCGCTGACGTCGCCATTGACGCTGGTGGCGTCGCCCGGCTCGCCGTTGATACCGATGCTCAGCAGGCCGTCGCCGTGGAAGTCAAGCGTGGCCCTGGGGCCGGTGGCCAATTGCACGAGGCCTTTCTTCGCCTGGATGATGCCGGCGTTGTTCACCTGGGCGCCGAGCAGGGCGACCATGCCGTTGTCGTGGACGGTGATCCTGCCCTGGTTGGTGACGTTGCCGGTCAGCTGGACATCCAGCTTGCCGGTCTGGGCGAACAACCTGGCCTGCTCGTCGGTGAGGAAGCCGGCGCTGGCCACCAGCGCGCTGGCGGAAATATGCGCGTTGGGCCCGATCATCAGCCCATTGGGGTTGACCAGGATCAGCTGGCCATTGGAAGTGACCGCACCGTAGATCTTCGACGGGTCGGTACCGATCACCCGGTTCAGCGTCACGGACTTTCCGTCCGGCTGGTTGAAGGTGATCCTGTGATCCGGGCCGACGTTGAAACTTCGCCAGTCAATGGCGGTGCGGGGGCCGGATGTCGTGACGTCGACGCCGTTGCCCTGGCTGGAGATGGTGGCCTGGCCACCGATGACCTTGCCGCCCTGGGGCAGGTTGTCCGCCATTCCGGAAAGCGACAACGAAGACCCGAGAGTGGCCAGTGCGACCGCCACAACGAGGCGTTTCAGGCGAAGTGATGGGTGTGCGCTTGCGTGCACTGCACGGCTCTTCATGGCGACTCTCCTGGAGTTTTTCTCTAGGGGAGATCATTCGCCGTGGCCCGGTTGCGGGTAATAGTGCTTCCGCGCGATGCGTTGTAGTGCGTCCCTGATGTTGATTGGGCAGGGTGGTCGTGATTGATGGTGATAGGCGTGCTCGGGGCTGTGTTAAGCGTCTCGACGTCGATAACGCCGAAGGGCCGATAATGCCGGCCGTATTTCATCCCGAGTTCGAAGAGATCGCGTACAGCTTGTTTAATGGCTGCAAGTGTCCGGCTCTGGCCGACAACTACCTCAGGAATGCATGCCGGGAGGTATGCTGGCCTTTTGCCGCAGAATAATGCACCGTTGCCACTTCTGAAGATCTCCAAGGACTACCCCAAGTGAGCAGCACTCGATTCGTAGGGAATGCGAAAGAGCTGAAAAGCGCCCTGAACGACAAGGCCGACAATATCGTGATCACTGATCGCAAGCTCGCTTTGGCAGTGCGCGTGATCAAGTCAGTGAGCTACACGAAGCTTGCATTGATAGCAGGCGGCGCGGGGGTAGCCGCCGTTGGCTTCTGGAATCCTGTGGGGATCATCTCTGGTGGTGTTGCCGGAGCTGGTGGTTTGGCGGCCTTTGCAGCTGCTGCAGGTACGGTGGGTGCTGCCGGTATCAGCGGCGGTGCAGCGGCAGTCGCCGTTGCTGCCATAGCCACGGTTGGCGTGCTCGGGCTGGCGGCGATGGTCATGCATAAAGACTACGCGCTGACGATCGAAGGTGGCGCCAAGGGAAAAGCCACTACCGCTGACGACAAGCCCGATGTGAATGGAAAGCTCTCGTTCAGCATGGCCCTGAAGCGCAACGGCAGCAGTTAGTTTCCGAGGGGGATAGCTGTCCGGTGGGAGCGTCCGTTAGCGACCTTTTGCGGGCTTCAGCAATGGTTGACCGCTCCAGCAGAGCCTTGATGTGAACTCACAAGGGCAGTTTGGGCCACGGCTTTGCGGAAGCCGTAGTGCAACGCCTCAAAGGTCCGCACCGACTTGCGTGCAGCCCTTGGGGCGACTACCCACCATGCTTCGATTGCCAGGGACGAGCCATGGCCATCGGGACCTGTCGATCCAATGTGAAGGTCGACATTCTGCGATTTCCTTCAACGGTCATGGCAGCCTGGATCGCGCGGGTACTCGTGGTGGATTGCGCAGTCATTGGATCCAGCCAAGCTTGGGGGAACGGCAATCCCTTTCCGTAGAATCGTCAGGAGGGATTGCCGCTACCCACTCACCTCAGAAGTCGGCTTTCAGGGTGACGGTGTAGTTGCGTGGGTCGCCGTACTGGTTACTCGCATTCAGCCAGCCGATGGAGGAGTAGTACTTCTTGTCGAACAGGTTGTTGCCGTTCAGGGCGACGCTGAAGTTCTTGTTGATCTGGTAGCCCAGGCGCGCGTTCCAGATGGCGTAACCGGATTGCTTGATATCGCCGACGCCACCAGTGCCACCGAAGTTGGTGTTGTAGTTCTCGCTCTGGATGCTGGCGCCCGCACCAGCGGTCCACTGGCTGAGTTCGCCCGGCAGGTTGTAGTCACCCCAGAAGCGCAGCAGGTGGCGCGGCGTGTAGCTGTTGAAGGTGGAGCCGGATGACGAGGTGCCATCGCCCGGATCGTTGAGGAACTTGGTCGAGGTGTAGGTATAGCCGGCAAACAGTTGCAGGCCCCTGAGCACTTCGCCGCTGATCTCCGCATCGAAACCTTCGGCGCGAACCTTCCCGCCGTCCACGTAGCAGTTGTCTTCGCCGTTCTGCCCGCACTCCGAGGCGTAGTCATATTGCGCCCGGTTTTCCTGGTCCACGCGGAAGATCGCGAAGCTGGTGTTCACGCGCCCATCCATCAGTTCGCCTTTCAAACCGATCTCGTAGTTCGAGCCTTCGATGGGCTTGAGCGGGGTGCTGTCCTGGGTCAGCTCGGTCTGTGGCTTGAAGATGTCGGTGTAGCTGGCGTAGACCGACCATTGATTGTTCAGTTCGTAGATAAGGCCGCCGTACGGAGTGAACTCGCCGGTCTCCTTCGAATGGGCTGGAGCGGGCGAGAAGGTGGTGAAGCGGCGCAGTTCATAATCGTACTTGTAGTTGCTGGTTCGCCCGCCCACGACCAACGTCAGCGGCTCCGCCAACTTGTAGCGTACGACGCCATAAAGCCCGTTCTGGCGAATCCTGCCTTCGGAGGCGCCGGCGTAAGTGGTGCTCAGCATTTCTTCTTCGGTTGGTTCGCGCGGGGAAACCGGGTTGTAGATGTTGATCGGCCCGAGGTTGAGCAGACCTCCCTGCACATCGTCGGTCTTCAGGTCGCTGGCGTTGGCGCCGACCACTACCTGGTGTTCCAGGTCGAAGGCGCGCCACTTGCCGGCGAGGTTGATGTCAGCGCCCTTGTTGATGTTTTCGAAGTCGTACAGGTAGGCGCGCGACTGCATGCCGTCACCGGTGGCTGGGTCGACCGCCCCCCGGCCGAAGCTGTAGAGGATGTCGTTGGTCTCGCGGATGTAGCTGCCCGAGGCATTCAGGCGCCAGTCATCGTTGAAGTCATGGGTGACGTCGGCGAAGTAGGTCGTCTGCTTGTTGTTCCATTTGTTCCAGTCGGCGCCGGTGAAGGTGGAGCGGCCCGCGTGCACCGCACTGCCATCCTTGTTGCGCGGCAGACCACCGAAGGACGGTGTCGAGTGCAGGTCTTCCACGCTGGCGCCGGCGGCTACCTTGGTATCGTCGGTCAGGTCGTATTCGAGAATCCCGTAGAGCACGTTCTTGCGGCTTTCCGCCGTGTCATAGAAGTAATCCCGATCCTCGTGGGCGGCCACCAGGCGACCCCGCAGCTTGCCATCGGCAGTGAGCGGAGAACTGGCATCGATGCTCTGCCGGTAGCTGTCCCACGAGCCGGCGCTGGCGGTGAGGGACAGCGACGGCTCGGCCTTCGGGCGTTTGCGCACGAGGTTGATGGCCGCGCCGGGGTTGCCGCTGCCCTGGAGCAGGCCGTTGGCACCACGCAGCACTTCGACGCGGTCGTACAGCAACGTATCGGAGGTGAAGCTGCTGCCGATGGCGTAGTAGCGGCGATCGAGCGGGACGCCGTCGTACTGGATGGTTTCCACCTCGAAACCGCGCGAGTAGATGTACTTGCCGCCAGAGGGGCTCTGGTAGGTAGTGATGCCGGTGGTTTTCTCCAGCACCTGGTCCAGGGTGTCGAGGCGCTGGTCGTCCATCGCCTTGCGCGTGATGACGGTCACCGATTGCGGGATGTCCTTCAGTCGCTGGGTGGACTTGCCGATCGTGGCTTCGTTCGAGGTGTAGGAGCCGGAGCCTTCCGTCGTTGGTCCCAGGCCCTGGCCGGTAACGACCGTGTCGCTCATTTCCAGTGCTGTCGGAATGTCCTCCAGCACGTAGCTGCCACCCTGATCGACCGCGCGCAGGCCGGTGCCGGCAAGGAGGGTGGCGAACCCGGCCTCTCTCGAATAGCTGCCATGCAGGCCGTCCGATTGCCGGTTGGCAGTCTTGCTGGCATCGAACGAAAGCGCTGCTCCGGCCTCGCTGGCGAAGCGGCTGAGCACTTCGGTCAGAGAGCCTGCAGCGATGTCGTACTGCCGGACGCTCTGCACTGTGCCGGACGATACCGGCTCTGCGGCCTGGATGGCGGGTACGCCCACGACGGCGACGCTGAAGAGGGCCGCCTGCACATGGATGGCGAGCCGATGGCGAACGAACGGATACAACATGGTCTCTCCCCGGTAGTGGTGACCAAGTGGGTCACTGATGCCGGGAAAGCCGAACCAGGGACGAAGAAAGTGCACGGTGTTCAGAATTATTTTTTGCCGGCGTTCTGACAGCGTCAGCTGCGCGGAATCACGGTTACCCAATACCCCGTGCGATACACCGCCGTGACGGGGAAGCTGCGCTCCAGGGATCGCAGCGCGAGGTCGGTGTCATCCAGGGGGAAGGCTCCGGAAATGCGCAGGCCGCTGATACGCGGGTCGCACCTCAGCCAGCCGTGGCGGTAACGTCCGAGTTCGTCCAGCAACTCTCCCAGCGGGCGGTCGATCGCGATCAGGCTGCCCTGTTCCCAGGCACCCACCGAGGCGCTGTTGGCCTGCACGGGGCCGATGACTCCGGAGGCGACGCGGGTATGCTGGCCTGCCTCCAGGCGCAGGGCATTGCGCTGTCCCGGAACAGTCACTTCGACGGCTTTTTCCAGTACCGCCACATCGGTACCGCCACTCCAGCTGCGCACGGTGAAGCGAGTCCCGAGTGCGCGCACGCTGGCATCGGGGCTCTGCACGCGAAATGGCCTGTCGAGGGTATCGCTGGCGGTGCTCACCAGCACCTCGCCGGCACGCAGGATTATCAGGCGCTGGTTTGCGTCAAAGCGCACATCCACCGCGCTGTCGGTGTTGAGCAGCATCTGGCTGCCGTCCGCCAGGGTGAAAGCGCGGCGCTCACCCACTGCGGTCCTGTAGCCGGCGGTGAAGCGTTGACGCGTATCGCTGCGCCAACCCAGGGTGGCCAGCCCGCCCAGAGAGGCGAGCACCACGACACTGCGCAGCACCTGGCGGCGCGACGCTCCGGCCGAGGACAGGGTTGCAGCAGCCAGGCGACCCGGTACCCGGGCCATCTGCAGGTTCACCGATTCGATGCGCTGCCAGGCGCGCTGATTGATCGGGTCGGCCGCCAGCCAGCGCTGCCAGGCTTGCTGGTCGCTGGCAGCAGGCGATTCATTGGCGAGTCGTGCATACCAGCGTGCTGCTTCGCTGATGGCCTCGCGCTCATTCGGTCTGAGGGCATCGTTCACGAGAGACCCGCCATGGCCAGGCAACAGTGTTCCATGGCCTTGGCCATGTACTTGTTGACGGTGCGGATGGAGATGCCCAGTCGCTCGGCAATCTGGCTGTAGGTCAGCCCTTCGAGCTGGGACAGGATGAAGGCCTGCCGGGTCTTTTGCCCCAGGCCATCCAGCATTCGGTCGATTTCCGTCAGCGCTTCGAGGAGCAGGGCCTGCTCTTCGAGGGACGGCTGGACCGCCTCGGGCAGCAGGGCCAGCGCATCCAGGTAGGCACGCTCCAGTGAGCGACGGCGGTACAGGTCGATCACCAGTCCCCGTGCGATGGTCTGCAGGTAGTGCCTGGGTTCGCGAATCACCCCGGCGCTCTTGGCCATCAGCACGCGCACGAAGGTGTCCTGCGCCAGGTCGGCCGCATCGGCGGAGTCGTTGAGGCGCTGACGCAGCCAGCCGCGCAGCCAGCCGTGATGGTCGCGGTACAGCATCCCTACCGACTGCAGCGACGAATCTCCCTGCATTGCAATCCCCTAAGAACAATTTGCAAACGACAATAGTTATCAAATATACGGGATGTGGCAGTGCTTGAAAACTGCATTCCGGCGAGTGTCCGATTCTGGCTGGAAGCCTCCCTTCGCTTGTCTCTGATTTCCATCGATGGCCGGGTGCCTTGCGTCACCACAGGCTCCTCAGTCTGCATCCCTCGCTTCGGGTACCCGCTCAGGTTGACGAAATCCGTACAGATTTACATCCCTCAATTAATTGATTAGGTTCGTCTTGCATTGCAGTTGATCAATATATTGATAGTTAATCAATATATTGTCGGCGACCTCGCCCTGGGCTGCTGTGCTGTGCCGGTCATCAAGAACCGGATTCTGCTTCCATAAGCACAATAACAAGGTGGAATACGTGGAAAGAACCTACTACCGCCGGCGCCTGCCAGCCGCGCTCGGCAGCCTCGTCCCTGCTTTGCTGGCATCCGGTGCCCACGCGGTGACTTTCGAACTCGGGGAGGTTCAGGGCCAGTTCGACTCATCGCTCTCGGTGGGTCAGAGCTGGGCGATGAGTGACCCCAACCCCAACTTCATCAGCAAGGCAAACGGTGGCCGTGGGGACTCTCAGACCACGGATGACGGTCGACTGAATTTCAAGAAGGGCGATACGTTCTCCAGGATCTTCAAGGGCACCCATGACCTGGAGTTGAAGTACGGGGACTGGGGTGGCTTCCTGCGCGGCAAATACTGGTACGACTTCGAACTCAAGGACGGACACCAGCGTCTGTATGACATCCAGGATAACGGCCGCGACCAGGCTGCGCGCTCCTCCGGGGCACAGTTCCTCGATGCCTTCGTCTACCGGAACTACGAACTCGCCGGTCAGCCGGGGTCCATGCGGCTGGGCAAGCAGGTGGTGAGCTGGGGCGGCAGCACCTTCATCCAGGGCGGCATCAACAGCATCAACCCGCTGGATGCCAACGCGCTGCGGCGGCCTGGCTCCGAGTTGAAGGAAGGGCTGATTCCTGTGCAGATGATCTATCTGCAGCAGAGCATCAGCGATGCCGTCAGCGTCGAGGGCTTCTACCAACTGAAGTGGCAAGGCACGGTAGCCGACAACTGCGGGACCTTCTTCGCCAGCTCCGACCTGCCGGCAAAGGGCTGCGACGACCGTTATGTCCTCCAGGGCAAGGACATCAAGCCCGGCACTTCAGACAACAGCGGGCAGAACGGCAACACGATCTTCCTGCCGCGCGGGCCGGACCGCGAGCCACGCGACGGTGGTCAGTACGGCCTGGCGTTGCGATGGTTCGTGCCGGAGCTCAACGACACCGAATTGAGCTTCTACTGGATGAACTATCACAGCCGGTTGCCCATCGGCAGCTCGACCATGACCACGGCCAACCCCTTCACGGCGCCGCGTTTCGGAGCCGCCTCGGCGACCTACTTCGTGGAGTATCCCGAGGACATCCGCCTCTATGGCATGAGCTTCAGTACCAACATCGCCGGCGCCGCCGTGGAAGGCGAGATCAGCCATCGGCCGAACATGCCGCTCGGCTTCGATGACCTGATCTACGCGACGCTGCGCCTGTCGCCCATCGTTCCGACACCCATCGAAAACTCCGGCATCCCCGGCGACACCATCCATGGCTACAAACGGGTGCCATTCACTCAGGTCCAGACCACGGTCACCGAGACCTTTGACCAGGTCCTGGGGGCCAGCCGGCTCACGCTGGTGGGGGAGGTTGGCTACAACCACATCTCCGGCATCGACGACGGCACCTACGGGCACCTTCGTTACGGTCGCGCCAGTCCGTTCGGCCCCGGCGAGTACTACGGCGCCGACGGCAGCAACCTGTGCACCACGTTGCTCAGTGGCCGGCCGGAGTACTGCAACAGCGATGGCTTCTACACCCGCAACTCCTGGGGCTATCGCCTGCGCTCCGCGCTGACCTACAACGGCGTCATCGGTGGACTCGACCTCACCCCGAACCTGTCCTGGTCCCATGACGTCCAGGGCTATGGGCCGAACTTCACGGAAGGGGGAAAGGCCGTCAGCGTCGGCCTGAACGCCGTCTACCTGTCCAAGTACAACGCCAGCATCAGCTACACCGACTTCTTCGGTGGCAAGTACACCACCAACACCGATCGAGACTTCCTGAGCGTCAGTTTCGGCGTCAGTTTCTGAGGAACAAGAAATGAGAAATGCCATTCCGGCAGCGGGTCTGCTGTCTTTCTGCCTTTCGCTCGTCAGCCCACTCTCTCTGGCCGCCGTGGATGCGGCCAAGGCGGCGCAGCTGGGCTCAACGCTGACGCCGGTTGGTGCCGAGCGCGCGGGTAATGAGGCGGGGACTATCCCCGCCTGGACCGGCGGTCTTGCACCTGATGCGGGGCAAGTCAGGGACGGATCTCACGGCAACCCGTTTGCCGGAGAGAAACCGCTATTCGTCATCACACCTGCGAACCTGGATAGCTACAAGGGCCAGCTGACTCCAGGCCAGCAGGCGATGTTTCAGCGTTACCCGCAGACCTATCGCATTCCGGTATACGCCAGCCATCGTACAGCGGCCTGGCCGGACAGCGCCTATGCTGCCGCGAAGCTCAATGCAACGCACACGCAGCTTGTTGCCGGCGGCAACGGCCTGAAGGATTACCAGGCGCCCCTGGCATTTCCTGTTCCGCAAAACGGCCTTGAGGTGATCTGGAACCACATCACGCGCTACCGCGGCGGCAGTTTCGATCGCGAGACCAGCAGCTACCTGGTGACGCCCAGCGGCGATTACTCCTGGAAAACGGAGCGCGATCGCCTCGCCTACAGCAACCAGCTCACCGACTACGATCCGGAGCGCTCGAAGAACATCCTGTACTACTTCACTTCCTTGAATATCGCACCTGCGCGGGATGTCGGCGATGTGCTGCTGGTTCATGAAACCCTCGACCAGGTTGCCGAGCCCCGGATGGCCTGGCAGTACAACGCAGGCCAACGACGGGTTCGCCGCGCTCCCCAGGTTGCCTACGACAGCCCCGGCCCGGGCAACCTGCGCACCAACGATCAGCTCGACATGTTCAACGGCTCGCCGGACCGCTACGACTGGCAACTGGTCGGCAAGCGCGAGTTGTACGTGCCCTACAACAGCTTCCGCCTCGCTGACCCCGCCAATACACCGGACCAGTTGGTGCAAAAGGGGCATATCAACCAGGATCTGACCCGCTACGAACTGCACCGGGTATGGGAAGTGATAGCGACCCTGAAGGCCGGACAACGCCATGTCTACGCCAAGCGCCATCTGTTCATCGATGAAGACACCTGGACCATCCTCGAAGCCGATCACTACGACAACCGCGGGACGCTGTGGCGGGTATCGGAAAACCACACGCTGCCTTTCTATGACCAGAAGGTGGTGATCAGCGCGGGTGAAATGACCTATGACCTGACCTCCGGGCGCTACCTTGCCAACGGCATGTTCAACCAGATCAAGGATGCCTATCGATTTGGCCTGAAGGCGAAGACTTCCGACTTTACGCCTGCAGCTCTGCGCACCATCGGCATACGCTAGCAGCCGAGATAGAGGCCCGCCTTGAAGAAGGCGGGCCTCGTCGTTTCAGTCTGGCAGGTTGCCGGTATAGCGGGCGCGCGGGCGCAGCAGCGGGTGCTGGTGGTACTGCTCGCTGGCGTGAGCGATCCAGCCAATGGCACGACCGACACCAGCAAGGGCGATCTCCTGGCCCTGCAGGCCCAGTTTCCGTCCGACGAAGGTCAGCAGGAGAATGAAGTCCATCGGCTGCCCGGTCAGCTCTTCGGCAACCGCGGCGGCTCCCAGCAGGCTGCGGAACTCCGCATCCCTGGCGAATAGCCTGTGCAGGCTCTGCAGCAGGAAGGATGCCCGCGGGTCACTCTCGCCATGCTGGTTGGAGCCGAAGCCCAGGATGGAGCCGTCCTCGCGGAAGCGCTGGACGATTGGGTCGGCGGGGTTGCGGGCCGTGCAGATGTCATCCAGCAGGCGCGCTACCGATTCATTGCGACCATAGGCGAGGTGCCGGCCCCGCGATGAGGCGATTCCTACGATGGCGGCGTAGTAGGGCGTGATGCCGGTGTTGGCGGCTGCCCGGACGCTGTAGGTGGTCGGATCAAGTTCATGGTCGATGGAAAGGATCAGTACCTGGCGGATCAGGTCGGCCAATGCTTCATCCACGCCCAGTGATTCCGCGATGAAACGATGCAGGGGGCGCTCATCCGGAGCCGCTGCGCCGACCAGCAAGGCCGCAAACCAGCGTACGACATCGACGCCGGTGCGGGCATAGCCGTCGACCGACAGGTCGTGGGCGCGCGGGTTTTCCCGTTCCAGCATGGGGAAGAGCGCGACCAGCTTTTCGCCGACGGCGAGATCACTCACAGCCTTGAGAAGCGCGCCGGTCCCTTTCGGTCGACGGGGAACAGGGGAAGCGAATGCTCCCGCTGACTGCCACATCAACTCGGCCACTTCCTCGACACTGGAACTGGCAGCCAGCTGCGTAACGTCCTGCCCCCGGTAATACAGCCCCTTGTCCGTCAGCAGCGTGATCGAACTCTGCGCGCCGACGCGCGGTGTATCGCTGCCAGCTCCGGCAGTTGGCTTGAGCTTGCGCAGGCGTTCGATATCCGCGGCCCAGTATTTACGGCTGCGCGAACCGTCGACCTTGATCGAGCGGATGTTCTTCCGGCTGACATAGGCATAGAGGGTCGGAAGGCTGATACCGAGCGCTGCGGCGGCCTCGTCGGCGCTGAGGTAGAGATCGTCTTCTGGGGTGGACATTCCGGCCTCGGGTTGATGGATTTTGTACAGATTTACTATTTATGAGGCTCTATATATCTTGCTGTCAACATCAACAGAATACATATATTGATCAATGTATGTGTTCGCCAGACGGAGACACGCATGGAAATTCGTGTTCTGGCGCCAAACGGCGCCGTGGGGACCGGCTTCAAGGAAAGCTCGCTGGAGCGTGGCATCTCGCTCGCTCCTCATGTGATCGCCTGCGACGCCGGTTCGACCGATTCGGGGCCGGCGTA